>NZ_JBEXMJ010000035.1 GCF_040610475.1 Actinopolymorpha sp. NPDC004070 | reverse complement strand
CGCAAACCAGCCGCACGCTCGGCCGCCTCCAGTTCAGCGATCCGATCCAACAAATCCAGCACCACCCCGATCCCGGCATAGTTCAAACAAAACCCAGCCCGCAACCGCTCGATCCGCGCCGCACGCCCCACCTGCCCAGGCGCGAAATGCAACCGCCCCGACGGATCCGCATCCGCATCCAGCAAACCCAGCACCACCAACCGGCGCACATGCTCTGGATGCTGACCCACCCGGGCGGCGAACTCCTCCAACCCCAGATGCCCCTGCCGGCCAGGACGCTCCCCCCGCCCAACCCGCACCCACACCAACGCATACGACATCAGCGCCTCCCCACCCCCGCACCAGACGACCCGCCAGACCGGCCAGACGACCCGCCAGACCGGCCAGACGACCCGCCAGACCGGCCAGACGACCGCCCAGACGACCGACCAGACGACCCGCCAGACTGGGCAGACGACCGACCAGACGACTGGCCGGACGACTGGCCGGACGTCTGGCCGGACGTCTGGCCGGGCGCGCCGCCACTGGAACGGGCACGCGGGTCGAACCCGGACACCCGGGCCAGTTCCGACCACAGCCGGCGTTCCTCCTCACTCGGGTGCGGCGGCACCATGATCCGGACCTGCGCGTAGACGTCCCCCGGCCGCCCGCGCGGGTTCGGCATCCCCCGCCCCCGCAGCCGCAGCGACCGCCCACTGGACGTGCCCGGCGGCACCTTGACCTTCGCCTCCCCGCCCGGGGTGTCCACCGCGACCGTCGCGCCAAGAGCCGCCTCCCACGCAGCAAGCGGCAGATCCAGATAGATGTCGCGGCCCCGCACCCGGTAACGAGGATGCGGAAGGAGCCGGACCACCAGATACAGGTCGCCCGGCGGGGCGCCGTCGGATCCCTGCCCGCCCTGACCGGCCAGCCGGATCCGCTGCCCGTCGGTCACACCGGGCGGAACGTTCACGTCGTACTGGCGGGTGCCACCCGGCCCGGACAACGTCACCGACCGGGGCCCACCCCGATAGGCCTCCTCCACACTCAGCGGGAGCTCGGCCTCCTGATCCGCACCCGGGATCGGGCCGAAACCCCGACCCCCCCAACCGCCGGCCCGCCCACGCCCGGCACGCCCGCCGAACATGCCGCTCAGCAGATCCTCCAGATCGACCTCCTCCCC
>NZ_JBEXMJ010000034.1 GCF_040610475.1 Actinopolymorpha sp. NPDC004070 | reverse complement strand
TAGGCCTCCGAAACATCCTTGAACCGATCCTCCGCCCCCGGGTCCTTGTTCACGTCGGGATGGTTCTCCCGCGCCAGCCGCCGGTAGGCACGCTGGATCTCCTCCCGGGTCGCCGTGCGGGGCACCCCGAGAACCTGGTAGAAATCACGGTCGGCCATCGCTCCTCATGCCGCCTTCGTGGCCACCACCACACCCGCCGGCCGCAACTGCCGCTCCCCCTCGCCATAGCCCGGGCTCACCACATCCAGCACCGTCCCCGCCGGCACCTCCGCACTCGGCACACTGGCCACCGCCTCATGCCGGGCCGGGTCGAACACCGCACCCACCTCATCGTCCTGACGCGGAAACCCCAGGCCGGCAAGCACCGCCACCGCCTGCTCCAAAACCGCCCGAACACCCTCCACCAACGAGTCCTGCTCCCCCTCCGGCCGCACCGCCCGCGCATGCGCCACCGCCCGGTCCAGGTTGTCCACCACCGGCAACCACCGCGCCGCCAAACTCGCCGCGACCTCACCACGCTGCCGCTCCAACTCACGCCCCTGCCGCTTACGCTGGTTGTCCGCATCAGCCACAGCACGCCGCCACCGGTCCTCAAAATCCGCCGCACGCGCCCGCGCCTCCACCAGCGCATCGTCGCGGCCGGACGGGCCCGGCTGCTCGCCCGCACTCTGCCTGTCGGTCTCACTCGCCCCCGGCCGGTCAAGATCCGGCGGGTGCTCCGGCTTCTGCTCGGTCATCGCAAGCCTCAGTCCGTGCTGAACTCAGTCCGTGGTGAACCTCAGTCCGTGGTGAACCTCAGTCCGTGGTGGGCCTCAGTCCGTGGTGAACTCCGCGTCGATCACGTCCTCGTCCTCCGCCGCTGCACGCTGCCCGGGCACACCCTGACCACCTTGACCGGGCCCACCACCTGGTTCACCGCCTGGTCCGCCTGGTCCGGGACCACCCTCCCCGCCACCGGCTCCACCGCCGGAAGCGCTCAGGCTGTGGTAGAGCTGCTGCAGTTCACCGGTCAGCGACCGCAGCCGCTCCAGCGGCGCGCTGTCGTCCTTGACCGCCTGACGGGCATCGCCCAACAACAACTCCGCACGAGCCCGTTCGTGTTCGGGTGCGGCGTCACCGAGCTCACCCAGCCGGCGTTCAACCTGGTAGGCCGCCGCGTCCAGGCTGTTACGGGCGTCGACCACCTCCCGGATCCGGGCATCATCAGCGCGGTAACGCTCCGCATCAGACACCATCCGGTCCACCTCGGACTTGTCCAGATTCGAGCTCTCACTGATGGTGATCCGCTGCTCGGCCCCGGTGTCCTTGTCCCGCGCGGACACATTCAAGATGCCGTTGGCGTCCACGTCATAGGTCACCTCGACCTGCGGCTCACCACGCGGCGCGGGCCGGATGTTCTCCAGCCGGAA
>NZ_JBEXMJ010000033.1 GCF_040610475.1 Actinopolymorpha sp. NPDC004070 | reverse complement strand
ATGTGGATGCTTCTATGATTGTCAAGCGGCCTGTTCGGTCGTTCTTGCAGCTTGAGCGTTGGCTTGGAGTAGGCGGTAGATCTCGCGCGCTATTGCGCGTTTGAGGCAGCGTTTGATCTCGCGTGGTGTCTTGCCCTCGGTGGTTCGCCGGCTGGCGTAGGCCTTGGTGGGGGCGTGGTGTTGCAGCCGGGACAGCGCGACGGTGTGCAGTGCCCGGTTCAGCTGCCGGTCGCCGCTGCGGTTGAGTCGATGCCGAATGGTTTGGCCGCTGCTGGCGGGGATGGGTGCGACACCGCCGAGTGCGGCGAACGCGGCCTCGTTGCGGATGCGGCCGTGGTGGGACCAGGACACCAGGAACTGTGCTGCGGTGATCGTGGCGATGCCGGGTCGGTCGAGGAGTTGGGGGCAGGCGGCGGCAACGAGTTCGTTGAGTTCGGTTTCGTGTTCGGCGGCCTCGGCTTGCAGGAACAGAGCTCGGCGAGCAACAGCACGAATCGCCCGCACGGTGGCTCGGTGCTCGACCGACTGTGAGGGCAGGGTGCGTAGTCGAGAGCACCGGTGTAGTTGCTGGTCGGTGGTTGCACCGCGAAGCTGGTCACGCAGTGACTCGGGTGCGTTGACGATCAGTGCTTTGAGCTGCCCGATCGCCTTCGTACGCGCGAGGACCGCTCCTTGGCGAGCGCTGATCAGCACGCGGAGCGCTTCACGATCTCCACGGGTTCGCGGCGCGGCCAGGTGCTCACGGGCGAGGGCTTCGCGGGCGGCCCGGACGGCGTCGAGGTCGTCGGTCTTGGCGCCGTTGCGCCGCGCGGGCCGGGCTGGACGATCGATCTCGACGACCCACTCGCCACGGTCGAGAAGATAGGTGGTCAGGCCGGAGCCGAAGCTGCCAGTGCCTTCGATCGCCCAGACACGCCGGCCGGACGCGTGCTGGTCAGCGAACGCGACGACCTGTTGATATCCCGACGTGTCGGTTGGGCATTGCCGATGGGCGACGACCGCGCCGGCGGCGGTGACCACGGCCGCGGTGTTGGTGTCGCGGTGTGTGTCCACACCAATGACGTACTCGACGCGTCCTGTCAGCATGGGCATGCGGTTCCTCCTTTGGGCGGAGCCAAATGGGTGTCGGCACCGGCCTGGATGCGGTCACCGCGCGGCAGGACTGTGATGAGGCACGACCAGCTCGGTCGGCCAGGCTTCTGATCAGGCCAGCGGTTCGGTGGGCCAGGCCGGTGCCGGCGATCACGACGACATATCCACATGAAGGCACGCCGATGGAACTGGCTGGCGGCCAGTGAGTGATTGGGTCAGTCGTGTTCACCGGCACCAACCTGGCAGCGATCACCAGGTGACCGCGGCAGACAGGCCGCAGGCCGGACTGCCTACTTACGAACCGGCCAGGCGCGACGACCGTCGCGCCGCCCGGTGGTGCCCATGGCTAGAGCAACCAACTGCGAGTCTCACA
>NZ_JBEXMJ010000032.1 GCF_040610475.1 Actinopolymorpha sp. NPDC004070 | reverse complement strand
CTTAGCCCGGATCCGCCGATGGGCTGGGTGTGGTGAGCGGGTCGTGACGCGAGAATGCCCTTGCGTGTTGGAGGATCGGTCTTGTCGAAGGAACGATCCTGAAGCAACACGAAGGGCATCTCTGGGATGCAACTGTCTCACACGTTCGCCGCGACGTCTGCGGTGTTCGACGAGCCGAATCTGGTGTCGTCGGCGGGGTTGGTCCCGGTGATGGGCCTGGCAGAGTCGGTAGGCCTGCACGAGCTGGCCGATGCGCACCTGTCCGTGCCGGGTGACAAGGGTGCCAACGCCGGGTCGAAGGTCGCCTCGCTGGTTGCGGGCATGGTGGCCGGTGCGGACAGCATCGATGACATGGCGCTGCTGCGTCACGGTGGGATGGGCCGGGCGTTCACCGGCGTCTACGCCCCGTCGACATTGGGGTCGTTCCTGCGCTCGTTCACCTTCGGCCACGTCCGCCAACTCGATGCCGTGGCGGCCCGGTTGCTGGCCGGCCTGGCGGCCAGCACGCCGCTGGTCGCCGGGATCGACGACGCCGACGACACCGACGACACCGACGACAACTTTGGCAGCGATGACTACACGGCCGTCGATGTCGACGACACGATCATCGAGGTCCACGGCTACGCCAAGCAGGGGGCCGGGTTCGGCTACTCCGGTGTGCGCGGCCTGAACGCCCTCCTTGCCACCGTCACCACCAGCCGGTCCGCGCCGGCGATCGTGGCGCAGCGGCTGCGCAAGGGGTCGTGCGGGTCCGCGCGTGGTGCGAAACGGCTGGTCACCGATGCGTTGAAGACCGTGAACGCCCTGCGGGGCCCCAGCCGGCAGGCTCCGGTTTTGGTACGCGCGGACTCGGCGTTTTACGGCCGGCCCACCATCGCCGCGGCGGTCGGTGCTGGGGCGCAGGTGTCGGTCACCGTCCGCTTGGACACGTCGGTGAAGAAGGCCATCGCCACCGTTGAGGAGTCGGCGTGGGAAACGATCGCCTACCCGCACGCGGTCTATGACGAGACCACCGATCGGTGGATCTCCCGCGCTGAGGTCGCGGAGATACCGTTCACCGCGTTCAGCGGAAAGAGCAAGGCTGACCAGGTGCCCGGCCGCCTGGTCGTGCGCCGTATCCCCGACCTCAACACCGCCCCCGGTCAGGACGGCCTGTTCGCCATGTGGCGGTTCCATGCGTTCTTCACCACCGTGCCCACCGAGGCGATGGACACCGTGACGGTGGACAAGACCCACCGAGCCCACGCGATCATCGAACAAGTCCACGCCGACCTGAAGAATTCAGCCCTGGCACACCTGCCCTCCGGCCGGTTCGCCGCGAACGCGGCCTGGCTGGTTCTCGCGGTGATGGCGTTCAACCTCACCCGCGCCGCAGCCACCCTCACCGATCCCGCGCTGGCCAAGGCGACCACCGCCACCATCCGCGCCAAACTGATCGCAGTCCCCGCACGCCTGGCAACTTCCGCCCGACGGATCGTCTTTCACCTGCCGGCCGCCTGGCCATGGGAAACCGCGTGGACCCGCCTGTTCACGACCGTGCTCGGCTGCGGACCACCCACCCCCGCGACGACCTGACCACCCAGCCTCAACGGCGCGACCGGAACCCCACGTGGACACCCTGGCAACCAGACCAGGCGAAAGCCCCTGCCCCCGACCGAACCTTGCCCACAAGGCGATCCGGAAACGATCACCTACAGCCCATCGGTGGATTCGGGCTTAG
>NZ_JBEXMJ010000031.1 GCF_040610475.1 Actinopolymorpha sp. NPDC004070 | reverse complement strand
GTGGCGATTGGTGCGTCGTTGCAGTCGGGTGTGTTGCGGGGTGAGGTGAAGGATGTCTTGTTGTTGGATGTCACTCCCCTGTCCCTCGGCATCGCGTCGGGCCGGCTGTCCGGCCAGGGCGGCATCTTCACCAAGATCATCGAGCGGAACACCACGATCCCGACCACGAAGTCGGAGGTCTTCTCCACCGCGTCCGACGGTCAGTCGTCGGTGCTGATCGAGGTGTTCCAGGGCGAGCGGGCCATGGCGGCCGACAACAAGTCGCTGGGCAACTTCGAGCTCACCGGGATCGCACCCGCACCGCGCGGCGTGCCCAAGATCGAGGTCTCCTTCGACATTGACGCGAACGGCATCGTGCATGTGTCGGCGAAGGATCTGGGGACGGGTCGTGAGCAGAAGATGACGGTGACCGGTGGGTCGGCTCTGCCCAAGGAGGACATCGACCGGATGGTCCGGGATGCGGAGCAGTATGCCGAGGAGGACCGCAAGCGCCGTGAGGCCGCGGAGCTTCGCAACCAGGCGGACTCGCTGGTGTATCAGACGGAGAAGTTCGTCGCGGACAACCCCGACAGCGTTCCGGCCGAGGTCAAGTCCGAGGTCGAGCAGGACATCGCCGCGCTGAAGAAGGCCCTGGAGGGCGAGGACAACGACGCCCTGAAGTCGGCGTTCGACAAGCTGTCGGAGTCGCGGACGAAGATCGGTTCGGCGATCTATGCCAACGCCGAGCAGTCCCAGGGTGCCCCGACCGGCGACGCCGCCGGCACCGGTGCCGCGGGCTCGGCCGGAGGCGCCGCCACCGGAGGCGGGGACGACGTCGTGGAGGGCGAGGTCGTCGACGACGACAAGCGGGACGAGCAGAAGTAGGCAGCGGTAGTCGGTGGACACCGCCCCGACCAGCGGTCGCACAGGTGAAGGTGGGCCCGTCGCCGCTGGTCGGGGCGCGTCTGGTCCGGCTCCTCGGGGACCTGTCGTCAGCCCCGTGCAAGCGCCTCGAGCGCGAACGTCGGCGGATAGTGGCCCCCCCGGTTGACCAACACAAGACGACCATGTAACTTCTACGAGTCGCCGGAGAGCGGGACGCCGAAAGGCGGCCGGAACGGCGGCCAGATCGCAGGGACATACCGGACTTCGCGCAGCTGCGCGGTGGACGTAAGATCCAGGCGAGCCGGTCACGAAGAGCCCGATTTGCCGGGCGGCGGAGAGATCGGTAAGATTCACCGGGTTGCTGAGAGCGCGGGACGCCGAGAGGTGGCCGGACCGGCGACCACCCCCAAAGGATCAGCGCAGGAGCGCTTCGGCGTTCTGAGCGGATCTTGAGGGTGCCCCGAACAGCCGAGTTGACACGGGTGGTCGGAGCAAGTAACGTAGAAGAGTTGCCCCGGAGCCGGGCTGAGAGGTCGGGTTCTGGTGTGTGTCTGATCCTTGAGAACTCAACAGCGTGCCGAAAGTCGATGCAGTGTTTTTTTGCCCCGTTGGCAAGATGCTGTGCGGACCTGATGGTTTGTGTGGTGTTTTGTCGCGGATTCCTTTGGTGACGGCAGCTCCTTTTTGGGGTTGTTGTTTGCTGGGGTGGCTTTTTGTTGGTTTTCAACGGAGAGTTTGATCCTGGCTCAGGACGAACGCTGGCGGCGTGCTTAACACATGCAAGTCGAGCGGAAAGGCCCTTCGGGGTACTCGAGCGGCGAACGGGTGAGTAACACGTGAGCAACCTGCCTTCAGCTCTGGGATAAGCCTGGGAAACTGGGTCTAATACCGGATATGACTTTTGCCCGCATGGGTGAGAGTGGAAAGATTTATTGGCTGAAGATGGGCTCGCGGCCTATCAGCTTGTTGGTGGGGTGATGGCCTA
>NZ_JBEXMJ010000030.1 GCF_040610475.1 Actinopolymorpha sp. NPDC004070 | reverse complement strand
CCAGACCAGGCGAAAGCCCCTGCCCCCGACCGAACCTTGCCCACAAGGCGATCCGGAAACGATCACCTACAGCCCATCGGTGGATTCGGGCTTAGCGTCGAGCGTGGTCGCCCCGGCCGACTCTCGCCACGACTTCGGAGATGTGGTCGCGAGGCGCATGGGGGCCGGGGCGACCACGCTCGCGCACCAGCAAGTGGCGCCGGACTGCTGTAGCTTCGCGGCACGATCGCCCCGGCGGCCTTCGCTTAGGCCTCCGACCCCAGCGGAGCGCCTTTTCGGAGGGCAGCGCAGGTGGCCGGGGCGATCACCTCGCCGGGCAGCGGTGGCAGAAGGGTCGGAGGTGCAGGCTGCCGTCCGAGCGCCTTCCGCCAGTAGGGGGCGCACAATGCAGACCGCACTGCTATGGAGGTCTGTTGGCCGTCGGTCGGGGGCTGTGAGGGCGATCCCGTTACGTTTCGTGCCCGTTCGGGCGATCCAGTGGGTGGGGCATGACGTCGTGATCGCCCACCCCGGGCGGGCGATGCTTTGCAGGCGTTCCATGCGGCGCCATCGGAGAATTTCGTGTCGAGCGGTCAACTCCGCGCGATGGCCCCGCACCGGATTCCGGGTTGCGCTTCATCGACTGGGAGGCGGCGGGTTTGCCGATCCTTCTGTCTGGCAGACTCGCACTACCCGGCAGGCGCCGGGTGCTGCACGAACTGCAGTCTGCACAACGCATCGTGTCCATTCTTGCGGCCTGCGATCGACTGCCCAACCTCGCCCTGTCGGAGGTGGAGACATGAGCGTCGGTGCGGTGGACGGTTCCACTGGCCACTTCCACGAGGCTGGGTTCTACGCGTCCGACGCGGAGTTCCGCGCGCTGATCGTGCCGTTCGTCACCTACGGCATTGCCGCCGGCGAGCCGGTGGTCATCGGCTACGACAAGCGCAAGGCAGACCTGCTGCGGTCGTGGCTGGACGATCCCTCGGCGGTCACCTTCGTCGCCGACCGCAGCCTGTACGCCACGCCCGCGCGGGCGATCGCGACCTACCGGGGAGTGTTCGAACGCCACGTCGCGGCCGGTGCACCGCAGATCCGCATCGCTGGCGACGTACCGCACCCGGGCAACGGAGGGCGCTTCGAGGGCTGGGACCGCTATGAGTTCGCCGTGAACTCCGTGTGGGAAGAGTTCCCCGTACGCAGCCTCTGCCTGTACGACGCCGCGACAGTGTCCGCACAGGTGCGGAACGTGGTCGAGCGGGCGCATCCCCACGTCGTTACCGCCGCCGGCGTGCACAGCGTCAACAGCCGTTACGAGGCGCACGGTTCGAGGCCGGATTTTCCCGTGACCGCCGACCCGCTGGAGGCCTCGACGCCCGCCGCCGAGCTCATCGATCCCTCCGCGGCCGAGGCCCGGCACACTCTTGAGCAGATCGGTCGCGGGCGGGTCGATGATCACACACTGGAAGATCTGCTGCTCGGTGTCTCCGAGGCCGTCGCCAACGCGCGGCTGCACGGCGTACCTCCCACGACCGTCCGCATCTGGGCCACCGACAGCCGCGTCGTCGTGAGCGTGCAGGACAGGGGCAAGGGGCCCGTCGACCCACTCGCCGGGCTCGTACCGTCCGCGAACACCACGTTCGGGACTGGTCTTGGCCTTTGGATGACCCACCTGCTCGACATCGACGCCGCCCTCATCTCCACCGCCGACGGCTTCTCCCTCCGGCTACGCGCCGTCCGAGATCCGGCGCCGGTCGAGTAGTAGACCTGTCGAGCACGGCACCCAAGCGGAGCTCAACCTGAGCCTGGTCGGGCCGCTGCCACGACCCTGGCCGTCGAAGTCGCTCCGCGCGTCTCGGCACTCGGACTACTGCAACGACCGCACCGTGGTTCTGCAGGAGTTCGGCGACCGACCCGGGGAGACGCCAGCCCTCCGCGCCAGGTCGACTCGCCGAGCAACCACGCACCTTGCTGCGCGGCATCTCCGTGCAGCCGACCCCTCGCACTGATTGAGCTTGACTGCCTGCCCGAGGAGTCCCCTGGGGCCCGCAGGCGGAGAAGGGTTGCAAGGGTCCGCCCGCAACGGTTCGTACGCGTTCAGCTGCGACCTCCGCCTGTTGTCAACGCTTCGCGAAAACTGACCCCGCGCGGGTTCGGGAAAGTTGACCCCCTGGCGGTTGGTTCAGCGGCGGTTGGTGCGGTTCTCTTTGGCG
>NZ_JBEXMJ010000029.1 GCF_040610475.1 Actinopolymorpha sp. NPDC004070 | reverse complement strand
TGTCGCCGCCTCCTGAAGACTGACCCCCTGGGGTTCTCCGAAAGTTGACCCCCTCCTGAGTCTTGGAGGGTGTTGAAAGTGGAGGACTGGGCGGAGATTCGCCGGTTGCATCGCGGCGAGGGTGTGCCGATCAAGGAGATCGCTCGGCGGTTGGGGGTGGCTCGGAACACGGTGCGGTCGGCGTTGGCTTCGGATCGGCCGCCGAAGTATGAGCGGGCCCCGCGGGGGTCGGTGGCTGATGCCTACGAGCCGCAGATCCGGGCTTTGTTGGCGGAGTGGCCGCGGATGCCGGCGCCGGTGGTCGCGTCCCGGATCGGGTGGCCGTACTCGTTGTCGCCGTTGAAGAAGCGGCTGGCGGCGATCCGGCCGGAGTATGTGGGGATCGATCCGGTGGACCGGGTCACCTATGAGCCGGGGCAGCTGACCCAGTGCGACCTGTGGTTTCCCGAGCCGAGGATCCCGGTCGCGGCCGGGCAGGAGCGGGTGTTGCCGGTGCTGGTGATGACGTTGGCGTTCTCCCGGTTCCTGACCGCGACGATGATCCCCTCGCGTCAGGCCGGGGACATCCTGGCGGGGATGTGGACGCTGATCGCCGGGCTCGGCAGGGTGACCCGGGCGTTGTTGTGGGATCGGGAGTCCGCGATCGGCGGAACCGGGCGGGTCACCGTGCCGGCGGCGGCGTTCGCGGGCACCTTGGCCACCCAGATCAGGCTGGCTCCGCCGCGGGACCCGGAGTTCAAGGGGATGGTCGAGCGGAACAACCAGTATCTGGAGACCTCGTTCCTGCCCGGGCGCAGGTTCACCTCACCGGCTGACTTCAACACCCAGCTGGGCGAGTGGCTGGTCCAGGCCAACGCCCGCACGGTCCGCTCGATCGCCGGCCGCCCGGTCGACCTGCTCGAAACCGACTACCGGTCGATGCTGGCGCTGCCGCCTCTCGACCCGCCGACCGGGCTGAACCTGCGGGTGCGGCTGGGCCGGGACTACTACGTGCGCGTGGATACCTGCGACTACTCCGTCGACCCCCGCGTGATCGGCAGGTTCGTCGACGTCACCGCGTCCCCGCAGCAGGTGACGGTGGCCTGTGAGGGGCAGGTGGTGGCCTGCCACGCCCGGTCATGGGCCAAGCAGGCAGTGGTCACCGATCCCGCTCACGCCGCGACCGCAGCGCAGATGCGCCAGGTCCTCGCCCAGGACCGGCAACAACGTGCGGCGGCGACCCGCCACCACACCGACGGTCACACCGTCATGCTGCGGGCGCTGCCGGACTACGACGCCCTGTTCGGCGTCGATTTCACCAACACAGCAACGAAAGTGAGCACCACGTGACCACCACCGCGACTCTGCGTCTGTCTGCCGCACCGGCGGACGGGTTGCCGTCGATGATCGCCTACCTGACCCGGGTGTTGAAGACCCCGACCATCGGCGCGTTCTGGGAAGAACTCGCCACCCAGGCCCGCGATGAGAACTGGTCGCACGAGGAGTACCTGGCCGCACTCCTGCAGCGTCAGGTCGCCGACCGGGAGTCCAAGGGCTCCATCATGCGGATCCGCACCGCCCACTTCCCGGCCGCGAAGACGCTGGAGGACTTCAACCTCGACCACCTGCCCTCGCTGCGCCGGGACCTGCTCGCCCACCTGGCCACCGGCACCTTCGTCGCCAAAGCCGAGAACGTGATCCTGCTCGGGCCGCCCGGCATCGGCAAGACCCACCTGGCGATCGGCCTCGGGGTCAAGGCCGCCCACGCCGGCTACTCCGTCCTGTTCGACACCGCCAGCAACTGGATCACCCGGCTCGCCGCCGCCCACCACGCCGGGCGGCTGGAGGCCGAGCTGAAGAAGATCCGCCGCTACAAGCTGATCATCATCGACGAAGTTGGCTACATCCCCTTCGACCAGGACGCGGCGAACCTGTTCTTCCAGCTCATCGCCTCACGCTACGAACAAGGCTCGGTCATGGTCACTTCGAACCTGCCGTTCGGACGCTGGGGTGAAACGTTCTCCGACGACGTAGTGGCCGCAGCCATGATCGACCGGCTCGTCCACCACGCCGAGGTCCTCACCCTCACCGGCGACTCCTACCGCACCCGCCAACGCCGCGAGCTCCTCGCCAAAGAGAACCGCACCAACCGCCGCTGAACCAACCGCCAGGGGGTCAACTTTCCCGAACCCGCGCGGGGTCAGTTTTCGCGAAGCGTTGACA
>NZ_JBEXMJ010000028.1:1649-5075 GCF_040610475.1 Actinopolymorpha sp. NPDC004070 | reverse complement strand
AGGGTGTGGTGTGTGACAAGCCCTCGGCCTATTAGTACCAGTCAGCTTCACGAGTCTTTAGTCCTCGCTTCCACATCTGGCCTATCAACCCAGTCGTCTACTGGGGGCCTTACCCGGTTGACCCGGTGGGAGACCTCATCTTGAAGCGTGCTTCCCGCTTAGATGCCTTCAGCGGTTATCACTTCCGAACGTAGCCAACCAGCCGTGCTCTTGGCAGAACAACTGGCACACCAGAGGTTCGTCCGTCCCGGTCCTCTCGTACTAGGGACAGCCCTTCTCAAGTCTCCTGCGCGCACAGCGGATAGGGACCGAACTGTCTCACGACGTTCTAAACCCAGCTCGCGTACCGCTTTAATGGGCGAACAGCCCAACCCTTGGGACCTGCTCCGGCCCCAGGATGCGACGAGCCGACATCGAGGTGCCAAACCATGCCGTCGATATGGACTCTTGGGCAAGATCAGCCTGTTATCCCCGGGGTACCTTTTATCCGTTGAGTCACGGCGCTTCCACGTGCCACCGTAAGATCACTAGTCCCGACTTTCGTCCCTGCTCGACCTGTCGGTCTCACAGTCAAGCTCCCTTGTGCACTTGCACTCGCCACCTGATTGCCAACCAGGCTGAGGGAACCTTTGGGCGCCTCCGTTACATTTTGGGAGGCAACCGCCCCAGTTAAACTACCCACCAGGCACTGTCCCTGATCCGGATAACGGACCGAGGTTAGACAGCCAATACGATCAGAGTGGTATTTCAACGTTGACTCCACCCGAACTGGCGTCCGGGCTTCACAGTCTCCCACCTATCCTACACAAACCGAACCGACCACCAATACCAAGCTGTAGTAAAGGTCCCGGGGTCTTTCCGTCCTGCTGCGCGTAACGAGCATCTTTACTCGTAGTGCAATTTCGCCGGGTCCGTGGTTGAGACAGCGCCCAAGTCGTTACGCCATTCGTGCAGGTCGGAACTTACCCGACAAGGAATTTCGCTACCTTAGGATGGTTATAGTTACCACCGCCGTTTACTGGCGCTTAAGTTCTCAGCTTCGACCGTGAGGTCTAACCGGTCCCCTTAACGTTCCAGCACCGGGCAGGCGTCAGTCCGTATACATCGTCTTGCGACTTCGCACGGACCTGTGTTTTTAGTAAACAGTCGCTTGGGCCTGGTCTCTGCGACCTTCACCGCTGCAGGGAGCAAGTCCCCTCACGGATCCGGTCCCCCTTCTCCCGAAGTTACGGGGGCATTTTGCCGAGTTCCTTAACCACGGTTCGCCCGATCGCCTTGGTATTCTCTACCTGACCACCTGTGTCGGTTTGGGGTACGGGCGGCCTTGTCACTCACTAGAGGTTTTTCTCGGCAGCATGGGATCACTCACTTCGCCTCAATCGGCTCGGCATCAGGTCTCAGACATATGAGACGCGGATTTGCCAACGTCTCGTCCTACACCTTTGCCCGCGGATCAGCTTTCGCCTACCATCGCCGCGTAGAGCTACCCTCCTGCGTCACCCCATCGCTTGCCTACTACCGGATCGGTTCACGCGCTCACCCAGAACAACCCCGAAAGGTCGAACCAGACTCGGGCGCTTAGCATCACCGGGCTCAGCATGGGCGCGACAAAGCCGGTACGGGAATATCAACCCGTTGTCCATCGACTACGCCTGTCGGCCTCGCCTTAGGTCCCGACTTACCCAGGGCGGATTAGCCTGGCCCTGGAACCCTTGGTCATTCGGCGGAGGAGTTTCTCACTCCTCTTTCGCTACTCATGCCTGCATTCTCACTCGTGTAGCATCCACGACTGGGTCACCCCGCCGCTTCACACGCCACACGACGCTCCCCTACCCATCCACACGTCTGGACCCCACCAAAAGATGGGGCCGAACAATACGTGAATGCCACAGCTTCGGCGGTTCGCTTGAGCCCCGCTACATTGTCGGCGCAGAATCACTTGACCAGTGAGCTATTACGCACTCTTTCAAGGGTGGCTGCTTCTAAGCCAACCTCCTGGTTGTCTCTGCGACTCCACATCCTTTTCCACTTAGCGAACGCTTAGGGGCCTTAGCTGGTGATCTGGGCTGTTTCCCTCTCGACTACGAAGCTTATCCCCCGCAGTCTCACTGCCGCGCTCTCACCTACCGGCATTCGGAGTTTGGCTGATTTCGGTAAGCTTGTCGGCCCCCTAGACCATCCAGTGCTCTACCTCCGGTAGGAAACACGCGACGCTGCACCTAAATGCATTTCGGGGAGAACCAGCTATCACGGAGTTTGATTGGCCTTTCACCCCTACCCACAGGTCATCCCCCGGCTTTTCAACGCCGGTGGGTTCGGGCCTCCACGCGGTCTTACCCGCGCTTCACCCTGCCCATGGGTAGATCACTCCGCTTCGGGTCTAGAGCACGCGACTCAATACGCCCTGTTCGGACTCGCTTTCGCTACGGCTCCCCCACACGGGTTAACCTCGCCACGCACCACTAACTCGCAGGCTCATTCTTCAAAAGGCACGCCGTCACACCCCCGAAGGGACGCTCCGACGGATTGTAGGCACCCGGTTTCAGGAACTATTTCACTCCCCTCCCGGGGTACTTTTCACCTTTCCCTCACGGTACTAGTGCACTATCGGTCACCAGAAAGTATTTAGGCTTGGCGGGTGGTCCCGCCAGATTCACACGAGATTTCACGGGTCCCGTGCTACTTGGGAACACGTCCAGGAGCCACCACGTTACGTCTACAGGGGTATCACCTGCTATGCCGGGCCTTTCCAGACCCTTCGACTTCCGCAGCGGTTTATAACTCCTCGCCGGATCAGCAGCTCCGACAAGACGATCCCACAACCCCGCATAGGCAACACCTGCCAGCTATCACACCTACACGGTTTAGCCTCTTCCGCTTTCGCTCGCCGCTACTCACGGAATCACAATTGTTTTCTCTTCCTGCGGGTACTGAGATGTTTCACTTCCCCGCGTTCCCTCCGAACGCCCTATGTGTTCAGGCGCCGGTGACTGGACATGACTCCAGCCGGGTTTCCCCATTCGGACACCCCCGGATCACAGCTCGGTTGCCAACTCCCCGGGGCTTATCGCAGGCTCCTACGTCCTTCATCGGCTTCTGGTGCCAAGGCATCCACCGAGTGCCCTTACTAACTTGTCACAACAAACAGACACACAGTTCTCGGCAAAACAAAGATGCTCGCGTCCACTATGCAGTTCTCAAGAAACAAACGGACACCATCCCCACAACCACCGCAGCACCACCACAAGCCCCCGGCCGAAGCAACCAACACTCCCGCCGGCGAACCCGCAGCGACCGTCCGGTGAAGGAACAGCCCGACAACCCAAGAAACCAAACCACACCAACAACCCCCCACCAGGAGGGCCGTTGGTGTGCCTGATCCCTCAGGACCCAACAACGTGCCTCAGCGCCACCCACACCCCACGG
>NZ_JBEXMJ010000028.1:0-1551 GCF_040610475.1 Actinopolymorpha sp. NPDC004070 | reverse complement strand
CCCCCCTCCACACCCCCCACCGACGAATCGGCGAACACTGACGAATCAGCGAAACGGGGTAGTACTAGGCCACGCGAAAATATGGGCGAACACCCACTAGCCGATGCTCCACTAAATGAGCTCACCGCTCCGACACACTCGGCCGGACAACGGCGCCCTGAACAACCACCCCAAAGGACAGCTGCCAGAAAAGCTCCTTAGAAAGGAGGTGATCCAGCCGCACCTTCCGGTACGGCTACCTTGTTACGACTTAGTCCTAATCGCCAGCCCCACCTTCGACGGCTCCATCCCACAAGGGGTTAGGTCACCGGCTTCGGGTATTGCCGACTTTCATGACTTGACGGGCGGTGTGTACAAGGCCCGGGAACGTATTCACCGCGGCGTTGCTGATCCGCGATTACTAGCGACTCCAACTTCACGGGGTCGAGTTGCAGACCCCGATCCGAACTGAGGCCGGCTTTTAGGGATTCGCTCCACCTTGCGATTTCGCAGCCCATTGTACCGACCATTGTAGCATGTTTGCAGCCCTGGACATAAGGGGCATGATGACTTGACCTCATCCCCACCTTCCTCCGAGTTGACCCCGGCAGTCTCCTATGAGTTCCCGGCATTACCCGCTGGCAACATAGGACGAGGGTTGCGCTCGTTGCGGGACTTAACCCAACATCTCACGACACGAGCTGACGACAGCCATGCACCACCTGTGCAGAGCCCTTACGGACCCCGTATCTCTACGGGATTTCTCTGCATGTCAAACCCAGGTAAGGTTCTTCGCGTTGCATCGAATTAAGCAACATGCTCCGCCGCTTGTGCGGGCCCCCGTCAATTCCTTTGAGTTTTAGCCTTGCGGCCGTACTCCCCAGGCGGGGCGCTTAATGCGTTAGCTGCGGCACGGAGGACGTGGAAGTCCCCCACACCTAGCGCCCAACGTTTACGGCGTGGACTACCAGGGTATCTAATCCTGTTCGCTCCCCACGCTTTCGCTCCTCAGCGTCAGGTAAGGCCCAGAGAGCCGCCTTCGCCACCGGTGTTCCTCCTGATATCTGCGCATTCCACCGCTACACCAGGAATTCCACTCTCCCCTGCCTACCTCTAGTCTGCCCGTATCGAAAGCAAGTCCGGAGTTAAGCCCCGGATTTTCACTTTCGACGCAACAAACCGCCTACGAGCCCTTTACGCCCAATAATTCCGGACAACGCTCGCGCCCTACGTGTTACCGCGGCTGCTGGCACGTAGTTGGCCGGCGCTTCTTCTGCGGGTACCGTCACTTGCGCTTCGTCCCCGCTGAAAGAGGTTTACAACCCGAAGGCCGTCATCCCTCACGCGGCGTTGCTGCATCAGGCTTCCGCCCATTGTGCAATATTCCCCACTGCTGCCTCCCGTAGGAGTCTGGGCCGTGTCTCAGTCCCAGTGTGGCCGGTCGCCCTCTCAGGCCGGCTACCCGTAAAAGCCTTGGTAGGCCATCACCCCACCAACAAGCTGATAGGCCGCGAGCCCATCTTCAGCCAATAAATCTTTCCACTCTCACCCATGCGGGCAAAAGTCATATCC
>NZ_JBEXMJ010000027.1 GCF_040610475.1 Actinopolymorpha sp. NPDC004070 | reverse complement strand
GAGTTCCAGCGGTTGACGGGGGATTTGTTGGAGCGGTGTCGTCGTCCGTTCCAGCAGGTGTTGCGTGATGGCGGGGTCGAGGTGGGCAAGATCGACCACGTGATTCTTGTGGGTGGTTCCACGCGGATGCCTGCGGTGGCGGAGTTGGTGCGGGAGCTTACGGGTGGTAAGGAGCCGCACAAGGGTGTGAACCCTGATGAGGTGGTGGCGATTGGTGCGTCGTTGCAGTCGGGTGTGTTGCGGGGTGAGGTGAAGGATGTCTTGTTGTTGGATGTCACTCCCCTGTCCCTCGGCATCGCCACCAAGGGTGGTGTTTTCACCAAGATCATCGAGCGCAACACCACCATTCCCACGAAGCGTTCCGAAGTCTTCACGACTGCCGAGGACAACCAGCCCTCGGTGATGATCGAGGTCTTCCAGGGCGAACGCGAGATGGCCCGCGACAACAAGTCGCTCGGTAACTTCGAGCTGACCGGCCTGCCGCCCGCGCCCCGGAACGTCCCGCAGATCGAGGTGGCGTTCGACATCGACGCGAACGGCATCGTGCACGTGTCGGCGAAGGATCTGGGGACGGGTCGTGAGCAGAAGATGACGGTGACCGGTGGGTCGGCTCTGCCCAAGGACGACATCGACCGGATGGTCCGGGATGCGGAGCAGTATGCCGAGGAGGACCGCAAGCGCCGTGAGGCCGCGGAGCTTCGCAACCAGGCGGACTCGCTGGTGTATCAGACGGAGAAGTTCGTCGCGGACAACCCCGACAGCGTTCCGGCCGAGGTCAAGTCCGAGGTCGAGCAGGACATCGCCGCGCTGAAGAAGGCCCTGGAAGGCGAGGACAACGACGCCCTCAAGTCGGCGTTCGACAAGCTCTCGGAGTCCCGCACCAAGATGGGCTCGGCGATCTACGCCAACGCCCAGCAGTCCCAGGGCACCCCGACCGGCGACGCCGGCGACGCCACCGGCACCGGTGACGGTTCCGCCAACGCCGCGGACGACGACGTGGTCGACGCCGAGATCGTCGACGACGACAAGCCCGCGGGTGGCGCCAACGACGAGGGTGGTCAGAAGTGAGCCAGGCCGAGGGACACGACGGGCCCGTGGTCCACGACCGGCGGCGCATCGACCCGCGTACCGGCGAGATCCGGGAGGAGGCGCGGGCGACCGCGTCCTCGCCCGGCGCCGGTGACGCGGCCGACCCCGACACGGAGGCCACCGCCAGGCCCGGTGAGCCGGGCGACGCCGAGGAGGCCCCGGCCGCCTCCGCCGCGGAGGTGGAAGCACTCAAGTCGGCCGTCGTCGAACGCACCAACGACCTCAAGCGGCTCCAGGCGGAGTACGTCAACTACAAGCGGCGGGTCGACCGTGACCGGCAGGCCAACCAGGAGCAGGCCGTCGGCAGCGTGCTGACCGAGCTCCTCCCGGTCCTCGACGACATCGGCCGGGCCCGTGAGCACGAGGAGCTGTCCGGCGGCTTCAAGGCTGTGGCCGAGGCGCTGGAGACCTCGTTGTCCAAGCTCGGACTGGTGAAGTTCGGCGAGGCCGGCGACGAGTTCGACCCGCGGGTGCACGACGCCCTCATGCACGCGTACTCCGACGACGTGTCGGGGCCGACGTGCACGGCCATCCTCCAGCCGGGCTACCGGCTGGGCGAGCGAGTGCTGCGACCGGCGCGGGTGGCGGTCACCGAACCCACCGTCGGGCTGCCGCCGGAGCAGGTGGCGCCGAGTGCCGACGCCGATCCGGCCTCCGGTGCCGACGGGGGTCCGGCCGAGGGCAACGACGGCGAGGCGGGCGCCGATGACCAGCCGCCGACCGGCAACGGCTGAGCAAGGGGGAGGTGGGGAGCACCATGGGCACGAAGGAATGGCTCGAGAAGGACTTCTACAAGGTGCTCGGCGTCTCCAAGGATGCGAAGCCCGAGGAGATCAAGAAGTCCTACCGCAAGCTCGCCCGGGCGAACCACCCCGACGCCAACCGGGGTGACGCGAAGGCGGAGGAGCGGTTCAAGGAGGTTTCCGAGGCCTACTCCGTCCTCTCCGACCCGGCCAAGCGCAAGGAGTACGACGAGGCACGGTCGCTGTTCGGCGGAGGCGGGTTCCGCTTCCCCGGCGGCGGCGGAGGGACCGGCGGCCAGGCCGGCGGCGGGTTCCCGTTCGACCTCGGCGACATCTTCACCCAGCAGGGCGGCAACCGCGGGGGCGGCGGTCTGGGCGACATCCTCGGTGGCATCTTCACCGGTGGGCGCACCCGGACCCCGCCGGGCACCCGCCCGCGCCGGGGTGCCGACGTGGAGACCGAGGTCACCATCGGATTCCGTGACGCGGTCGACGGAGTGACGGTCCCGCTCCGGATGACCAGCGACGCGCCGTGCCCGGCGTGTTCGGGCACCGGTGCGAAGGCCGGCACGATGCCGCGGGTGTGCCCGGACTGCGAGGGTGTCGGGATGCGGGCCACCTCCCAGGGTGGCCGGCTGGCGATGACCGAGCCGTGCCGCTCCTGCCGGGGCCGCGGCCTGGTGGTCGACAACCCGTGCCCCACCTGCCACGGCTCGGGCCGGGCGGAGTCGGCCCGCACCATGCAGGTGCGCATCCCGGCCGGGGTGTACGACAACCAGCGCATCCGTCTGCGCGGCAAGGGTGCCGCCGGCGAGCGCGGCGGACCCGCCGGCGACCTGTACGTCACCGTGCACGTGCATGCCGACGAGCGGTTCGGCCGCAAGGGCGAGCACCTCACCGTCACCGTGCCGATCTCGTTCCCCGAGGCGGCGCTCGGTGGTGAGGTGAAGGTGCCCACCCTCGCCGGCCCGCTGGTCACCCTGAAGGTTCCGCCGGGCACCCCCAACGGCCGTACGTTCCGCGTACGCGGCAAGGGCGCGGCCCGCAGGGACGGCACCAAGGGCGACCTGCTGGTCACTGTGGAGGTGGTCGTTCCGGACCATCTCGACGACAAGGCCAGGGAAGCCCTCGACGCCTACCGCCGGGCGACCGGCGCCGACGCGGCTCGCGGTGAGTACGACGGGAAGGAAGGCGTGCGATGACGAGCACTCGCGCCGGCTCGCCGGACGGCTCCCGCCGCTCCCGGCCCGCCTTCGACGTGTCGATGGACGCCGAGACGCCGGTGTACGTCATCAGCGTCGCGGCCGAGCTCACCGGCCTGCACCCGCAGACGCTCCGCACCTACGACCGGCTCGGCCTGGTAACGCCGGGCCGGTCCGGGGGCGGCGGCCGGCGCTACTCCCTCCGGGACATCGAGACCCTGCGGCACGTCACCGAGCTCACCGCCGCGGGCATCGGCCTGGAAGGTGTACGCCGGATCCTTGAGCTGGAGTCGGTGGTCGAGGCGCTCGGCACCCGAGTCCAGGAGCTGGAGGGCGCGCTCGATGACGCCCGGTTGATGTTCGAACGTGCCGCCGAGCAGGCGGCCTATCTCCCCGAGCTCCTGCCCCGCCCGAGCCAGGCCGTCGTGGTCTGGAAGGGCCGGGCTCGGCGTCGGCGACAGCCCTGACCTCGCGGGGCCGGCCATGACCACCCATGACCCAGGGCCCCGAACGGTCTCGAAGTTGAGTGGAATGGACTCAACTTCGAGATGGTTCAAACCAGCAGAAGACCCGATGATCACGACGGGGACACCGAAACCGGGGACACGGAAACCATGGATGCACAGAAACTGACGACCAAGAGCCAGGACGCGCTCTCGGCCGCGATCCGCCGGGCGGCCAACGGCGGCAACCCGGCCGTGGAGCCCGTCCACCTGCTGATCGCGCTCGTCGACGAGCCCGAAGGCACCGCGGCGAGCCTCCTCGAGGCGGTCGGCGCCGACCGCCGGACGGTGGAGAAGTCCGCCGCCGACGCCGCCGGGCGGTTGCCAGCGGCAAGCGGGTCGACCGTGCAGGCGCCCGGACTGTCCCGTCCGCTCTACCAGGTCATGCAGGTCGCGCAGGACCAGGCGACCGAACTCGGTGACGAGTACGTCTCCACCGAGCACCTCCTGGTCGGGCTCGCGACCGTGGCCGGGCCCGCGAAGGACGTCCTGACCCGGGCCGGCGCCAGCGCCGACGCCCTGCTGGCGGCGTTCGCCCAGGTCCGCGGCTCCGCGCGGGTGACCACGCCGGACCCCGAGGGCACCTACAAGGCACTGTCGAAGTACTCCGTCGACCTCACCGAACGCGCCCGCGAGGGCAAGCTCGACCCGGTGATCGGCCGGGACTCCGAGGTGCGCCGGGTGATCCAGGTGCTGTCCCGGCGTACGAAGAACAACCCCGTCCTGATCGGCGAGCCCGGCGTCGGCAAGACCGCCGTCGTGGAGGGGCTCGCCCAGCGCATCGTCGCCGGTGACGTACCCGAGTCGCTGAAGGGCCGCCGGCTGGTGGCGCTCGACCTGGGTTCGATGGTCGCCGGCGCGAAGTATCGCGGTGAGTTCGAAGAACGCCTGAAGGCCGTACTCAACGAGATCAAGGAGAGCAACGGCCAGGTCATCACGTTCATCGACGAACTCCACACTGTCGTCGGCGCGGGTGCGTCCGGGGACAGCTCGATGGACGCGGGCAACATGCTCAAGCCGATGCTGGCCCGCGGTGAGCTGCGGATGATCGGAGCGACCACGCTGGACGAGTACCGCCAGCGGATCGAGAAGGACCCCGCCCTCGAACGCCGGTTCCAGCAGGTGTTCGTCGGTGAGCCGTCCGTCGAGGACACCATCGCGATCCTGCGCGGCCTGCGCGAACGCTACGAGGCGCACCACAAGGTGCAGATCGCCGACGCCGCCCTGGTCGCCGCCGCCACCCTGTCCAACCGCTACATCACCGGGCGCAAGCTGCCCGACAAGGCGATCGACCTGGTGGACGAGTCGGCCAGCCGGCTGCGGATGGAGATCGACTCCAGCCCGGTGGAGATCGACGAGCTGCGCCGGCAGGTCGACCGGATGCGGATGGAGGAGCTGGCCCTGTCCAAGGAGGACGACGCGGCCAGCCAGGAGCGCCTGGCCGCGCTGCGCGCCGAGCTCGCCGACCGCGAGGAGACACTGCGCGGGCTGGAGGCCCGGTGGGAGAAGGAGAAGTCCGGCCTCAACCACGTGGGCGAGGTCAAGCAGCGGCTGGACGACCTGCGGGTGCAGTCCGAGCGCGCCCAGCGTGAGGGTGACCTGGAGACCGCGGCCCGCATCCTCTACGGCGAGATCCCCCAGCTGGAGAAGGAGCTGCGGGAGGCCGGCGAGGCGCCGGTCGAGGTGACCGACACCGTGCCGATGGTGCGCGACGAGGTGGGCCCCGACGAGGTGGCCGAGGTGGTGTCGGCCTGGACGGGCATTCCCACCGGCCGGCTGCTGGAGGGCGAGACCGGCAAGCTGCTGCGGATGGAGGACGAGCTCGGCCACCGGCTGATCGGGCAGCGCCGAGCCGTGGCCGCGGTGTCGGACGCCGTACGCCGCGCCCGTGCCGGGGTGTCCGACCCGGACCGGCCGACCGGATCGTTCCTGTTCCTCGGCCCGACCGGTGTGGGCAAGACGGAGCTGGCCAAGGCGCTGGCCGAGTTCCTCTTCGACGACGAGCGCGCGATGGTGCGGATCGACATGAGCGAGTACGCCGAGAAGCACTCGGTGTCCCGCCTGGTCGGTGCGCCACCCGGCTACGTCGGCTACGAGGAGGGCGGTCAGCTGACCGAGGCGGTCCGCCGCCGCCCGTACTCCGTGATCCTGCTCGACGAGGTGGAGAAGGCGCACCCGGAGGTCTTCGACGTACTCCTGCAGGTGCTCGACGACGGTCGGCTGACCGACGGGCAGGGCCGCACGGTCGACTTCCGCAACGTGATCCTCATCCTCACCAGCAACATGGGTTCGCAGTACCTCGCCGACCCGGCGCTGGCGGAGGAGAAGAAGCGCGAGCTGGTGATGAACGTCGTCCGCACGTCGTTCAAGCCGGAGTTCCTGAACCGCCTGGACGAGGTGGTGCTGTTCGATCCGCTGGGCACCGAGGAGCTCACCCGGATCGTGGAGCTCCAGATCAGCGCCCTCGCCCGGCGGCTGGCCGACCGGCGGATCCGGCTCGAGGTCACCGACGGCGCGAAGGAGTGGCTGGCGCTGACCGGCTACGACCCGGTGTACGGCGCTCGCCCGCTACGCCGGCTGGTGCAGTCGGCGATCGGCGACGGCCTGGCTCGCAAGCTGCTGGCCGGTGAGGTGCGCGACGGCAACCGCGTCCTGGTCGACGTCAACGACGCCAACGACTCCCTGGAGATCGACCTGGTCCCGTCCGAACCCGCCCGGGTCGCCTGAGGCGGCCGCACCTGAGCAGCTGACCCTGTCCGTTCGACGCCCGTTCGGCGTCCAGATCGACCCGGCCGACCGGTCGGTTCCCCCCTTCATCGGTAGACAACATCCGGTGCGGCGCCCTCGCGGGCGTCGCACTCCAATCTGGCTCGGAGGCTTGTGGTTATGTCTCGTTCGGTCGGTATCGATCTTGGTACGACGAATTCTGTGGTGGCGGTTCTTGAGGGTGGGGAGCCGACGGTT
>NZ_JBEXMJ010000026.1:5184-11531 GCF_040610475.1 Actinopolymorpha sp. NPDC004070 | reverse complement strand
GCCGCGGTGTCGGTGTGGGGCGCCCGCCCCGGGGGGGGGGGGGGGCCGCGGGGGGGGGGGGGGGGGGCCCGCCCCCCCCCCCCCCCCCCCCACGCCGTCCTCGACTCCGTCGACCACCGCGTCGCGGCCGCCACCATGGCCGTAGTAGTCGTATCCGTAGCCGTACGTCCGCGCGTCGGGTCCCTTCGCGGGCGCCATGTTGAGCATGGTGCCGAGCAGCGGTGCGTCGACGAGGACGACGTCCGCGCGGCGTTCGAGATCGCCGAGCAGCGCACCGGCCGCAGCTCCACCGGCGCAACCTTCCTGAGCTGTCCTCGTCGGTGTCCGGCGGCGAGGCCGGCGCGAGGTGGGACCGACCTCGGGTGAGAAGCATGAGACTCCTGTCCCGTGGCCTGTGGTCCGAACGGGCCGGACCGCCGGAACTTTCTCCGCACCCCGGAAGCTCGCACCGCCCGCGGTGGCGGGCTCGCCGAAGTGGCCGGGTGATTGACGCGGCGTACTGGAGGAGACACGTGCTGTACGCGGGGCTGGTGTCGTTTACTCGGACGCCCGGCCGGGGGAGAAGTGCAGGGGTGCGGACCTCCCCGGGGCCGACGCGAGACCTGTGGACGGAGCGGACCCGTTGACCACCACCACCTGGACGAGGCGATGACGGCGAACTCCGCATCCGAAGCGCGGCCTGCCGGCGCGCACACCCCTGCGGTCCGGCGCCCTCGAGCCGTGCACGTGTCGACGGTCCATACCGCCACCGACATCCGGATCTTCCACAAGCAGTGCCGTACGCTCGCCGCGGCCGGCTACGACGTCGTACTGCACGCCCGCGCCGACCACCTCCGGGGCCGGCTCGGCGAGCAGGACGCCGGCGCGCCCTACGAGCAGGACGGCGTGCGGGTGGTGCCAGTACGGCCGTCGTCCGGCCGGGCCGCCCGGATGACGGTCGGCGTGTGGAGGTTGTTCCGCCCGCTGCTGGCCCACGACGCGGACGTCTACCACTTCCACGACCCCGAACTCGTCCCGCTGGCGATGGCGTTGCGGCTGTGCGGGCGCAAGGTCGTCTTCGACGCGCACGAGCCGCTGCCCGCGCAGATCCTGGCCAAGCCCTGGATCCCACGCCGCCTGCGACCCGTGGTGGCGGGGGCCACCCGGGTCCTGGTCCGTCTCGCCGGCCGGGGAGTGACCGCGGTGGTGGCCGCGTCGCCGCTGGTCGAGAGCGTTTACGCCGGTGCGCGCCGGATGGTGGTGGTGAACAACTTCCCGATCCTGCCCGGCGACGACCCGACCGTCCGTTCGGCGGCCGGGGACGCCGGGGACGCCGGGGACGCCGGGGACGCTGTGGACCCGGAGGAGAACGCCGAACGCCCGGCGGAGATCCCGTACGACCGACGCCCGCGCGGGATCGTCTACGTGGGCGGGCTGTCGGACCTGCGCGGACTGTCGGCCATGCTCGACGTGGCCCGGATCGCCGGCGCCCGGCACCGCGAGCGGCTGACGCTGATCGGGACGTTCACGCCGCCGGGGCTGAAGGCGCGGCTGGCCGAACCGGAACTCGCCGGACTGATCGACTACGTCGGCGCTCAGCCGCCGACGCGGGTGCGGGAGATGCTCGGTGAGTCCCGCGTCGGCCTGGTACTGCAGATCGGTCCGGAGGCGTACAAGCGCAACCTCCCGACGAAGATGTTCGAGTACATGGCCGAGGGGATGCCGGTGGTGGCGTCCCACTTCCCGCTGTGGAAGCAGATCCTCGACGAGGCCGAGGCCGGCGTCACCGTCGACCCCGAGGACGGCCGGGCAGCCGCGGAGGCGGTGTCGCGGCTGCTGTCGGACCCGGTGGAGGCGGCGGCGATGGGCCGGCGCGGACGCAAGGCGGTGTACGAGCGGTACTCGTTCGGGCCGGAGGCGGCGAAGCTGCTCGCGCTGTACGACAGCCTGCTGCCCGGCGACCTGCGCGCCGCCAGAGCCCGATGAGCCGCCAGAGCCCGATGAGCCGCCAGAGCCCGATGAGCGGCGCCGACCGCGCGACGTCCGACCTCCCCGCGGCCGGCGCAGCGCCCGTGCGGACGGCCGCGCCCGAGCCGGACCGCGTGCCCGCCCGGGACCGCGTGCCCGAACCGGACGGCACGCCCCGGCGGCCCGGCGCCCGGCGTGGGGTGACGGAGATCGTCCTCGGCACCGTCCTCGGCCAAGGGCTGCTGATCGCCGCGGCTCCCGTCCTGGCCCGTCTCTACAACCCGGCCGACTTCGCTCTGCTGCAGATCTTCACCGGTGTCGTGTCCATCGGTGCCGTGCTGGCCAGCCTGCGCATGGACCTCGCGGTTCCGCTGGCGCGGGACGTCACCGAGACCCGCGCGGTGTTGCGGGCCGGGCTGACCGGCGCGGTCGTGGTGGCGGTCGCGATCGGGCTGCTGGGCCTGGCCGGTGCCGGGCTGTGGACGGTCAATCCCACGCTGGCCGGCCTGTGGGCTGCGTGGTGGCTGGTGCCGCCGACGGTGGCGGTGATCGCGGTCTTCCAGCTGGTGAGCGCGGTGCTCGTCCGTTCCGAGCGGTACCGCGACATCGCCGGCCGCAACGCGCTGCAGGGCGTGGGCACCGCCGGTGCGCAACTCGGCTTCGGGTTCGCCGGGCTGGCACCGCTGGGGTTGCTGCTCGGCATGGGCGTGGGCCGGGCCGCCGGACTGGCGTCGATCGCCCGCGGCGGGTTGTTCCCGCCTCCGGCCGCGGGCCGGCGGGAGCCGGTGACGGTCGCCCAGGTGCGCGCGGCGGTCCGCCGCTTCCGCAGGTTTCCGCTGTTCACCACGTGGACGGCGCTGCTGAACAACACCGGACAGTACGCGCCGTACCTGCTGTTCTCGCTGACGTACGGCCAGAACCCCACCGGCTGGCTGGCGTTCACCAGCCGGCTGCTCGCGCTGCCGGCCACGGTGGTCGGCCAGGCGGTTGCCCAGGTGTTCCTGGGCCGGGGGGCGAGCGCCCGACGGGACGCGACCGGCGAGCTGCCCCGGCTCACCTGGCTGGCCGTACGCCGGCTCGCGCTGCTCGGCGCCGGCCCGGCGATCGCCTTGTCGGTGGCCGGGCCGTGGGCGTTCGGCTGGGTTTTCGGAGCCCAGTGGGAACGCGCCGGGTCGTACGCCCAACTGCTGGCGGTGGCGTTCCTCGCGCAGTTCGTGGCCAGCCCGGTCTCCAACGTTCTCAACCTGATGGAACGGCAGGGCCTCGCGCTGGGCTGGGAGGCGGTCCGGCTGGTCCTGGTGGTCGGCGTGCCGTGGCTGGTGTGGCTGCTCGGGGGTTCGGACCTGCTCGGCGTCGCCGCCTACGCGGGGGTCCTCGTGCTCTCCTACGGCGGCGTCCTCGCCCTGGTCTGGTGGGTGCTGCGCCATGGATAGCCGAGCAGCGACCGGCCCGCGCCGGCCGGAGCGGGGCGCCTCCGGGCCGTCCGTCTCCGCCCGGGACTCCCGCGGTCAGGACGCCGGTCAGAACGCCGGCGGTCAGGACGTCGCCGGTCAGAACTCCAGCGGCCGGGACTCCCGCGGCCGGCCGCTCGCCGGCCGGCGCACCAGGCGGGCGCGCATCCCTCGCCGCCGCCGACCGGACGCCCGGCCGGCGACGAGCGGGATCCCCCGGGTCGGTGGCCGCACGGTGGCGTGGCTCGCGGTCTACGCGCTCGGCCTCGCGGCGTGCCACTACCTGGTGATCGCGCCGGCGTTCGCCTACCTCGGATTCGAGCGGGTGCCACCCAACCCGCTGGTCGCGCTCGTGGTGACACCGACCTACCTGCTGTGTGCGCGGCGGCTTCCGCTGTCGTGGGAACGCCCCTCCGCGATCGTGTACTGGATGCTGTTCCTGGTCGTGGTGGCGCCGGTGCACGTCCTGCCGATGTTCACCACGGACCTGTCCACGGCGGTGTGGTTGATGGTCGGCGGGGTGGCCGCGGCGTTCTGGCTGCTGGGCGGGATCTACTCCGTCCCGCTGTGGAGGTTCCGCCCGCCGGCGGTCCCGGCGCGGGTCTACTGGCCGGCGTACGCCCTGCTCTGGCTGGTGATGACCGGTGTCGTCGTCGGCTACTACGGCCTGCACCTGCGCTTGGTGACGCTGTCGGAGATCTACGCGGTGCGCGACACCTACCGCGACTCCTTCGGCGAGGTGCCCAAGGCCGCGAAGTACGTCGTCCCGTGGCTCGGCAACGTGATCGCGCCGGTCGCCATCGCCCGCGGCCTGATGACCAGGCGCTGGGGGTGGGTCGCGCTGGGCGTGCTCACCGAGATGTACCTCGTCTCGATCACCGGGTTCAAGCAGTTGCTGTTCTCGTCGCTGCTGGCCGCCGGTGTGGTGGTGCTGGCCCGGACGACCGACCTGGCCCGGATCGGCCGGCGGGTCGGTGTCCTGGCCGGCTGCGGGGTGTTGGCGGTCACCGCGATCGACTTCGCCCGCGGCGGGTGGGGCCTGTCCTCGATCCTGGTCCGCCGGCTGGTGCTGACCAGCGCGGTCAACACGAAGTACCACTTCGAGTTCTTCCTGCAGAACCCCAAGGGATTTCTGGGGTACGGGGTGCTGTCGCACTGGGTGGACTATCCGTACGATCTGAAACCGCCGTTCCTGATCGGCCAGGTCTACTACGGCAACCCGGAGATGAGCGCCAACGCCAACCTCTGGGCCGACGCCTACGCCAACTTCGGGCTGGTGGGGGTCTTCGTGTTCACCGGCATCCTCGCCGCGGTGCTGCACTTCAGCGACAGCGCGGCCCGCGGGCTGCCGGCCGGCCTGGCTCTGGCGGCACTCGCCCAGTCGGCGTTCAGCGTGTCCAACACCGCGATGTTGACGGTCTTCCTCACCCACGGCATGTTGCTGGCCGTGGCGGTCGTCTACCTCATGCCGGCCGGTGACGACTCCGGGCGCTCGAAGCCCGGCCGGCCGAGCCTGCGACGCCTGCGCCGGCGGTTCCGGCTGCGCCGGACTCGCCGGGGCCCGCCCGAGGTGGTCCGGCCGCGACCACGCCCACGCCTTTCGGGAAGCCGAGCACACTCATGAGCCGAGGCGAGAGTTCCGGAAGCTCCCAGCGCCCCCGGCGGGTGCTGGTCCTCAACCAGTCGGCCCTGCCGCGGTCGCAGGGCGGGGGCACCCGGCACGTGGAGCTGTTCGGCCGGCTGTCGCGATGGTCACACCGCATCGTGGCCGGCAACCGCAACTACACCACCCGGGAACGCTTCTCCAGCCGGTCACCGAACTTCGTGACCGTTCCCGTCCCGAACTACGAGTCCAACGGTCCCGGCCGGGTGCTGAACTGGCTGGCGTACGCGGCGGGCGCGCTGGTCGCCGGTGTGCGGTCGGGCAGGTACGACGTGGTGTACGCCTCGTCGCCGCCCCTGTTCACGCCGCTGGCCGGCTGGCTGCTGGCGCGGATCCGGCGGGTTCCGTTCGTCCTGGAGATCCGGGACCTGTGGCCGCGCTCGATGGTCGAGCTCGGCTACCTCGAGGACGGCTCCCGCATCCACCGGGCGCTGGCCGCCCTGGAGCGGTTCGTCTATACCGCCGCGGACGCGATCGTGGCCGTCGCCGACGGCTGGCAGGACCACTTCGCGGCGTTCGGCGTACGACCGGAGAAGGTCGTGCACATCAGCAACGGCGCCGAACCCGCCGACTTCGTGCCCACCGTGTCGCGGGAGAAGGCGCGCGCCGAACTCGGCGTGGACGGCTTCGTCGCGGTGTATGCCGGAGCGCACGGCCCGGCCAACGGCCTGGACCTGATCCTGGACGCGGCCGGTGAGCTGCCCGGCTGCACGTTCGTGCTGGTCGGGGACGGCCTGGACAAGGCGCGGCTGGTCACCCGGGCGGGCGAGGAGGGCATCCGAAACGCGCGGTTCCTGCCCGCAGTGCCCAAGGAACAGCTGGCGAACGTGTTCGTTGCCGCCGACGTGGGGCTGCACACGCTCGCCGAGGCCGAGCTGTTCAAGGAGGCGCTGAGCCCGAACAAGCTGTACGACTACCTCGCGGCGGGCCTCCCGGTCGTCACCAACGTCGGTGGTCTCCTGGAACACCGGCTGGTCGCGGCCGGCTGCGCGGTGCGCGGCTCGGCGGAGCGGGGTGAGCCGTCGCTGCCCGCGCTGGTCGCCGCGGTCGGGGAGCTGGACGACCGAGGACCGGAGGAGCGGGCGCGGATGGGAGCGCGCGGTCGCGCCTACGTGGAACAGCACGTGTCGCGTACGGCCATGGCGGCGCGGCTGGAAGCCCTGCTCGACGACGTGACCGGTGGACGACGTGACCGGTGGACGACGTGACCGGTGGACGACGTGACCGGTGGACGACGTGACCGGTGGACGACGTGACCGGTGGACGACGTGACCGGTGGACGACGT
>NZ_JBEXMJ010000026.1:0-5095 GCF_040610475.1 Actinopolymorpha sp. NPDC004070 | reverse complement strand
TGGACGACGTGAGCGGTGGATGAGCGGCGAAGCGGCCGTGCCGTGGTTTCTGGTCGCCAAAAGGCGGAAACAGGATCCTTCGCCCGGGCTCGCGGGAAGGGAAACTACTTGACCCTGGAGGGGGGCGTACCGACGCCCGGATGCGGGGACCAGAGGAGTGGGCGTACACGTCCGGCCCGAACGGCTCGACTTGCCCGTCCGACCCGATCCTCGTCCTGGGAGGCTGAACGCGCATGTTCGGCACGTCTGCCCCGTCCGGAGATGTACTCGCGGTCGCGGGTGGCACGCCCGTGCGCACGGCGGCCTTCCCGTCCTGGCCGGTGTTCGCCGAGGACGAGATCGAGGCCGTGACGCGGGTGCTCCGATCGGGCCGGGTCAACTACTGGACGGGTGTGGAGGGGCGGGCGTTCGAGCACGAGTTCGCCGCCGCCGTCGAAGCGCCGTACGCGGTGGCGGTGTCCAACGGAACCGTCGCGCTCGAACTCGCCCTGCACGCGGTCGGGATCGGTCCGGGCGACGAGGTGGTCGTCCCCGCGCGGACGTTCATGGCCACCGCCAGCGCCGTGGTGGCGGTCGGCGCCCGGCCGGTGGTCGCCGACATCGATCCGGTGAGTCAGACACTCACCGCGGCCACCGTGGAGGCAGTCCGTACGCCGCGGACCCGGGCGGTGATCCCCGTGCACCTGGGCGGTTGGCCGGCCCCGATGGCGGAGTTGATGTTCCTGGCCGCCCGGCACGGCCTGGTGGTGGTCGAGGACTGCGCACAGGCGCACGGCGCGCGGCTCGCCGGCCGGTCGGTCGGAACGCTGGGCCACGTGGCGGCGTGGTCGTTCTGCCAGGACAAGATCGTCACCACCGGGGGCGAGGGCGGCGCGGTGACCACCGGCGACGAGGAGATCTGGCGCGCCGTGTGGGAACGCAAGGACCACGGCAAGAGCTTCGCGGCGGTGTACGAGCAGGCGCACCCGCCGGGGTTCCGGTGGCTGCACGAGTCGTTCGGAACCAACGCGCGGATGACCGAGTTGCAGGCCGCGCAGGGCCGTCGTGCACTGGCCCGGCTCCCGCAGTGGTCCGAACGCCGGCGCGCGCACGCGGCCGTGCTGGACGAGGGCCTGGCCGACCTGCCGGGACTGCGGGTGCCCGTCCCTCCGCCGGACGTGCGGCACGCGTACTACAAGTACTACGCCTTCGTCCGGCCCGAACGCCTCGCACCGGGGTGGGACCGGGACGCGGTGATGACCGCGATCGAGGCGGAGGGGGTGCCGTGCCTGCAGGGTGCCTGCGCGGAGATCTACCGCGAGAGGGCGTTCGACGGGATCGGGCGGCCCGAGCGGCCGCTGCCGGTGGCCCGCGAACTCGGTGAGACGTCGCTGATGTGGGTGGTGCATCCCACGCTGACCAAGCGGGAGATCGACGACACCGTGGAGGCCGTCCGGAAGGTGATGCGCGTCGCCGCCCCGGAGTGAACCGTGACGATTACCCTCTGGGTTCATGGCAGCACGTTTCGTGGCCGACTCCGCTGACGTGCACGAGACGGCGCGCGTCGGTGACGGGACCTCGGTGTGGCACCTGGCGCAGATCCGGGAGGACGCCGTGCTCGGCACGGACTGCATCGTCGGCCGCGGCGCCTACGTCGGCGCCGGCGTCCGGATCGGTGACCGGGTCAAGGTGCAGAACCACGCGCTCGTCTACGAGCCGGCGGTGCTGGAGGACGGAGTCTTCGTCGGGCCCGCGGTGGTGCTGACCAACGACCAGTACCCGCGCTCGGTCGACCCGGACGGCACGCTCAAACGCGCTGCCGACTGGGAGGCCGTCGGGGTGACGGTCCGCGAGGGCGCCTCGCTCGGCGCCCGCTCGGTGTGCGTCGCGCCGGTGACGGTCGGCCGGTGGGCGATGGTGGCCGCGGGCGCGGTCGTCGTAGGAAACGTCCCCGACTTCGCGCTGGTGGCCGGAGTGCCCGCGCGCAGGGTCGGGTGGGTCGGTCGTGCGGGGGTACGACTGGAGGACAAGGGCGCCGGACGCTGGCTGTGTCCGCGTACGGGCGCCACCTACAGCGAGCGCGGGGGACTTCTGCGCGAGGACGCCGACCACGGGGGTCGATGACGTGAGCAACAACGGAGCGGTACGACAGGCGGCGCCGGGCGACCTGCTCCCCGAGCCGATCCCGGCCGCGATGCCGATGATCGGTGCGGACGAACGCGCCGCGGTCGACCGGGTGATCGCCAGCGGCATGCTGGTGCAGGGCCGGGAGGTCGCGGCGTTCGAGCAGGAGTTCGCAAGCCTGGTCGACGATCGGCTGTGCGTGGCGGTCAACGCGGGTACGAGCGCCCTGCATCTCGGCCTGCTGGCGGCAGGTGTCGGACCGGGGGACGAGGTGATCGTGCCGTCGTTCACGTTCGCCGCCACCGCCAACTCCGTGGCGCTGACCGGGGCGACGCCGGTGTTCGCCGACATCGAACCCGACCACTTCTGTCTGGACCCTGCGGCGGTCGAGGCCGCGGTGACCGCGCGCACGGTCGGGATCATGCCGGTGCACCTCTACGGCCATCCGGCGAACCTGACCGAGCTGATCCGGATCGCCGACCGTTACGGGCTGGGGATCTTCGAGGATGCCTGTCAAGCCCACCTTGCGCGCTGGGCCGGGCGCCCGGTCGGTGCGTTCGGCACCTTCGGCGCGTTCAGCTTCTACCCCACCAAGAACATGACCACCGGCGAGGGCGGCATGGTGGTGTGCGCGGACGAGGATCTCGCCCGCACGGTACGGCTGCTGCGCAACCAGGGCATGGAACGCAGGTACGAGAACGAGGTCGTCGGGTTCAACGCCCGGATGACCGACGTGGCGGCCGCGATCGGGCGGGTCCAGCTGGCCCGGGTCGAGCGCTGGACCAAGCAGCGCAGGTCCAACGCCGGCTTCCTCGACTCCCGCCTGGCCGGGGTCGCCGGACTCGTCACCCCGCGCACGGCGGCGGACGCCGAGCACGTCTACCACCAGTACACCGTGCGGGTGCCCGACCGGGACGGCGTGCAGGCCCGGCTCGCCCAGGCGGGGGTGGGGACCGGCGTCTACTACCCGATCCCGAACCACCGGCTTCCGTCGTTCGCCGAGGGTTCCGGACGTGACGTCGACCTGCCGGAGACCGAGCGGGCCTGCCGGGAGGCGATCTCGCTGCCGGTGCACCCGGGCCTGTCCGACCGCGACCTCGCCCAGATCGTGGCCGAGGTGACCAGGGCGGTGTCGCGATGAGCGCGCTGCGGGCCGGGCTGCTGGGCCTGGGCATGATGGGCCGCCATCATGCGCGGGTGCTGCGATCCCTGGAGGGCGTGGAGCTGGTCGCGGTCGCCGACCCCGGTGGTGACCCGCACGGCGTGGCCGGTGGGCTGGACGTACTGCCGGACGTGGACAAGCTGGTGGCCGCCGGCATCGACCTGTGCGTGGTCGCCGTACCCACCGCGTTCCACGAGGAGGTGGGTCTGGTACTCGCCGCCGCCGGTGTGCACGCGCTGGTGGAGAAGCCGCTGGCGAGCACGGTGGAGGGCGCGGAGAAGCTGGCCGCGGCGTTCGAGGCTCAGAGACTGGTCGGCTGTGTCGGCCACATCGAGCGCTACAACCCGGCGTTGCAGAACCTCCGGGCCCGCCTCGACCAGGGCGAGCTCGGCGAGATCTACCAGGTGATCACCCGCCGCCAGGGGCCGTTCCCCAACCGCATCGCCGACGTCGGTGTGATCAAGGACCTCGCCACCCACGACATCGACTCCACCGCGTGGGTCACCCGCGGGCGTTACCGGTCGGTGTCGGCGCGTACCGCGCACAAGAGCGGCCGGAAGCACGAGGACCTGGTGGCGGTCGTCGGCCAGCTCGACGACGGCACGGTGGTCAACCACCTGGTCAACTGGCTGTCCCCGATGAAGGAACGCGTCACAGTGGTCACCGGCGAGCGCGGTGCGTTCGTCGCGGACACGATCGCGGCCGACCTGACGTTCCACGCCAACGGCGTGCGCCTGCTGGAGTGGGACGCCATGGCGTCGTTTCGCGGCGTGACCGAGGGCGACATGATCCGGTACGCCATCCCCAAACCCGAGCCGCTGCGTACCGAGCTCGCTGCCTTCCGGGACGCGATCCTGCGCAACCGCGCCGGCGGCGGCGTGGAAGCGGACGCGAGTCCGGAAGCGGGTGGCGGCGACGTGGTGGGGATGCGCGACGGGCTGGCGATCGTGGAGGTTGCCGAGGCGATCCTGCGTTCGGCCGCACAGGGCCGTACGGTCGGCCTCGGCTGAGACCCGCGCAAGGCTGGGTTGACATCGGTGCCGAGCCGGGACTGAGCAGAGGCCCGTGGGCGCAGCCCGCCGGAGTTGGAGAAGGCACCGCCACCGGAACTCCGGCGGTCCGCGCCGCCGTGGGTGGCTAGGGTCTGGTTCGTGACCGAACCTTCCGAGCCCGACTATGCCCTGAGCGATCCCCACGACCTGTTGGTCGGCTTCCTCGACTACTACCGCGACGTCGTGCTCCGCAAGCTCGACGGCCTGTCCGAGGAGGAGCTGCGCACCAGCCGGCTTCCGTCGGGCTGGACGCCCCTCCAACTGCTCAAGCACCTCACCCACGTCGAACGCCGCTGGCTGGTCTGGGGCTTCCTGGCCGAGCAGGTCGACGACCCGTGGGCGGACGACGGGCCGGACGGCCGCTGGCGGGTGGATCCCGACGAGTCCGTGGACGACGTACTGGTTGCGTTCCACGTGCAGGTGGCGCGATCGAGGGAGATCGCGGCCGGTGCAGCACTCTCGGACCTGTCAGCGCTCGGCGGCAGGTTCCCGGCGGACGTGGACGCCCAGCCATCGATGGGCTGGATCCTCTTCCACGTGTTGCAGGAGTACGCCCGGCACGCGGGTCACCTCGACGTCGCCCGCGAACTGGCCGACGGTGCGGTCGGGGAGTGACGCCGCGATCCCCGCCCACGTTCGGCTCTCAGGGCCGAAGGATTCTCTGCTGTCGATCCACCCACTCTGGCGGTACGTATTCGGGGTGGCCGTGTGCTCCCATGCGGACTTGCCATCCTTTGTGGTGGACGGTGACGTGGTGGTAGCGGCACAGGAGTACGCC
>NZ_JBEXMJ010000025.1 GCF_040610475.1 Actinopolymorpha sp. NPDC004070 | reverse complement strand
TGCCTCACCCACGGCACCAGCTACAACGAAGCCACCGCCTGGCCAACCCAAGAAGCCATCGCCGCTTGACAGCTTAGAGCCGTGGGATGTCTAGGTCGTGCGGCTGCTCCGGGCGGCAAGCTCGGTGACGAAGGAAGCGATCTCGTCCGGGTTCTCCTCGGCCATGAAGTGGCCCGAGGTCGTGGACCGGAACACCAGGTCCGGTGCCCACGCCTTCCACAGCGCGGCGGCGTCGAAGCCGAGCTGGGCTCCCCAGTCCTGGGAGATGACGCCCACGGGCATGGCGAGCTTCGCGTCCCTCTCATGGTCGTGGACGTCCAGCTCGAGGTCCACGCTCGCGGTGGCGCGGTAGTCGGCGACGATGGACTCGACCGCGGCCACCGAGTTGTCGACGTAGTAATCACGCTCCTGTGAGGTGAACGTCGTGCCCTTGGGGTCCCACGCGTCCAGGAACGACCCGAAGAACTCCGGTGCGACAGCGGCGATCATCTTCTCCGGTAGCCCGGGCGGCTGGGCCATGAGGTAGAGGTGCCAGGCCACCTTGGCGTTCACGCCCTGCAGCACCGCCCAGGTGTCCAGGGTGGGCAGCACGTCCAGGATGCCGAGGTAGTCCACGACCGTGGGGTGGTCCAGGCCGGCACGAACGGCGACCAGGGCACCGCGGTCGTGTCCGACCAGCCCGAAGTGGCCGAACCCCAGGGCGGCCGCGACCTGGACGATGTCCTTGGCCATCGTCCGCTTCGAGTACGTGCCGGGGTCACTCCCGGAGGGCTTGTCGCTGTCGCCGTAGCCGCGCAGGTCCGGGACGATCACCGTGTGCTCGCCGCAGAGCCGCCGGGCGACGTGTCGCCACATGTAGTGGGTCTGCGGGAACCCGTGCAGCAGGACCACGGCCGGGCCCTCGCCGCCGACCGCGACGTTGAGCGCGACGCCGTCGGCTCCGGGCACGGTGCGGTAGTCGAAGCCGGCGATGGTCAGGTGGGAGGTCATCGGTTCTCCTCGGTGGAGGGCGGAAGGGGCGCTTCGGGAGCGGGAGGGAACGGGTGGCCGGAGAAGATGCCGGCCGGCAGCGGAACCCGCGCGGTCGCGGTCGCGCGCAGCGCGGGAATCACCACGGTGTCGACCAACGCGGCGAGGTACTCCTCGCCGGCCGGCAGGCCGTTGACCCGGCGAAGCAGCAACGCGGCGCCGACGACTTCCTCGAACGGGAAGGGATCCGCGCCGGCGGGAAGCTCACCCCGGGCGACGGCAGCCTGGAGAACTTCCTGGGGCAGCCGGGCACCGGTGGGGCCCGCCGACTTCTCGATCGCCTCGCACAGGTCGGGGTCCTCGATGCCGGCCTGCAGGAGCAGCATCGCGGTCTGGCTGTCCGAGGCCCGCATCGTGCGGTCGAGCCGGCGGCACAGGCACAACAGGTCCTCGCGCAGACTGCCCGTGTCGATCGTTTCCGCGGCGCCGTCCCGGGCCGGGCCGGACCGCAGCGCCGCGATCACCATGTCCTGCTTGGTCTTCCAACGTCGGTACAGGCTCGCCTTGGAGGCGTTGCAGCGCCGCGCCACCTCCTCGTAGGTCAGGCCGGCGTACCCGACCTCGGGCAGCACCTCCATGACCGCCGCCAGGATCCGCCGCTCCAGGCCCTCGTCCCGCGGGCGCCCCCGCGACGACCGGCCTTCGCTGTTATTTCGATACGACACGCGCCGTATCGTATCTCAGCTGGTTCCCGGAGAACCGCGGGTGGTCGGACTCCGGCGGCTAGGGTCTGTCCTGCGGATCAGGGTCGAGTAGTGAGCGGGTCATCCGCGCCCGCTCGGCAAGGCGGAGGAGGAGTCGCGTAGCGGTGTTCTACGCGCGACGACGACAACGCAGCCGGGCGGGATGCGGGGGCACGCGAACCGGCCATGATCCGCAGGACAGACCCTGGGACGTGCCCTGGTCAGCTCGCCAGGTGCGCGGCCGCCTCCCGGGCGAGCTTCATCGCCGTCCGCGCCCAGGCCGGGTCGGCGCCGGCGAGCCCGCACGAGGGCGTGACCACGACACCGCGCGCGACCTCGTCCCCGGCGAACCCCAGCCGCCGCCAGAACGCCTGCACCGTCCGGGCCACGTCGGCGTCGGTGGGTCCCGGCGGGCCCGCCGGGCGAGGCGCAGCGCCGTCCGCGGCGGCCGCGACGCCCGGAGCGGGCCGGGCAGGTTCCTCGGGCCGCAGCGCGGGAACGGCGCCGGCGAACAACGCCACTCCGCTCTCCACCGCCTCCGACAACGGGTCCGCGTCGGCCTCCCCGAGCTTCTTCAGGTCGAACGACAGACCGCGCGCCCCGGCGCGTACCAGCAGCGGGAACGGCGTTCCGGCCGCACAGCTGTGCACGATCGGCACCGCGCCGGCAGCCACGATCGAGCCGATCACGCCGCCCAGCAGGTCGGTCACCTCGTGCTCCTCGACCGGGCGGTAGCGGGAGAACCCGGAGGCCGTCGGCACCGATCCGCGCAGGACCGCGGGCATCGACGGCTCGTCCAGCTGAACCACCAGCGACGCACCCGGCACGCGGCGGTGCAGCTCGCGAAGGTGGACCGTCAGGCCCTCGGCCAGGGACTGCGCGAGATCGCGGCGGGCACCGCTGTCGCCCACCACCCGGCCCCCGCGGGGACGTTCGACACCGGCGGCGAGCGTCACCGGGCCGGTGAACTGCACCTTCAGCGGACCGCTGTAGGACTGCGTCAACTCCTCCAGCGCGTCCAGGTCGCGGGCCAGCGTCGAACGCGCGCGGCGCTGGTCGAGCCCCTCCCCCGCGACCAGCCGCCAGCCGGACGGCTGCAGGTCGACGCCGAGTTCGACCAGCAGCGCGCACGCCCGGCCGATCATGTCCGCGCCGGGGCCCCTGCCGGGCAGTTCGGGCAGGTGCGGGAGATCGGGCAGCTCGCCGAGGACGACCCGGGTCGCCTCCAGCGGGTCGTCGTACGGCAGGGAACCGACGCCGGTCGCGGAACCCGGGCGCCAGGGCATTTCGATGGGGTTCGGCACAGGGAAAGCCTACGGGCGCCGGCGGGCAGCGGGCTCAGTGCGCGGGAGCGGGGACCGTGGAGGAGATGGTGGCCGAGCCGATCACCCGGGTGCCGGCGTAGAGCACCACCGCCTGGCCGGGCGCGACGCCGGTGGCCGCCTCGGCCAGCTCGACCCGGAGCACGTCGTGCTCGACCCACGCCCGCGCGGGCAGCGTCTCACCGTGCGCGCGAATCTGCGCCCGGCACTCCACCGGACCGGTCGGCGCCGGGCCGCACCACCGCGGCTGGGTGCCCTCGATGTGCGCGACCGACAGCCGGTCGCGGGGGCCGACGGTCACGGTGCGGCTCACGGGTTCGATGGACAGCACGTAGCGGGGATTGCCGTCGTCGGCCGGCCGGCCGAGGCGCAGGCCGCGGCGCTGGCCGACGGTGAACGCGTACGCCGCGTCGTGCTCGGCCAGCACGGTGCCGTCCTCGTCGACCACCCGCCCGGGCTGCTCGCCGAGCTCGCGGGCCAGGAATCCCGCGGTGTCGCCGTCGGCGACGAAGCAGATGTCGTGACTGTCGGGCTTGTCGGCGACGGCGAGGCCGCGCTCGGCGGCCTCGGCGCGCACCGCCGACTTCGGCGAGCCGCCGAGAGGGAAGTAGGCGTGCGCCAGCTGCTCGGCGGTGAGGACGCCGAGGACGTACGACTGGTCCTTGCCGGGGTCGACCGAACGGTGCAGCTCCCGGCCGCCCGGGCCGTCCACGAGCTGGGCGTAGTGGCCGGTGCAGACCGCGTCGAAGCCGAGCGCCAGCGCCCGGTCGAGCACCGCGGCGAACTTGATCCTCTCGTTGCAGCGCAGGCAGGGGTTGGGGGTGCGGCCGGCGGCGTACTCCTGCACGAAGTCGGTCACCACGTCGGCGTGGAACCGCTCGGCGAGGTCCCAGACGTAGAACGGGATGCCGAGCACGTCGGCAGCACGGCGGGCGTCGCGCGCGTCCTCCAGCGTGCAGCAGCCGCGCGCACCGGTGCGGTAGGACGAGGGGTTGCGCGACAGCGCGAGGTGCACCCCGGTCACCTCGTGGCCGGCGTCCACCGCCCGCGCGGCCGCCACCGCGGAGTCGACTCCGCCGGACATCGCCGCGAGTACCCGCATCAGTTCCTGCCTCCGCTCACGTTGACCAGACCCGCGGTGCGGGCGCGTTCCACCACCGGGCCGATGGCCGCGCCGAGCGCTTCGACGTCGGCGTGGGTGGAGGTGTGGCCCAGGCTGAACCGCAGCGACCCGCGGGCGCGCTCCTCGTCGCGGCCCATCGCCAGCAGCACGTGGCTCGGCTCGGCCACTCCCGCCGAGCACGCCGAGCCGGTGGAGCACTCGATGCCGCGCGCGTCCAGCAGCAGCAACAGCGAGTCGCCCTCGCAACCGGGGAAGGAGAAGTGCGCGTTGCCGGGCAGCCGGCCGCCGGAGTCGGGGTGAGCGATGCCGGGGTCGCCGTTGAGCTCGGCGTCGGGCACCGCGGTGAGGATCTGGTCGACCAGCTCGGCCCGCAGCCCGGCCAGCCGGTCGGCGAGCTGCTCCCGGCCGGCCGCGGCGGCCTCGACGGCGACGGCGAACGCGGCGATCGCGGCCACGTCGAGCGTGCCGGAGCGGACGTCGCGTTCCTGTCCCCCACCGTGTAGCAGCGGCACCAGGTCGACCTGGCGCCGGACCACCAGCGCTCCCACGCCGACCGGGCCGCCGAGCTTGTGCCCGGTCACCGTCATCGCGTCCAGGCCGGAGGCGGCGAAGTCGACGGGCAGCTGGCCGACCGCCTGCACGGCGTCGGAGTGCACGGGTATGCCGTAACGCCTGGCCAGCTCGACGACCTCGGCGACCGGCTGGACGGTGCCGACCTCGTTGTTGGCCCACATCACGGTGAGCAGCGCCACCGACTCGGGTTCGGCCTCGACGCTCGCCCGCAGGGCGGCCACGTCGATCCGGCCGTCCTGGTCGACCGGCAGCAACTCCACCTCGGCCCCGGCGAACGAACCCAGCCAGCGCACCGAGTCGAGCACCGCGTGGTGCTCGACGGAGCTGGCCAGCACCCGCCGCCGGCGTGGGTCGGCGGCCCGGCGCGCCCAGAACAGGCCCTTGACCGCGAGGTTGTCCGCCTCGGTGCCGCCACCGGTGAAGACGATCTCCGAGGGCCGGGCGCCGAGCGCCGCGGCCACCGACTCCCGGGACTCCTCCACCAGCCGCCGGGCGGCCCGGCCGGAGGCGTGCAGGGACGATGCGTTGCCCAGCCGGGAGAGCTGGGCGGTCATCGCGGCCACAGCTTCCGGAAGCATCGGGGTGGTCGCGGCATGATCGAGGTAGATGTGAGGTGCCGTCATCGCGGGTCCAGCGTAATGACCACCACCGACACCCGTTCCACCCGCCGGTCGGCGGCCGGCCCCGGCGACGGCCGCCTGCCGGTCAGCCCTGCCCGGGCCAGCCCTCCTGCCGCCACGCGGCGTCCCAGAACATCCACTCCCACGCCGTCGCCCGGGCGTACGCCTCGTGCATGCGTTCCACCGTGGCGGGGTCGGCGCCGCCGGCCACCCGGTCGGCGATCTCGCACACCCGCGCGGTGGACCGGGCGAACTCCTCGTCGGCGTACGTGCCGATCCAGTCGCCGTACGGGTGCCCGGTGAGGTCGCCGGCCGCCGCCAGCAGCCGCATCCCCACGTCCTGGTAGACCCGGAAGCACGGCAGCAGCGCGGCGACGAGCTCGGCGTAGCCGCGGGTGTGCGCGACGCCGAGGAGATACGACGTGTAGCCGACGCAGGTCGGAGACCGCCGGTAGCCGGCCAGGTCCTGCACGTGCGTGCGGTGCAGGTCCTGTTCGACCTCGATCGCGGTGTGCGCGGACTTCGCGAAGAACGCGAGGTCCGCGCTGTTCGGCGCCTTCACCGCGGCGGCCGCGAGCGCCCGGGCGTAGTCGTCGAGGTAGAAGGCGTCCTGGGCGAGGTAGTACGCGAACCGCGCGCCGTCCAGGCTGCCGTCGCCGAGGGTCACCACGAACGGCAGCGCGTCGATCGCCGCTCGGGTCTTCGCGGTGGCCGCCCAGGCGTCCGCGCAGAACCCCGTCGATCCGTTCTCCACGGTGGCCGCCGTCACCACGATCCCCGCCAGGCGTGGAAGTGGTGCACCGGCCCGTGTCCCCCGCCGACGTCGAGGGAGTCGGCCGCGGCCAGCGCGCCGGTCAGGTAGTCCTTGGCATCGCCGACGGCGGTACGCCAGTCCGGCCGCTGGGGACGCAGTGCGGCAATCGCGGAGGAAAGTGTGCAACCCGTGCCGTGGGTGTGCCGGGTGCGGATCCGGGGCGCCCGCAGCCACTGCACGCCGTCGGCGTCGGCGTACAGGTCGGCGGACTCCTCCGGGTCCTCGCCGTGCCCGCCCTTCAGCAGGACCCGGGGTACGCCGAGAGCCAGTAGGTCAGCGGCCTGGCGTTCCACCTCGGCGGGCGTGCGGGCCGGCGAGGTGTCCAGGAGGGCGGCGGCCTCGGGGAGGTTCGGGGTCACCAGGGCGGCCAGCGGGAGCAGGTCGGTCCGCACGACCGCGACCGCGTCCTCGGTGAGCAGCCGGTCCCCGCTGGAGGCGACCATCACCGGGTCGAGCACCACCGACGGGAGCCGATCCCGGTGGCGGCGGAGCGCGTCCGCGACCGTGTGCACGACCGTGGCGTCGGCGAGCATGCCGACCTTCACCGCGTCCACGCGGACGTCGGCGACGAGGGTGTCCACCTGCTCGGCGACGAACGCCGGCGGGACGACGTGGATGCCGGTGACGCCGCGGGTGTTCTGCGCTGTCAGCGCCACCAGGACGGCGGTGCCGTAGGCGCCGAGGGCGGAGAACGTCTTCAGGTCGGCCTGGATCCCCGCGCCACCGGAAGGGTCGCTGGTGGCGATGGTCAGGGCGACGGGCACGTGAGCGGTCATCGAACCTCCGTACGCAGGGCTCGGGCGGCCGCCGCTGGGTCGGGCCGGCCGCACACCGCGCTCACCACCGCGATCCCGGCCACGCCGGTGGCGCGCACGGCGGCGGCGTTGTCCGGGCCGATGCCGCCGATCGCCACGCAGGGCAGGCCCGCCGCGGCGGCAGTGGCGACGAGGTCGGCGAGAAGGGCCAGGCCGCCCGGCGACGCCGCGTCCGCCTTCGTCGTCTGGGCGAAGACCGGGCCCACGCCGAGGTAGTCCACGGTCCCCGGCGGCAGTGTGAGCGCGCCGTCGAGGTGGCCAGGAGCGTGCACGGACAGCCCGATCCACGCACCCGGCCCGAGCAGGTCGCGCGCGTGCTCCGGCGGCAGGTCGGACTGGCCGAGGTGGACGCCGTCCGCACTGAGCGCGTACGCGACGTCGGCACGGTCGTTCACGAACAGGGGTACGCCGGTCCCGGCGAGCACCTCGCGCACCTGCGCGCCGGTACGGAGCAGGTCCCGGGTCGTGGCGCCCGGGTCGCGCAGCTGTACGGCACTCACCCCGCCGGCAACGGCGTCCCGCACCGTCGCGGCCACCCCGCGCGGGCCACACAGCGCGGCGTCGGTGACGAGGTAGAGCGAGAGGTCGAGCGCCCCGCCCGGATGGTCGCCCATCGGTGTCAACCCAGCCTTGCGGCGGCGCGGATCCGGTCGGCGCCGGTGGCGTCCAGCTCGTCCAGCAACGCGGTGGCGAACGACCCGGGCCGCGGCGCCCGCGCGGCCGCCGCCTCTCCGGCGAGAGTGAGCAGCACCGTCGCCGCGGTGGCGGCCAGCAGGGCGTCCCCGGTCACCGCGAGGCAGCCGGCGGTGAGCGCGCCGAGCACGCAGCCGACACCGGTGACCCGGGTCATCAGCGGATGGCCGTTGGCGATCCGTACGGTGCGTTCGCCGTCGGTGAGCAGGTCGACCGGGCCGCTCACCGCCACCGTCAGGCCGTACGTTCCGGCCAGCGACCGGGCGGCCGGCCACGCCTGCTCCGGATCGGCGGTCGACTCCACGCCGCGGCCACCGGCGCCGCCGGTCAGGGCGAGCACCTCCGAGGCGTTCCCCCGTACGACCGCGGGCGGTGCGAGCGCGAGCAGGTCACCTGCCAGGGCGGTACGCCACGGCAGCGGACCGGCGGCCACGGGGTCGAGCACCCACGGCCGCCCGGCCCGGGCGGCCGACGTCACCGACGCCCGCATGCCCTCGGCCGAGGCGTGGGTGACCGTACCGAGGTTGACCAGCACCGCACCGGCGCCGGCGGCGAGCACCTGCGCGTCCTCGGGGGTGTCGGTCATCGCCGGTGACGCGCCCGCGGCGAGCAGGGCGTTGGCGGTGAAGTTGGCGACGACGAGATTGGTGAGGCAGTGCACCAGCGGCGCCTGGTCGCGGAGGTCCTCGCGTACCCCCGCTACGGCGTCCGCGGTGACAGACGTGGTCGTGACCATCGCGCGACAGTCCCTTCGCCAGCATGATCTGGATCAGGTTCGACGGGTGTGATCTCAGTCCCGGCGTACGGGACACCCCGCGTCACTGCGTCCGACCGTACCGGCTGGGCGCACGACGTGCGAACGCCGGTCCACGCGGTCAGCCCGCGTGGACCGGCGTTCGCCGGGTGCAATGCCCGGTGCGTCGCTCTCGCCGGTCAGCCCTTGCGGCGGTTGACCTCCTCGGTCGCCTGCGGCAGCACCGCGTGCAGGTCGCCGACGACGCCGAAGTCGGCCATCTCGAAGATCGGCGCCTCCGGGTCCTTGTTGACCACCGCGATCGTCTTCGAGGTCTGCATGCCCGCCCGGTGCTGGATCGCACCGGAGATGCCGGCGGCGAGGTACAGCTGCGGGGAGACGGTCTTGCCCGTCTGGCCCACCTGGTACGCGTGGGGGTACCAACCGGCGTCCACGGCGGCGCGGGACGCGCCGACCGCGCCGCCGAGCGCGTCGGCGAGCCCCTCGACGACGGCGAAGTTGTCCGCCGAGCCGACGCCGCGGCCACCGGAGACGACGATCGCCGCCTCGGTCAGCTCCGGGCGCCCGGTCTGGGTGCGCGGCGAACGCTCCACCACCCGCGCGGCCCGGGCCCGGTCCGACACCGTGACGTCGGTCTTCTCCTCCACCGGCTGGGCGGGTGCGGGTTCGGGCGTGGCGGAGTTGGGCTTGACGGTCAGGATCGGCGTGCCGTGGGTGACCCGGGACCGGACGGTGTAGTTGCCGGCGAACACCGCCTGGGTGGCGACGACCGTGCCGTCACCGGGCTGCACGTCCACGACGTCGGTGAGGACGCCGGACGCGAGCTTGATCGCCAGCCGCCCGGCGATCTCCTTGCCCTCCGCGCCGGAGGCCAGCATGATCGCGGCCGGCGTGGCGCGCTCGGCGAGCTGGGCCAGCGCCTCCGCCTTCGGTGCCACGAGGTGGTCGGTCAGCTCCGGCTGCTCCAGCAGGTAGACCTTCTGGGCGCCGTACGTCGCCAGGGTGTCCCTGGCCTGCTCGTAGCCGCTGCCGACGAACACCGCGTAGGGTTCGCCGAGGCGCCGCGCCATGGTCAGCAGCTCGGTGGTGGTCTTGCGTACGACCCCGTCGACGTGGTCGACGAGAACCAGGATCTCGCTCATTTCGGCACGCTTCCTTGCAGTCGCCCGCGGTCGGTCGCCCGTACCCGGATCGGTGGTCGAAGGTCTTCGGCAGCTTGCGGCAGGTCTCGCGGCAGGTCGCGGCAGATCAGACGAACCGCTGCTCGGCGAGGTACGCCACGAGCCGCTGCCCGCCGTCGCCCTCGTCGGTGACGACCGTGCCCTTCTGCCGCGGCGGCCGGGCCTCGAAGGAGTCGACCGCGGTCCATGCGGCGGCCAGGCCGACGGCACCGGCGTCGACGCCGAGGTCGGCGAGGCTCCAGGTCTGCACCGGCTTCTTCTTCGCCGCCATGATGCCCTTGAACGACGGGTAGCGGGGCTCGTTGGCCTGGTCGGTGACCGAGACCACGGCCGGCAGGGAGGCCTCGACGGTCTCGGTGGCGGCCTCGCCGTCGCGGCGGATCCGTACCGTGCCGTCACCGACCTCGAGCTCACTGGCGAAGGTGACCTGCGGCAGGTCCAGCCGCTCGGCCAGCATCGCCGGGATCACCGACATGCTGCCGTCGGTGGACGCCATCCCGCACAGCACGAGGTCGACCGGCTGCTCGGCGCCCAGCTTGCGGACCGCCTCGGCCAACACCAGCGACGTGCCCACCGAGTCCGAGCCGTGGATGGCGTCGTCGAGCACATGCACGGCCTTGCCCGCGCCCATCTGCAGGCTCTTCTTCAGCGCGTCGGCGGCGTCGGCGGGACCGACGGTGAGGACTGTCACCTCGGCGTCGCCGGCGTCGGCGAGCTTGAGGGCGGCCTCGACGGCGTACTCGTCCAGCTCCGACAGCAGGCCGGGCACGCCGGACCGGTCGACGGTCCGGTCGCCGGCGTCGAAGCCGCGTTCCGCGGTCGCGTCCGGGACGTACTTCACACACACCACGATGTTCATGCTCGCGTCCGGCTCCTCACTCGCGTCCTTGGCTCGCCTGGGGTTCCGCCCCAACCGTAGACGGGACCTACCCGACTGGCGCGAGGTTACCCGTGAGTAGCTTCGCGGGCAACCGCCAGGCACCCGGGGAGCACGAGCGCCCTCCCCGGGACCCGGCGTGCGTACGAGGCGTCCTACAGAACGGCGGTCAGCGACTCGGCGGTCTTGGCCACCGCGTCACGCGGAGCCATGGCCCGCAGCTCCGCGTTGAACGGCTCGACCTTGACCGGCCCGACGTACCCGATCTTGCGCAGGGCACCCACGAAACCGGCCACGTCGATCACCCCGGTCGCGCCGGGCAACATGCGCTGACCGTCCTGCTGCTGGTCACGCTCCAGACCGGTGGGCGCGTCGTTGAGGTCGACGGCCACCACCTCCTGCGCGGACAGTTCGGCGATGTCGGCCGCGGACTCACCGGAGGTGTACCAGTGGAAGGTGTCCAGGATGAGGCCGACGTTGGGGCTGCCCACGGCGTCGATGAGCTCGCGCGCCTCGGCGAGGGTGTGCACGAAGGGGTACAGCTCGGTGCTCCAGAACGACTTGGGTCCGACGTACTCCAGCCCGAACCGCACCCCGGCACCGGCCAGGATCTCGTCCACGAGCGCGATCCGCTCGGCGTGCCGGCGGAAGTTGCGCCGGTAGGTCAGCGTGTTGCTCATCGGCCGGATCCAGGTGCCCACCCGGTCGATGCCGTACGACGCCAGCCGGACGGCCTGGTCGTTCAGCGCGTCCAGCTGGGAGGCGAACGCCGCCGCGTTCGCGTTCAGGTCGACCGGCAGGCCGGCGTTCCCCCACTTCACGCCGTGCTCGGCGAGCCGCGATCGCAGCCCCTCGACCTGCTCGGCGGGTGAGGAGGTGAGGTAGCCGACGTCCGGCTCGACCGCCCCGAAGCCGAACTCGATCGCGAGGTCGACGGCGGCCTCGAAGCCCGGCTTGATCCCGAGCGCGCCGCAGCTGAGGTTGGTGTAGAAACCGTCGGTGTTCTGGTCTGCCATGAGTTCCGGCTCTCCGTCTTGTCCCGGGTACACGTTCGCGGTCCAGTCTGGCCGAGGACACCCTGCGGAGGGGAGGCGCGGCCCGCGCACACGGGGCCGAAACAGGACCCGCGGTCCGGCACCGCCCGGCTGGCCGGCGCAAGTAGCCTGACCGTCACCCGGGCCGGAATCTCCCATGCTCCGGGACGAGCAGAGGAGAGCCGAACGTGCCGGACCTGCCCCTCACCGGTGAGCGCACCATGCCCGGCATCTGGCACGAGACCTACTGGTTCGCCCGGCACGTGGTCGGCTACGACTGGGCGGCCGGCCTGCTGGCCGAACACGCCGCACAGGCCGGACACGCTTCACCCGGTGGGCGGAAGCCGCGGGTGCTGGACGCCGGCTGCGGTGAGGGCTACGGCGCGCGGAGTCTGTACGACTCGCTGGGCTCGGTCTGCCCGGGAGCGACCGTGGTGGGCGTCGACTACGACGCTGCGGCCGCCGCGCACGCCGCCGCGACCTACCCCGACGTACGGCTGGTGCGCGGCAACCTCGTCCAGCTGCCGTTCGCCGACCGGTCCTTCGGCGCGGTGGTCAGCCTGCAGACGATCGAGCATCTGTGGAACCAGCCCGCGTTCGTCGCCGAGTGCGCCCGGGTCACCGAGCCCGGCGGCATGCTGGCCTGGTCCACGCCGAACCACCTGACCTTCCCGCCCGGCAACATCTGCCACGCCAAGGAGCTCACCGCGCCCGAGCTCCGCGCCCTGGTCGAGCGGCCAGCCGCGGACCTCGATCTCGAGCTCGTCACGATGACCGGGCTGCGGCACGGCCCGCGCATCGAGCACTGGGAACGCCGGCACGGCGACCTGGTGAAGGCCCAGCTGGCCGACGAGCCGGCCGCCTGGTCAGGGGAGCTGGCGACGTTCGTCGCGTCCCTGACGGCGGCCGACTTCGTGCTGTCCCCGGACGACCTGGACACCAGCCTCGACCTGCTCGTGCACGTACGGGTGAACGGCTAGACCTGCTCGCCGACCACCACGGCCTCGGCCGGCACCTCGTGCGGGTTCGGCTCGCGGCCGGCGTACATCATGCCCACCGCGCCGGCACACAGCACGGCCGCCACGACGAACGGCGCCCGCTGGGAGCCGCCCCACTCGGCGATGTGGCCGACCAGGATCGCCGCGGCCGCACCACCCATCCAGCGCAGGAAGTTGTAGCCGGCGCTGGCGATCGGGCGGGGTGCGTCCGAGACCGACATCGCCATGCCGGTGAGGAAGGTGTTCAGGCAGCCCGAGGCGATACCTGAGGCGATGGTCGCCACCACGACGACCGGCACCGAACCCCAGACGAACGCCAGCATGAGCAGGGCGTACATCGCGAGAGCCAGCATGGTCGCGTTGCGCTCGCCGATCCTCGCGGCCAGCCGCGGGCCGACGACGACGCCGCAGACCGCGACCATCAGACCCCAGCCGAAGAAGATCCCGCCGACCGCGAACGCGCCGTACCCGAGGACGAACGGCGTCCAGGCCAGCACGGTGAAGAAGGCGTACGTGTAGAGCAGCGCGGACAGTGCCACCAGCAGCAGCCGGCGGTCGCGAAGCGCCCTGAACGGCGCGCTCACCGAGACCCGCTGCGTGCTCGGCCGGTCCCGGACCAGCATGGTCGCGGTCAGCACCAGGGCGACCAGCATCAGGAAGGACGTACCGACGAACGGGCCGCGCCAGGAAATGCTGCCCAACAGCGCGCCCACCAGCGGCCCGGCGGAGATGCCGAGGCCGAGCGCCGCCTCGTAGAGCAGGATCGCGGCGGTCTGCCCGCCCGCCGCCGCGGCCACGATCGTGGACAGCGCGGTCGCGATGAACAACGCGTTCCCGAGTCCCCAGAACGCCCGCAGGGCGACGAGCTGGCTGATCGATCCGGCCAGCGCGCACAGGCCGGCGAACACCACGATCAGCGCCAGCCCGGCCAGCATGGTGCGCTTGCCGCCGTACTTCGCCGCGAGGACGCCGGTGAAGAGCATCGCGAGAACCTGCACCACGAGGTACGACGCGAACAGCAACGTGACCTGGCTCGGAGTCGCGTTCAGGCCCTTCGCGATGGAGAGCAGGATCGGGTCGACGAGCCCAATTCCCATGAACGCGATGACCGCCGCGAACGCGACCACCCACACCGAACGCGGCTGGCCGCGAACGGCGTCGAGCAACTTCACATCGTGGGACACGGGAGGAGAACCTTCCTTCGCTTGAACGGGTTCGGAGTACGTCTCACTGGTCGGTGCTCACCGGCTCGGGATCGCCCGTGGCGACCGGATCGGTGGTGAGCGGATCGGCGGTGAGCGGATCGGTGGTGAGCGGATCGGCGGTGAGCGGATCGGCGGCGACCAGCCGGGCCAGTGCGGGCAGCGCGGCCTGGACGGCCTCGCGCTCACCGGGGCCGAGCCGGGTCAGCCGCTCGCGGAGAAACTCCTCCCGCGCCACGACGGCCCGGGCCAGGTCGGTGCGGGCCTTGGCGGTCGCGGTCACGACCACCATCCGCCGGTCGTGTTGGGCCGGTCGGCGGCGCACGTAGCCCGCGCGTTCGAGCCGGCTCACGACGTTGGTCATCGACGGCTGGCGGACACCTTCGCGGGCGGCGAGGGCGCTCATCGTCTGGGGACCGTCGTGTACCAGGACGCTCAGGACAGAGCCCTGGGTGAGGGTGACGCCCAGATCGGGTGTGTGCCGGCGAACGACGTCGTACAGCCGGTACACCAGGGGGCGAAGCTCCCGGGCGAGCGGCCCCACGCCGACGGAACCGACAGGCCCGGCCGAACCGGCAGGGCTGACCGTGCCGACGGCGGTGCGGGACTCGATGGGCGCTTCGGAGCGAGATTCGTACTGACCAGACATTGCTTAGCCAGGCTAACTTAGCCTTGCTAAGTAATCAACCCGAGGCGGACACGACGCTGCCCCAGGACCACCGGGGCGGTCCTGGGGCAGCGTGCGGGGGGTGTGTCGCCGTGGGGCGTTTCAGGTCGAGCCGTCGCTCAGGGGTTCAGGCCCTTGTTCTTCAGCCAGACGAACGGGTCCACCGCTTCGTCGAGACCGCCGCCGTGCGGACGGACCTCGAGGTGGCAGTGCGGGCCGGTGACGTTCCCGGTCGCGCCGACGTAACCGATCACGTCGCCGGCCCTGACGCTGCCGCCGGTCTTCGCGAACCGGGACATGTGGCCGTACAGCGTCACCGTGCCGTCCGGGTGGCGGATCTCGATCGCGTTCCCGTAGGCGTTCTGCCAACCGGCGCTGATGATCTCGCCCCGGCCGACCGCGTGGATCGGCGTACCGGTGTCGGCGGCGAAGTCGAGTCCGTGGTGGAAGGAGGCCCAGTTGCTGCCGCTCTGCCCGAATCGGCCGGTGAGCTCGTAGGACGTCAGCGGAAGCACCCACTGCCGCGCCTTCTGGGCCGCCAGCGCGGCCTTCTTCGCGGCGGCCTTCTTCAGGGCGATCTTCTTCAGGGCAAGCTTCTTCGCGGCGGCTCTCTCCTCCGCGGCCCGCTCGGCGGCGGCGCGCTCGGCCGCCCGCTTCTTCGCGGCGGCCTTCTTCGCCGCGGCCCGCTTCTGCGCGGCCTTCTTCGCGGCGGCCTGCTCGGCCAGCGCACGCCGCTGCTCGGACCGGGCGGCCCGCTGCTTGGCGGCGCGGGCCCGCTCGGCCTGCTCGGCGGCGGCCTTCTCCTGCGCGGCCTTCTTCGCCGCGGACTCCTTCGCGATCGCGGCCGCTGCGTCGATGCGTTCGACCGCGCCGGCGGCGGGCTTGTTCTCACCGGTGGACGCGCTCAGTGCGGTGTTCACCGGCCGCGAACCCGCGCCGAACGCCAGGGCGAGTCCGCCGGCGACCAGGGCGACAGCGACAATTCCGGCCGCTGCTGTCAAGGGAATGTTGCGCCAGCGGACGCCCCACAGGGCGCGTAGGCGTCTCAGGAAAGAATCCAACGCTTCCTCGATCGTTCGACGGCAGCCCTCACCGCCACGCGTACCGCGCGGAAATGTGGCGTACCGTGCCCTGGTGCGGGCGTGAGTCACCCAGGCGCGGCGGCGCAGTAGCCGCCTCCCCGACAAGGAACCGGGTGTCATTGCGGACGTTTACAGAACCAGCAGACAAGTGGTGAATTCTGTACGAATCCCCAGGTCAACGGGTCCGGCGACAGGTCTAACAGATGACCTTCGACACTTTCCAGCCCGCGTTTCCTCGCTGTCTACGATGCGCGATCGTAGTGGTGCGCAACACCGCACCCGGATATAGTCGCGACTCCATGGGCACGGACTGCGGCCGGGCGGTTTCATACCGGCAGGAAAGCCGCTTCCACGTGAGCTTTCACGAAAAGACACCGCTTCGACGAAGAGCGCCGAGAATACCGATTTGTTCTTTTGGTACAGCCCCGACGGGCCGGCTGGAGACATCTACGATGATCGATAGCAACTCGGCCTTGACATGTGACGCAGATCACACCGGCCAGAACTCGGGCCGGATGCCGGCGGACAGGTGCGGGAGGGCAGATGCGGTCCTTCGGTGAGCTCGAGGAGCAGGTGATGTTCCATCTGTGGGCGGCCGACCGCCCCCTGCAGGTGCGGGAGGTCCGCCGGATGCTGGCGCCGGAGCGACCGCTCGCCCACACCACCGTGATGACCGTCCTGGACAAGCTGTACCGCAAGGGCTGGCTGCGCCGGGAGGCCGCCGGCCGGGCGTACGTCTACACACCGGTGATGTCCCGCGACTCCTACACCGCCGCCCGCATGCACGACGCCTGGTCGGCCGCCGCCGGACCGGCGACCGCGCTGGTCTACTTCATCGAGGCGATGAACCCCGAGCAGCAGTCGGCGCTCCGGGACGCGCTCCGGGTCGTCTCAGTCGGCCGGGGCACAGGCGAGGAGGACCGGGCCGCGGACCGGACCCACGAGCGGACCGAACGCCCCGCCGAGCCGGAGACCGCCGGTCAGGACGAGCCCCGCACCGGCTGACCCGGCCGGGCCTCGCTCCCGGCACCTCGTGCCGCCCGGCCGGCGGCCTCCTCGGCACCGCGGGCCAGGCCCTCGAGGTAAGCCCGTCTGCCCGACTCCGCCGCGTAGGTGTCCCGGCGGTTCTTCACCACCCGGGCCGGGACCCCCGCCGCCACGCCGTAGTCGGGCACCTCGCCGCGGACGACCGCGTGCGCGGCAAGCACCGCACCGGTGCCGACCGTCGTGCCGCGCACCACTGTCACCTTCGTACCCAGCCAGCAGTCCGGCCCGATCCGCACCGGTGACTTGACCAGTCCCTGGTCCTTGATGGGCACGGCGAGGTCGGTGGTCACGTGGTCGAAGTCGCAGACGTAGACCCAGTCGGCGAACAGGCAGGACCGGCCGACCTCGACGTCGAGGTAGCAGTTGACGGTCACGTCCCGGCCCAGCACGCACTTGTCGCCGATCCGGAGCGTCCCCTCGTGCGCGTGCAGCCGGGTGCCGTCACCCAGGTGCACCCACCGGCCGAGGACCAGCCGGCCGTAGCCGCGCCGGGCGCGCACCTCGACCCGCCGGCCGAGGAAGACGAACCCCTCGGTGACAACGTGCGGGTGCCGCAACCGGAACAGCAGAAAGCGCCAGTAGCGCAGGAGGTAGTAAGGCGTCCAGGCCCGGTGCCGGACCATCCAGCGCAGGCTGGCCAGAGTGAGGAAGCGGGCCTGCCGCGGATCCCGGGATCGACGTACCACGGCACCAGACCCTAATGGGGTTCGACCGGCGTTTCGCGCCCAAGGCTAGGGCTGTTGGGCGTGAGGCTGGTCGCCGAGCCGCCGTCGGGTGAGCACTCTT
>NZ_JBEXMJ010000024.1 GCF_040610475.1 Actinopolymorpha sp. NPDC004070 | reverse complement strand
CGCCAAAGAGAACCGCACCAACCGCCGCTGAACCAACCGCCAGGGGGTCAACTTTCCCGAACCCGCGCGGGGTCAGTTTTCGCGAAGCGTTGACAGGTGCTGCTGGACGCCGTCGCGCTGCGCCCGTGGGGCAGCGCGATCTTCCGCCTGCTCGGTCGCCACGGCGAGGTGTTCGCGCAGTTGCCCGATGCCCAGCACGAGGCGCTGGTCCGCAGCTACGTGTCGACATGTACCGCGCGCCCGCTCGCTCCGGAGATGCTGGACGCCGTGGTCGAGCCGTGGCTCGGTGAACCCGGCCAGGCGGCGTTCTACCGGCAGCTCGCCCAGGGCGACCAGCGGTTCACCGCGGAGATCGAGGACCGGTACGCCGAACTCGACCTGCCCGTGCTGGTCGGCTGGGGTGCGCAGGACCAGTGGCTGCCGGTCGAGCACGCGCACCGGCTGGGCGCGGCGATCCCGGGCGCCCGCACGGAGGTGTTCGAGGGCGCCGGTCACCTGGTGCAGGAGGACGCACCGGGCAGGCTCACCGGCGTACTCGCCGACTTCCTTGCCCGCTGACTTCCGGCTCGCTGACCAGACTGCGTCAGAGCAGTACGCCGAGCAGGGCGTCGCACACGTCGCGGACCAGTGCCGGCGCGACCTCGTCGGTGCCGCCGCCGGCCAGGGTCTCGTCGGCCCAGGCGTCCACCACGGCCAGCGCGGCAGGGGCGTCCAGGTCGGCGGCCAGCGCCTCGCGCACGCCCTGCACCACCTTCGCGGCGTCGGCGCCGCCCGGCCGGAGCGCGGCGGTACGCCAGCGGCTGAGCCGGTTGGTCGCCGCGGCCAGGCCGGCGGGCGTCCACTCCCAGTCGTCGCGGTAGTGGTGGGCGAGCACCGCCAGCCGGATCGCGTTGGGGTCGACGCCGTCGCCGCGCAGCCGGGAGGAGAAGACGAGGTTGCCCTTGGACTTCGACATCTTCTCGCCGTCCAGGGCGACCATCCCCTGGTAGACGTAGGAGTGCGCGAACGGCGCCTCGCCGGTGAGCACCTGCGCGGCCGAGGCACACATCTCGTGGTGGGGGAAGATCAGGTCCGAGCCGCCGCCCTGCACGTCGAAGCCCATGCCGAGGTACTTCAGCGCGATCGCGGCGCACTCGACGTGCCACCCCGGCCGGCCGCGGCCGACGGCGGTGTCCCAGGCCGGCTCGCCCGGACGTTCGTGCCGCCACATCAGGGAGTCCAGCGGGTCGCGCTTGCCGGGCCGGTCGGGGTCACCGCCGCGCTCGGCGAACAGCGCACGCATGTCCGCGGCCGACAGCCGGGACACCTGGCCGAACGCCGGGTCGGCCGTGACCGGGAAGTAGATGTCACCGTCGACGTCGTACGCGCCGCCGCGCCCGCGCAGCACCTCGATCGCCTCGACGATGTACGGGATGGCCTCCACCGCACCGACGAACTCCTCCGGCGGGAGCACCCGCAGGGCGGCCATGTCCTCGCAGAACAGGTCGGTCTGCCGCTGCGCCAGCGCCTGCCACGGCTCCCCCGTCTGGTCGGCACGCTCCAGCAGCGGGTCGTCGACATCGGTGACGTTCTGGACGTAGTGGACCGAGAGCCCGGCGTCGCGCCAGGCCCGGCCCAGCAGGTCGAACGCCACGTAGGTGGCCGAGTGGCCGATGTGCGTGGCGTCGTAGGGCGTGATGCCGCAGACGTACAGGCGGGCGTCCGGTCCGCGAGCGCTCAGCCGGCGGCCGCCGCTGGCCTGGTCGTGGACCATGGGCACCTGCCCGGGTCCGGGAAGCTGGGGAACCTCGGGAGCCGACCAAGCCTTCATGGTGTTCGAGCCTAGCGGTCCAACATCGTCAGAACACCGGCCAGGGCACCGACGGCCAGCCCTCACCGGGCTCGCGGAAGGTCCGGGCGGCCAGCAGCCCGGTCAGGCGCAGGCGCAGCGCCACGATCTCGGCCGGCTCGATCAGCATCGCCAGCGCCTCGCCGACGCGGGCGTCGAGGTCGCTGTCGAGGCGTTCGAGCACCTCGACGTAGTCGTCGGGCAACGCCTGACCGGCCCAGCCCCACAGCACCGTGCGCAGCTTGTCGTCCTCATGGAAACACAGCCCGTGGTCGACGCCCCGCAGCCGGCCGTCGTCTCCGAGGAGGACGTGGCCGCCCTTGCGGTCGGCGTTGTTGACCACCGTGTCGAAGACCGCGAGCCGGCGCAGCCGTTCGTCGTCGGCGTGCACCAAGCTGACCTCGTCGCCGTCGCCGTCGTACGCGTCCAGCACGGTCAGCCATCCCGGCGGGACCTGCCGGCGGGGAACGACGTCGATCAGGCCGTCCTCGGGATCGTGGTCGATCCACAGCTGGACCATGCCCTCGCCGAACGGCCCGTCGCGCAGCACGGTCGGCGGCACGAGGTCCCAGCCGGACGCGACCGACAGCAGGTAGGTCGCCGCCTCCCGCCTGGCCAGGCTGCCGTGCGGGAAGTCCCAGAGCGGGCGTTCACCGCGGACCGGCTTGTAGACGCCGGCCGCGGTGGCACCCGCGAGCTCGATCGAGCAGTAGAACGTCGCGTTCGACGCCTGCACCAGCCGGCCCTCGACGTTCAGCCGCCCCTCGCGCAACAGCTCGAGCACGTCGACGGAGTCCTCGGGGATTTCCTGGGCGGCGCCCTCCGGGACGGCCCCGTCCGGGGTCACGTCGTCGGGAGTGTTCACGTCGCCCGCTCCCCGTGTGCGCTCCACCGGTCAGGCCGAACGTCGGTAGCCGTTGAGCCGCGGGCACAGGTGCCCGTCCGGGTCGAGGGGGTTGCCGCAGAACGGGCAGGGCGGGCGCCCCTGGGACACCACGGCCATGGCGCGGGCGACGAACGCCCGGGCCTGCGCGCCGGTGATCCGGACGACCAGCGTCTCGGGCCCCTCGGCGTCGGGCTCCTCGTCCACCGGCGGAGGCGGGTCGGCCTCCTCGTCGGTGACTTCGTACGCCTCGATCACCACGCGTTCCTGCTCGGTGTCCCACGCGAGGCGCAGGGTGCCGACCCGGAACTCCTCCACGATGGGCTGGTCGAGGGGTTCGTCGTCGGAGAGCTCCGCGGGCGCCACCGCCGGAATCACGGCGTCCCCGCCGGACAGGCGCAGCACCTCGTCGAGCATCGCGTCGACGCGCTCGGCGAGGACGGTGACCTGTTCCTTTTCCAACGAGACGGTGGTGAGCAGGTCCGCCGAGCGGGCCTGCAGGAAGAAGCTGCGCTGGCCGGGTTGTCCGACCGTGCCAGCGACGAAGCGTTCCGGAGCTTCGTGGTGGTGAACGACACGGGCCATTCCTCAGACCCTACGCGGTCAGGCTGACGACTCGCTGGACGGCCGGGCCGTACCGCCGCGTCCGGGTCCGGCAGAGGAGCCGGCGGGGGTCGCCGAGCCCGCGCCACCACCGACCGCGGCGTCGCTGTCGGCGGTGCCACGCCTGCTGCGCCGGCGCTTGCGGGCAGGCGGAACCAGCGCGGCCAGGTCGCCGCCGGAGTCGTTGGAACGCACCACGAACGAGCGCAGCGGGGTGTAGCGGATCACCGACACCGAGCACGGGTCGACCACGATCCGCTGGAACTGGTCCAGGTGCAGGCTCAGCGCGTCGGCCAGGATCGCCTTGATGACGTCGCCGTGGCTGACCGCCACCCAGATGGCGTCCGGACCGTGCTCGGCCTCGATCCGGGCGTCCCACTCCCGGATCGCGCCCACCGCCCGATCGGCCATCGCCCGCAGCGACTCCGCGCCGTCACCGGGGAAGTGCACCCCGCTCGGATGCTGCTGGACGACCTTCCACAGCGGCTCCTTGGCGAGCTTCTTCAGCTCGCGCCCCTCCCAGTCGCCGTACCGCACCTCACCCAACCGGGCGTCGACCACCGGGGTGGGCCTGCCGTCGGTGGCGCTCACCACTCCCGCCGTCTGCTGGCAGCGGTCGAGCGGGCTGGTGACGATGCCGGTGACGGGGATGCCGGCCATCCGGGTGCCGAGCTTGTCGGCCTGGCCCCGGCCCACCTCGTCCAGGCCCAGTCCCGGCGTCCAGCCCGCGAGGATGCCGTCGGCGTTGGCCTTGGTGCGTCCGTGCCGGACGAGGAAGAGGGTCGCCATGGCGTCGAGCCTACGAGCCGTCGGCAACCGTCGCGGCGCCGGGCAGCTACCACGCGTAGCACCTGGCGTGGGCGAACAGCGAGTACCAGGGGCAGGCGTCACAATAGGCGGCGATGATCGTGGACTGCGGTATCTACCGGGACGGCCGTCGGGTGGACAGCCCATCCGACATCGGCGGCGCCGTCGCCGCCCTGCGGTCGCGCGACGACACCTTCTGCTGGCTGGGACTGCACGAGCCCGGCGAGGACGAGCTCAACGAGGCCGCCGCGGCGTTCGGGCTGCACCCCCTCGCGGTGGAGGACGCGTTCAAGGCCCACCAGCGGCCGAAGCTGGAGGCGTACGGCGAGGTTTCCTTCGTGGTGCTGAAGACGCTCACCTGGCCCGACCGGCGGGCGCCGCTTCGGGTGGGTGAGCTGAACATCTTCGTCGGCCCGCGGTTCGTGGTGACCGTACGGCACGGACCGAACATCGACCTCCAGCACGCCCGGCACGACCTCGAGGAGCGGGCCGGACTGCTCGGCCACGGCCCCGCCGGGGTGCTCTACGCGATCTGCGACCACGTGGTCGACCGCTACGGCGAGGTGGCCGCCCTGCTCGAGGACGCGGTGGACGACGTGGAGCAGTCGGTGTTCTCCAACGAGCGCGTCGGCGAGGCCGCGGAGTCCATCTACCGGCTGAAGGCGCACGTGATCGGGTTCCGCCGCGCGGTCCGCCCCCTCGGCGCCGAGCTCGACCCGCTCGTGCGCGGCCGGGTCGCAGGCGTCGGCGAGGAGGAGACGGCGTTCTTCCGCGACGTCGCCGACCACGTGCTGCGGCTCTCGGACCAGGTGGAGTCGCAGGACGACCTGCTCAGCTCCGTACTCAGCGCCCACCTCGCGAGGGTCGGCGTCCAGCAGAACGACGACGCGCGGCGGATTTCCGCGTGGGTCGCCATCGCGGCCGTGCCGACGCTGCTGGCCGGGATCTACGGCATGAACTTCGAGCACATGCCCGAGCTCCACTGGTGGTGGGGCTACTACGCCGTCCTGGGGCTGATGGCCGTGATCTGCGTGCTGCTGTACCTCCGGCTCCGCCGGGCCGGCTGGCTGTAGCTGTCGGACGTACGGCCGCAGCGGTCAGACGTACGGCTGCAGCACCCCGAACGCCAGCAGCAACAGCACCAGCGCACCCAGTGCCGCGCGGTAGATCACGAACGGCATGAAGTTGTGCTGGGAGATGTAGCGCATGAAGTAGACGATCACGATGTAACCGACCACGAAGCTCACGATCGTGGCCAGGATCGTCGGCCCCCAGGCGGGTGCCTTGTCGCCGCCGATGTCGAGGATCTCCAGCAGCCCGGAGGCGAAGACCGCCGGGATCGCCAGCAGGAAGGAGTACTTCGCGGCCGCCTCCCGGGTGTAGCCCATCAGCAGGCCGGCCGTGATCGTCCCACCCGAACGCGAGACACCGGGGATCAGCGCCAGCGCCTGGGCGAACCCGAACGCCAGCGCCTCCGGCATCCGCAGCCGGGTCAGCGGCTTGCGGTTGACGGCGATGGCGTCGGCGAGCCCGAGTACGACGCCGAAGACGATCAGCGTCACGCCGGCGAACACCAGCGAGCGGAGCGAGGTCTCGATGGTGCCCTGGAAGAGGTAGCCGAGAACGGCGATCGGCAGCGTGCCGACGATGATGTACCAGCCCATCCGGGCGTCGGGCTCGCGGCGCAGCTGGGGCCGGAACAACGACAGCGTCCAGGTGCGGATGATCGCCCAGATCTCCCGGCGGAAGTAGACCACCACGGCGGTCTCGGTGCCGAGCTGGATGACGGCGGTGAACGCCGCACCGGGGTCGCCCCAGCCGGGTACCAGCCCGCCCGCGATCCGCAGGTGGGCGCTGGAGGAGATGGGGAGGAACTCGGTGAGCCCCTGCAGGATCCCGAAGACCAGGGCCCCGAACCAGCCGACTGTGTGTTCCACGCCTACCTACTCCCCTACCCCGGCGGCGGCGAACGCCTCCGCCGTCGTGTGCAGTGTCGCGATCCGGTCCTCGACCGTGGCGCCGAACGGCGAGACGGCCACGGTGGTGACGCCGGCGTCTGCGTAGGCACGCAGCCGTCCGGCGATCCGGTCGGCCGGGCCCAGCAGCGAGGTGCTGTCGACGAACTCGAAGGGCACGGCCGCGGCGGCGTCCCGATGCTGCCGGGCGAGGTACAGGTCCTGTACCCGCGCGGCCTGCTCGGCATATCCCATCCGGACGGCCAGCGCGTTGTAGAAGTTCTGCGTACGACTGCCCATCCCGCCGAGGTACAGCGCGGCGTATCCGCGGACCGGCATCGCGCACGCCTCGACGTCGTCACCGGTCACCACCGGCGCGCAGGCCACCACGTCGAACCCGGACAGGTTCTCGGAACCGGACAGGTTCTCGGCACCGGACAGGTCCTCGGAGCTGCCGGGCCGGTCCGCGCGAGCCCGGCCCGCGCGCAGGTGGGCGAGGGAGTCCGGCACGAACTCCGGCGCCACGAAGACCCCCAGCCAGCCGTCGGCGATCTCACCGGCGAGCGCGAGGTTGCGCGGGCCGACGGCGGCGAGGTAGACGGGCAGGTCGGAGCGCAGCGGGCGTACGGACAGCCGCAGCGGCTTGCCCGGCCCGTCGGGCAGCGGAAGCGTGAGGTGCCGCCCGGCGTACTCCAGCCGCTCCCGGCGCAGCACCTGCCGGACCACCTGGACGTAGTCGCGGGTGCGGGCCAGCGGATGGTCGAAACGTACGCCGTACCACCCCTCCGACACCTGCGGACCGGACACGCCGAGTCCGAGGCGGAACCGCCCGCCGGACAGCGCGTCCAGGGTGGCGGCCGTCATCGCGGTCATCGCCGGTGCCCGGGCCGGGATCTGGAAGACGCCGGAGCCGATGTCGATCCGCTCGGTGCGGGCCGCCACGGTCGCGAGGAGGGTGGCGGCGTCCGTGCCGTACGCCTCCGGTGCCCAGCACACGGAGTAGCCGAGCCGATCCGCCTCGACCGCCAGCGGGACCGTGTCGGCGAGGTCGCCGGTGTCCCAGGCGCTCAGGGTGAGTCCCAGTCGCACGCGCTGTCACCCTTCGTACGTTCGCTGCCGGTCCGTCTCACCGTCGCGGACCGACGGCCGCGGCGAGCTTACTGGCCGATTCCGGGGTACGGGACGGCAGGCACGTCCGTGTCGGCCCGGCATGCCCTAGGGTCTGTGCCACCAGCTCGCGGCGCTCGGTAGCTCGGCCTCCCGCGGGCGGGCGGCACAGGATGGGGGGATTCGTCGATGCAGCAGCGTCACCTCGGCCGGACCGGCCTGCGGGTCTCCCGGCTGGCGCTGGGCACGATGACGTGGGGCCGTGACACCGACGAGCACGAGGCGCGCGAGCAGCTCACCGCCTTCGTCAACGCGGGCGGCACCCTGGTCGACACCGCCGCGGGGTACGCCGACGGCGACAGCGAACGCGTCCTCGGCCGGCTGCTCGGCGAGGTCGTCCCCCGCGAGAACCTCGTGCTGGCCACCAAGGGCGGGGTTTCCCGGCGCGGCGGCCACCGGGTGGTCGACGTCTCCCGCCGGACCCTGCTGGCCGAACTGGACGGATCGCTGCGCCGGCTCGGCGTGGACACCGTCGACCTGTGGCAGTTGCACACCTGGAGCCCGGCCGTACCCCTGGAGGAAACCCTGTCCGCGCTCGACTTCGCGGTCAGCAGCGGCCGGGCGAGGTACGTCGGCATCTCCAACTACACCGGCTGGCAGACCGCGCACGCCGCGACCTACCAGCAGGCCTGGCCCGGGCGGGCGACCCTCGCCTCGACGCAGGTGGAGTACTCCCTGCTGCAGCGCGGGATCGAACGCGAGGTGCTCCCGGCCGCGGAGGCGCTCGGGCTCGGCGTACTCCCCTGGTCCCCGCTCGGCCGCGGCGTGCTCACCGGCAAGTACCGCGCCGGCACCCCGGCGGACTCCCGGGCCGCGTCACCGCACTTCGAGCGGTTCGTCGGGGTCTACCTCGACAAGCGCAGCTACCGCATCGTTGACGCGGTGTGCCGGGCCGCCGAGGGGCTCGGCCTGTCGCCGCTGGAGGTCGCCCTGGCCTGGGTACGTGACCGGCCGGGCGTCACCGCGCCGGTCGTCGGCGCCCGCACGGCCGCCCAGCTGCGCGGCTCGCTCACGGTGGACGACATCGAACTGCCGCCGGAGATCAGCGCCGCACTGGACGACGTGTCCGCCCTGCCGCTCGGCTACCCTGAACGCCGCTGAGTCGGGCCTCACCTGCCGAAACTTGGACGTTCGGCCCGTCGTGTGTCACACCCCTACCGCCGCGTGGGACGATGGTCGGATGGCGGAGTACGAAACGCATCAGCTGACGCTGCCGCGCACTCTGTCCCGCAGAGTGGTGCGGCAGTTTCTTGTGGAGCGGGCCGAGTACGGCGGCTGGGAACTCGCCCGGGTCCGGGTCTATCCCGACGGCCGGCGCACCGTCACCCTCCGGCGCAAGATCATTCGCGTCACCAAGACCGGGCCACTGCCCGGCGCCCTCACGGCCTGAACCCGACCGAACCCGACGAGAGCCCGACCAAGCCTGCCGGGTGGCTCCAGCCGCCCGGCAGGCGCCCGCCGACCCGGTCAGGCCTGGTCGAGGAAACGGTCGACCACCCGGGCGCCGAACTCCAGCGCGTCGGTCGGCACGCGTTCGTCGATCCCGTGGAACATCCCCACGAAGTCCAGGTCCGGCGGCAGCTTCAGCGGCGCGAACCCGAAGCACTGGATGCCGAGCCGGGTCCAGGCCTTGCCGTCGGTGCCGCCGAACATGAGGTACGGAACGGCGCGGCCCTGCGGGTCCTCGGCCACGAGCGACGACTTCATCGCCTCGACCAACTGCCCAGCGAACTCCGTCTCCGTCGCGACGTCGTAGTTAAGAATCTCCCGGGTCACCTTGTCGCCGATCAGCTCGTCGATGGTGGCCAGGAACTCCTCCTCACCGCCCGGCACGAACCGCCCGTCGATGGTCGCGGTGGCCTCGCCGGGGATGACGTTCGCCTTGTATCCGGCGTCCAGCATCGTGGGGTTGGCGGTGTTGCTCAGGGTGGCACCGATCGCCCGGGACACCGTGCCCAGGCGGGTCAGCGTCGCCTCGACGTCGCTCGGGTCGTCGGCGTTCAGGTCGACCCCGAGCGCCTCGGACACCTCGGCCAGGAAGGCCCGGACGCTGGGGGTGAGCCGGACCGGCCACTTGTGGGCGCCGATCCGGGCGACCGCGGCGGCGAGTTCGGTCACGGAGTTGTCGTCGTTGCGCACCGACCCGTGCCCGGCCCTGCCCCTGGCCCGCAGCCGCAGCCAGGCCATGCCCTTCTCCGCGGTCTGCACGGGGTAGAGGCGCAGGTCGTCGCGTACGGTCAGGGAGAACCCGCCGACCTCGCCGATGGCCTCGGTGCACCCTTCCAGCAGGTCGGGGTGCTTCTCGACCAGCCAGTGGGCGCCCTTGCGGCTGCCGGCCTCCTCGTCGGCGGTGAACGCCAGCACGACCGGACGGCGGGGCGGCCGGCCGTCGCGTGCCCGGGCCCGGAGCACCGACAGCACCATCGCGTCGAAGTCCTTCATGTCGACCGCGCCGCGCCCCCAGAGGCACCCGTCCTTGATCTCCCCGGCGAACGGGTCGACGCTCCAGTCGGCGGCCACCGCGGGTACGACGTCGAGGTGACCGTGCACCAGCAGCGGCTCGGCGTCGGGGTCGGCGCCCTCCCAGCGGGCCACCACCGAGGTGCGACGGGGCTCGGGCTCGAACACCTGGGGCTCCAGCCCGGCCTCCGACAGCAGCCCGGCGACGAACTCGGCGGCGTCCCGCTCACCCGGCCCGTCGCGACCATCGCCGTAGTTGCACGTGTCGATCCTGATCAGGTCACGACAGATCTCCACGACCTCGGCGTCCGGGGCCGACCGGCGGTCGGCGGCACCGGGTGCGGACGTCGGCTGCTGGGCGTCGTCGCTCATCCCCTCATCCTGCCGGTATTCGCCCGATTTTGCAGCCCGGGTGCGGCGGAGCGACCGACCCGGGCGGTTTGCTACAGTGAGCCGCGCGCAGGGGCACATCGACCTGCGCCGCGTCCGGGTGGCGGAATAGGTAGACGCGCTAGCTTGAGGTGCTAGTGCCCGCAAGGGCTTGGGGGTTCGAGTCCCCCCTCGGACACACAGATCATCCAGCACATCCGACGTGCACATCGCACGCGAAGATCTTCACCAGGGTAGACGTCCGTGGACGTCGAAGTAGCCACCGCTGGGGCCGTCCGGACCGAGCTGTGCCATGCGGACGATGATCTCCGCACCCTCCTCGACGCTCTGCGTACCCGTGCGGTGGTTCAGGTCGGTCTTGGTGTAGCCGGGCTCGACCGCGTTGATCCGCATCCGCGGGAACGCCTTGGCGTACTGCACGGTGATCATGTTGACCGCGGTCTTGGACGCGGGATAGGCGATGCCGGGGTACGCGTACCCCGGCATGGCGGGTTCGGCGACTCGGCTCAGTGAGCCCAGGCCGCTGCTGACGTTGACCATCACCGGTGCGGCGGACCGAGCCAGCAACGGCAGGAACGCGTGGATGACGCGTACCGTTCCGAAGACGTTGGTCTCGAACAGTGACCGCATCGTGTCGGCGGTGGTGTCCGCGGCACCGACGACTCCCCCGTCGGGGAGCCGTCCCTCGATACCGGCGTTGTTGACGAGTACGTCCAGTCCCCCGTCGTCCTCGATGACCTTCGCCGCCGCCGCGACGGACGCGTCGTCGGTGACGTCGAGGAGCACCATTCGCGCGCCCAGTCGCTCGGCGGCCTGACGCCCGCGCTCCGCGTCCCGGCTGCCCACGTAGACGCGGTGGCCCGCCGCGAGCAGTTGCCGTGCGGTCTCGAAGCCCAGACCCTTGTTCGCTCCGGTGATCAGCGTTCTCGTCGTTGTCGTCATGTCCTCCAGGTTGCCGACCCGCCGCGGCACCAGCCAGCCGTCCGGTCTTCCTGGGACTGCTGGTACCAGGTCCGCCCCCGGGGTCCGACCTACGCGGAGGTGCACACTGGGGAGCATGGCGGGTCGCGAGTTCGGCGAAGCGGTGCGCCGCTGGCGCGACCGGGTCCCTCCGGCGGCCGTCGGGCTGCCCACGGGGCGGAACCGCCGTGCGGCCGGGTTGCGCCGCGAGGAGCTGGCCCTGCTCGCCGGAATCTCCGTCGACTACGTCACCCGCCTCGAGCAGGGTCGTGCCGACAACCCGTCGGCGCAGGTGGTCGAGGCCCTGGCCAGGGCATTGCGGCTGGCACGGGGCGAGCGGGCACACCTGTTCCAACTGGCCGGTCTAGCACCGCCCGGCCCGGACGCGGTCCCCGCGTACGTCACCCCGAGTGTCCAGCGCCTGCTGGACAGGCTGACCGGGACACCCGTCGCGGTGTATGACGCATCCTGGACGCTGCTCGTCGCGAATCCGCCGTACGCGGCGTTGATGGGGGATCCATCGCACTTGCACGGCAACCAGCGCAACGGCGTCTGGCGCCACTTCCTCGGCGAGGACACCCGGGTCCGGCACACGAGCCAGTCGCGGAGCGGGTTGGAGGCCGCGCTGGTCGCCGACCTGCGTACGGCGACCGCCCGCTACCCGTCCGACCAGCACCTCCGGCGGCTGGTGGCGGAGCTTCGGGCGAACAGCGACCGATTCTCCGAGCTGTGGGCCGCCGGCGCGGTCGGTCACCACGAGGCCGCTCGCAAGACCATCGACCATCCGCGGGTAGGTCCAGTGACACTGGACTGCGACGTGCTCACTGTGGCCGGCGCCGACCTGCGCGTCATGGTCTACACGGCCGAGCCGGACACCGAGGACGCCGAACGCCTCGCGCTGCTCACGGTGCTCGGTACGCAGGCGCTCACCGGATAAGTGACGCCCACGCTTCGACGGGTGCCGAAGTTTTTCTCGTGGGGTCCTGTCCGGATGGCGAAGTCCACCCGCGCCCGTACGCCCGGCACCAACAGCTCCGAGAGGACCGGCGGCGACTCCCGCCGCTCCTCGCCGGCACATCCGGGGCTCGTTCTCGCCACCATGTGCGTCGGGATGTTCCTCGTGCTCCTCGACGTCACCGTTGTCAACGTCGCCTTGCCTACGCTCGGCGCCCAGCTGCACAGCGATGTGGCGGGAATGCAATGGGTGGTTGACAGCTACACGGTCGCCCTGGCCGCACTCCTTCTCACTGCCGGCACGCTCGGTGACCTCCACGGTCATTCGAGGATGGTCCTGGTGGGTCGCTGGTTGCGAAGCAGCCACTCGGCGGGCGGTCCACGTTGGCCGGATGGCTGTCCGGTGAGAGAGCGGAGCGACAGTTCGTCTCTGATAGTTTCGTCACGCCGTACGAAAGCCTGCCGACCGGTGCCGTTCTGGATCACCGTGCAGGAGTTCACGGCCGCCATGCGGCGTCGGCTCCAACCTGTTCGAAGTCGTACCGGACGCCTGAGCAGGCGAAGCTGCAACCCTTCGACCCGAAGAGCCAGACGTTCACCGCCCAGGCTGACTGTGCCGTCAACCTGGGCTTCGCGATGTGGATTCCGCCAGGGCAGGGGGCCATCGACGGGGACACCTATCACCAGATCTACAGTGAGAATTACAAGCCGGACATGAGCCCGGGCGCCACGTCGGCGGGCGGCTCGAAGACCGTCGCCTGGACCTACCACGCGTCGCTGTTGGACGATCTGCCCTCCTACCACGTGGGAAAGCCGCACGCGCCGGCTCGTGTCGTCGTGATGGCAATTCCGTGCATCGCCGACAACCTTCCGGCGGAGACCAAGGTCGCCGCGGTCGCTACTTACGACATCGCCAGCGGGAAGGACCCTCTCCTGCAACCGCACAACCTGCGCGGCTACGACGTCAAACTGCTCGCCCACGCCGCCTGCCAGGCGAACACCTGACCGTCCTGGCCAGGGGTGCGAGCGATCTCCGGCGAACCTGGCTAGGGTACGTACTCTCCTCGACGTGGCGGAGCGCGGCAGCCCAGACCTCGGGTCGTCACCTGTCAGGTCGACGCACGAGAGGACACCCCCGTGAAAGCACGCCATGCCTCGGCCATCGCCAGCGTCGTGGCCTGGGAGGCCCTGGACTCCAGGGGCCGGCCCACCGTCGCGTGTCGCGTCCAGCTCGGCGGCGGCGCGGTCGGCCGCGCGATCGTGCCGTCCGGCGCGTCGACCGGCGCGCACGAGGCGGTCGAACGCCGCGACGGCGGCGAACGCTACGACGGCTGGGGCGTGCGCTCGGCGATCTCCGCGCTCACCGGCGAGCTCGGTCCCGCTGTCGCGGGCCTCGACGCCACGGACCGTGCCCTGGTGGACGCCCGGCTGGAGGAGGTCGACGGTACGCCCGACCTCGCCCGCACCGGGGCGAACGCCGTCCTGGCCGTGTCGCTGGCCTCGGGACTGGCCGGCGCCCAGGCACTGGGCAGGCCGCTGTGGCATGTGCTGGCGGCCGCCGAGCCCGGAGGCGCCGCGACCGGCCGGACGCTGCTGCCGATGCCGATGGCGAACATCTTCTCCGGTGGGGCGCACGCGGCCGGCGCGGTGGACATCCAGGACGTGCTGGCCGTCCCGGTCGGTGCGGAAAGCTTCGCACACGCGCTGGAGATCGTGGCCCGCGTACGCGCCGCGACCGCGGCGGTCCTCCAGCGGCGTGGCCTGTCGCCGGCCCTGGTCGCCGACGAGGGCGGGCTGTCCGCACCCATGTCGGACAACGAGGCCGCCGTCGGCGTGGTGTGCGAAGGCATCGAGGCCGCCGGCCTGCGGTCGGGAGTCGACGCCGCGGTCGCCGTCGACCTCGCCGCCAGCCAGTTCGGTACGGCGGAGGGGCGCTACCACCTGCGGTGTGAGGACCGCGAGCTCGACCGCGCCGACTGGCTCGCCCGGCTGGCCGGTTGGTGCGAACGGTACCCGATCGTCTCGCTGGAGGACGTCCTGCACGAGGACGACTGGTCCGGCTGGGCCGAGGCGGTGAAGGTGCTCCCCGACCACTGTCAACTGCTCGGTGACGACCTGTTCGCGACGCACGTCGAACGCGTCCGGGAAGGAATCGATCGCCGGAGCGCGAACGCCGTTCTGGTCAAGCCCAACCAGGCCGGCACCCTCACCCGCGCCGAACATGTCGTACGCGAAGCACAGCGCGCTGGTCTGGGAACCGTCGTCAGTGCCCGTTCCGGTGACACCGAGGACACCTGGCTGGCCGACCTCGCCGTCGGCTGGCGCGCGGGACAGATCAAGGTGGGTTCGACGATGCGGTCCGAACGCACCGCGAAGTGGAACCGCCTGCTCGAACTCGAGCACGACCTGGGGCGGAAGGCCGCGCTCGCCGGCCCGGAGGTCTTCGGCCGTTCGACATCGGTGTCCGAGGTCCGCACCTGACTGCGTGCGCGTCGAGCCGTCAATACCGCCTTGACATGTGACCTGGCTCGTACTCCTCCGCTCGGTGGCCGTCGGCTGGTCCCCGTGTGCGGGACGTGCGAGGGCCGACCAGAAGCCGACTGGGAATGTCCGGACGTACCTCTCTTCGGGGGTTGTCGGCGCCAGGCAAGTTGAAGAGACATCGATTCTTCTTGTGGGTAAGGGGTTTCCCGCGCACATCAGTCGATCTTGTTCGGTAAAATCGAACGCATGAGCGACGGCAGTGGGTTCTTCGGCGACGACTCGGGTGGGGGCCCGGGTCGTCGCCGGGTGCTGCCTGCTGGGTTGGCGGACATGCCGGCGGGGCCGCGGCTTGCTGTGCTGGTCGCCTCGGTGGACCGGGCTTTGTGTAACGGGTTCGAGCTGGAGGAGCTGGTCAGGGCGCGCCGGAGGCTGATCGGCTGGCTTGAGGCTGAGTGCCTGTCCGATGTGAACGAGTTGGCCCACACCGCCCCCGGTATGCCTGAGGAGCCGGCCGAACGCAGTGTCGGGTTGGACTCGATGACCCAGGTCGTTCTGGAGGCTCTGCTGGGATGGTCTGGCTATCACGCCGACTGGTATCTGACGCTGGCCATCACCCTTCCCCGCCTGCCCCGGGTGCGGCAGGCGTTGGCGTCGGGGCGGTTGGAGTTGGCTGAGGTCCGCATCATCGTGGACCGGGTCACCGACGCCAAACCGCATCTGTGGGGCGGGATCGAGGACGCGATCTTCCCCAAGGTGCTGGAGCTTCGTGGTGGGTTGTTGCGGGCGAAGGTGGAGGCGGAGGTGGTCAAGGCCGACCCCGACGCTGCCGCCAAACGTCACCGGGCTGCAAGGTCGGGGCGCAATGTCGCGATCTGGCCTGCCGTCGACGGTGTCGCCGACCTCGCCGTCCGCGGACTGTCCGCGGACCAGGCCGCGGAGGCGTACGGCTACATCGACGCCATCGCCCGCGCGGTCAAGTCCAGCGGCGACCCCCGCAAGCTGGGCCAGTTGCGTGCGGACGTGGCCTACTCCCTGCTCGCCGGCACCGCCGACATCACCGACTGCTCCGCACCCAGCCAAGCTGACCAAACGCACGGCCAGAGCGACCTGGACCAGACCCCGGTTGACCAGACCGCGGTTGACCAGGCGGCGCAGGACCACGCGGCGCAGGACCAGGCGGCGCAGCCGGAGCGGTCCGAGCCGGGCAACGCCGAGCCGGGCAACGCCGAGCAGCAAACGGCCGCTAAGGAATCGACCGAGGACGCGCACTGCGACCAGGACGCCTACTGCGACCAGGAACCACACTGTGCCGTTCACCGGTTCTCCGACCACGACCTGCACGACAGCTGGTGTGAGTGTGGCGACTGCTCCCCGGCACCGGTCCCCAGCTGCAGCGTGTGCGGGGCGGCCGCGAAGCACGGTGTTCCGGTCCACGACACCGCCGCTCACCACGCCGCCGACCGCGGCTCGGCCGGGGAGAGCGCGACGGAGTGTGACGTGGCCGGGGAAAACTTGGCCGGGGAGAACTTGGCCGGGGAGAACGTTGCCGGAAGCGGCGCAACCGGTGAGAGTGCGGCTTCGGTGACCGGGCCTTCTGCTGCGGGTCAGATCCCGCGGCAGAACCGGCCAACGGATGAGACGGCCGACCCACCGGATCAGCCTGATCTACAGGGAGACGACTCCACACCGCCAGCCGCACCGCCGGCCTGGTCTTCCTCGCAGCCGAGCTGGGGGCCGATCCGAACGCGCGCCAAGATCCAGCTGAACGTGCCGCTGACCACCCTGATGGGACTGTCCACCCGGCCCGGGGAGCTCGGCGGGTTCGGACCCGTCATCACCGAGGTCGCCGCGAGACTGGTGGCGAACAACCTCACCAACCCCGAAGCCAGGTTCAGCGTCGGAATCACCCACCCCGTCACCGGACGCCTTCTTCATTTGCATCCGATACCGGCGAGGTTCCTGCGCGGACTCCAAGCCGAGTTGGTGGCTGCCCGCGACCAGCGGTGCGTATGGACCACCTGCCGCAGACCGGCGGCGACGTGTCACCTGGACCACAACACCGAATACCGGGACGGCGGGGAAACCGGCGTGGACAACATCGCACCGCTGTGCCCACGCCACCACAAGGCCAAAACAGAACGCGACTGGAAACTGAAGCAGACCGGGCCCGGCGAACACACCCTCACCGACCCCTTCGGCCGCAGCTACAGCAGCCGGGCGCCCTCCCTCACCGACCCGGTGACACCAACCGAGCCCGCAACGGCCACCGCCGGAGCGCGGTCGGTCAACGACGATCTGCCGCCGTTCTGACACCCTGACGTACCTGAATCCCTTGAGGGGAAGCAGTTCAGACCGCTTCCTCCAACGCCTTCCCGAAGTCGCGCACCAACTGATTGCCCTGGTTCTCGGCCAACAGGTGTCCCACCGAGATCACCGCCACCACCGGCCACTCCACGATGCCGAGCGCGGCGACGGTGGCCAGCCCGGCGTAGAACGCGAGCTTCTCGGTCGCCGGCAGCGTGACCGGACCGAAGACCGGCAACGTCATCCGCACCGTGTGCTTGTGGATGGCGTGTTCGGCCGCGCTCATCCGGTTGAAGCGGGGCGTACGACGGGCAGGCGTGAGCGCCTTCGCAGAAGCGTTCGCGGCAGACTTCTTCGCGACGGGCCGCTTGGCGGTGGTCTTCCTGGCCGCGGTCCTGGTCGAGGTCTTGTTCGCGGCCGACTTTCGGGCGGGCGCCTTCCTCGCGGCGGACTTTCGGGCGGGCGCCTTCCTCGCAGCGGTCTTCCGGGCGGCCCGGGTGCTCGGTGCGGTGCCGGCTGTCGTCGGCGCAGCGGTCACGGTTTCCACCTCCGTCGCGTACGGGTTCTGCACACCGTAGGCAGCGCCGGCTTCCCGTGGCCTCACCCAGGCTGGGTGAGCGGGTCGGCGAATCCACCCGAAAACCGGCGAACGGCCATCTCGGTCATTCCTTCCAGTCCGGTTCCAAGCGCCGTCCCGGCACCCGCGGCGCCGAGCGCGGTGGCCCAGCCGACCGGGCCGAGTGGCCGGCAGCCGAAGAAGTGGCTGAGCCCCGGCACCTGCACCACGGCGGCCAGGCCGAGCCAGGACACCGCCCCGGCACCCACGACCAGCGGGCTTCGCCAACCGGTCACCACGGACTGCCCGAGCTGGGCACCGACCATCGCCACCAACGCGATCGTTCCTGCTCGGCCCTGCGTACCCGTCGCCCTCCCGACCACCCATCCGGCCGATGCAGCGGCCGCGGTGGCGCCCGCCCGGATCGCAACGTCGCGGGCCAGCCGGCGTCCGAGCGAGGCGTCGGGACCCTCGCGCAGCAACGCTTCCGGGGTGAGGTGGGCAGGCGGCCGGATCGCCAGTGCCAGCGCGGGCAGTACGTCGGTGAAGAGGTTGACCAACAGCAGCTGCCGGGCGTTCAGCGGGGACCCGCTCGGTGAGAGCAGCCCGGCCCCGAGGGTGAACGCCGTCTCCCCCAGGTTGCCGCCCACCAGGACCGCGATGGCGTCCCGTACCGACGCCCACATCGCGCGGCCCTCGACGATCGCGTCGGTGATGGTTTCCAGCCGGTCGTCGGTGACCACCAGGTCGGCCGCCTCCCTGGCCGCGGTGGTGCCGTGCCGGCCGAGCGCGATCCCCACGTCGGCAAGGCGGATCGCCGGCGCGTCGTTCGAGCCGTCACCGGCCATGGCGACCGTACGGCCGATCGACTGCAGCGTCCGGACCACGCGTACCTTCTGCGCCGGCGTCACCCGGGCCACCACCGACACCTCCGGCAGGACGGCCGCCAGCGAGGCGTCGTCATGGCTGTCCAGGTCGGTGCCGGTGAGTACGCGGCCGCCGTCGAGGATGCCGAGCTCCGCCGCGATCGAACCCGCCGTGGTGGGGTGGTCGCCGGTGAGCATCACCACACCGACCCCGGCCCGGCGCAGCAACGCCACCGCCTGCGCGGACGTGGGCCGCACCTGGTCGGCGAGCGCCAGAAAACCCAGCAGGTCGAGGCGTTCCACCCGATCCTCGGTGAGGTCACGACGTCCGGACGCGGCCCGCTCGGCGACCGCGAGTACCCGGAATCCCTGTCCCGCAAGGCGATGTACCTCCGCCTCGACCTTCGCACGCTCGGCCTCGTCCAGCGGACGTACGTCGGCCCCACGGCGCCAGCGCCGGCACTTCGGCATCACGATCTCCGGTGCGCCCTTCACCACCAGCCGCTGTCCGTGGTCGGTGGCGCCGAGTGCGGCGTGGTAGCCGCGACCGGACTCGAACGGCACGTCGTCGACGAGACTCCAGCCGGGCGCGCCGGTGTCCGCGCGTACGCCCACCTCCAGCGCGGCGTCCACCACCGCCCGGTCGGTCGGGTGCGCCGGCACCTCACCCACGACGTGCTCGGGGCTGGCCCGCAACCCGGCCGCGAGCACCAGGGCCCCGTGGTCGCTGAGTTCGTCCAGGGCCTCCTCGTCGATGCCGTCGGAGACCCGCCGCAGCCGGATCCGCCCCTCGGTGAGCGTTCCCGTCTTGTCCATCAGCAGGGTCGTCACCCGGCCGAGCGTCTCCACCGTCGGCGGGTTGCGCACCAGCGCGTTCCGGGCGGACAACCGGCGCGCGGACGCCAGTTGCGCCACCGTCGCCACCACCGGAAGCCCTTCCGGTACGGACGCCACCGCCAGGCTCACCGCCGTGCCGAGGGTGTCGCGCGGCCTGCGCCCGCGCAGCAGGCCCACACCGACGAGCGCGACGCCGCTGCCCAGCGACACCGGAACGGTCAACCGCACAAGGCGGTTCAGGCGTTCCTGCACTCCACCGCCGCTCGGCCGGTGGGCAGCCATCGCGCGGGTTCCCCGGCCGACCTCGGTCTCCGCGCCGGTCGCGACGACCACCGCGGACGTACGACCGGCGGCCACCACCGTCCCGTCGTACACCATGCTGGAGCGATCGGCGACGTCCGCGGCGGCGCACGGCTCGGCCGTCTTGCCGACCAGCTGCGACTCACCGGTGAGGCTGGACTCGTCGGTCTCCAGCGCGCGTTCGGTGAGGATGCGCGCGTCGGCGGGTACGGCGTCACCGGCACGCAGGACCACAACGTCGCCGGGCACCAACTGGTCGGCGAGCACCTCCACCTCGTGGCCGTCGCGCCGCACCCGCACCCGGGCCGCGCTGGTGTCGGCCAACCGGCGTGCCGCCCGGTCGGCACCCACCCGCTGCATGCCGCCGATGACGGCGTTCACCCCCATCGCCACGCCGATCAGCGCCGCGTCGGACACCGAACCGCTGGCGGCGGCGACCCCGGCCCCGGCCGCGAGAGTCGGGGTGAGCGGGTTCGCCAGCTCCCCCAGGCTGGCACCGAGGAGGTTCGCGGGGTGCTCGTCGCCGTCCGCCGACGTGGCCGGGAGCCGGGCGGCGGCCTCGTGCTCGGTGAGCCCACGAGGTGTGCTGCGCAGGCGCCGCAGTGCGGCCGTGGCGTCCAGTGCGTGCCAGTGGTTCCGGTCGGTGCGTACCGGCTCGGGCCGGTGGGCCAGCGCGGCGGCGGACCACGTGCCGGAGACGAAGCCCGCCGCCGCGGCCACGTTGACGCCGATCAGGGCGCGTTCGGTGGCACCGCGGGCGGGCCCGAGCGCGGCGAGCAGGGCGCCGGTGACCGAGCCGTACCCGGCCAGCGCCGCACCGCGCCGGGACACCGTTTTCGCCGCGGCCGCCGCGTCGAGCAGCAGACAGGCGTCCGACAGCCCCGGTCCGCTCAGCAGGTGGGCGCCCCACGGCGGCCGGTGCCCGGGCAGCGGTACGCCGATGCCACAGTCGGCGGTCGCGAGCGCCGCGCCGGGCCCGGCCGACACCAGTGCCACCACCCGGCCCTCGGCCTGCAGCGCGCGGACCGCGCCGGGCAGCCGGTTCCCCGCCGGCAGGACCTTCTCGACATCGAGCCGATCGGCCACGCCGCTCCCCCGCCCGGCGATCATCACCTCACCCGCGCCGCCGGCGGCCGCCGCCAGGGCGTCGGCCAGCGGCGCGAACTCCGGCTCCGCCGCCAGCACCGCGACCAGCTCCCCCGCTCGCGCCAGCCCCAGCGCCACCGCACCCTGGCCGGCCAGCCGGCGCGCCGCCGCCCGTGCCACCGCCGGAACCGAACCCGGCCGGTGGGCCAGCTCGGTCAGCGGGGCGAGCATCCACTCGCCCCGCCGGTGCACGGACTTCGGCAGGGCGGGGTCGAACAGGGTCTCGGCACGCAACCGCAGCCGGGCCTCGGCAGCCGGACCGGTGCCGTCGGGATGGTGCCCGTCGCCGGACTCGACCGGGTCCGAAGCGCACACCGTCAGCGGGCCGAGGACGAACCCTTCGGTACGCAGGATCGCCGCGTCCAGCACCACCGTGTCCACCCGGTCCAGCCGGCGCAACGCCTCCGGGTCCAGGCACAGCGTCCCCCGCGCTGCCAACGCCCGGTTGACACCGGTGGCGAACGCCTCCCGGGCCACGTGCCCCGCCTTGGGAATGCCCGCGCCGACCAGGGCGATCGTGCGCCGCGGGTCCCGGGTGGCCAGCATGGTCGCGCCGGCACCCACCACAGATGCCAGCCCGGCAACGTCGGCCAGTCGTTCCACCGGCCCCGGTGGCAGCGGGCCCGGCCGCGGCGGCAACGACAACGGCGGCGTCCGCTGCCCGTCGTCGGCCGCGCTCAGCTCCGCCTCGCGACCGGCCCACACCTGCCGGCGCCGTCCGGCCTCGTCGGCCAGGGCGAGCCGTTGGGCGGCGTCGACGAGCAGTCCGAGGGGCCCCTGGGCGAGACCCTGCGCGATCGCGTTCCCGGCGGCCAGCGTGAGGTCGGCGGCGGCCCGGCCCAGAAGGCGTTCCCACTCTCGGCGCAGTCGCGGCGTGGAGTCGATCAGGCTGACGAAGGTGGGCACCTCCGCGGGCAGCCGGGCGATCCGCAGCGCCCGGCCGGCGACGCTGAAGCCGAGCGCGGCGACGTCCGCGCCGAACGCGAGCAGCTGCCACTGGCGTGGCTCCACGTCGCCGGGATGGTCCGGGCGCTGCGGGAACGGTTCGCCGGCCAGCCGGTGCCGTCGCTCCACGGTGGCGAGAGCGTCCATGACCTCGGCCAGGACCTCGGCCTGCACCTCGGGCTGCGCGCCGTCACCGTCAGCGTCGTCGTTCCTGTCGTACTCCACGACGACCCGGCCCAGCACCGCGTTCACCCAAGCCCGGTGTACGCCGGGCAACGCCCGCACCGCGTGCTCGAACTCCTCGGCCAGGTGCCCACTGCCGGGCCGCTCGACCCCGCGTACCTCGACATGCGCCCGGCCGTTGCCCGCCCACCATCTGCGGGTGGTCCGGCCCCGGCGCGGCCAGGATCCGGGCGACAGGGTTCCGGACACCAGCCGGCCGACCACAGGCAGGGACGTCCGCAGAGACACGGGCAGGGACATCGCCTGCGCTCAGTGGTGGAAGGAGGACGTCGACCGGCCCTCGGACGGCAGCCGCTCGGGCAGGCGGTCCAGGAACTCCACCGCGTCGGCGATGTCGTCCAGCAACCGACTGGCGAGGTCGGCGGACAGGCCGTTGCGTACGACGACCCGCATCACCACCACGTCCTCGCAGTCCTTCGGCAGCGGGTACGCGGGCACCATCCAGCCGCGGGAGCGCAGCCGGTTGGACAGGTCGTACAGGTCCCAGTTGCCGGTGTGGCCGTCGGTCAGCCGCCAGCACACCACCGGCAGGTCCGTACCCGGCGACATCACGTCGAACGCCTTCATCGCGGCGATCCCGTGTGCGATGATCCCGGCGACGTCGCGGCTGGCCTCCTGCACCCGGGTGAAACCGCGCCGGCCCAGTCGCAGGAAGTTGTAGTACTGCAGCAGCACCTGCGAGCCTGGCCGGGAGAAGTTCAGGTTGAAGGTGCTCTCCTCCCCGCCCAGGTAGGCCACCTTGAACACCAGCTCCTCCGGCACGAACTCCTTCGTCCGCCACACCGCCCAGCCCACGCCGGGATAGACCAGGCCGTACTTGTGGCCGGAGGCGTTGATGGAGTGCACCCGGTTGAGCCGGAAGTCCCACCGCAGCGTGGGATGCAGGAACGGCGCCACGAACCCGCCGGAGGCGGCGTCCACGTGCACGGGCACGTCGTGCCCGGTGCGTTCGTGCAGGTCGTCGAGCGCGGCCGCGATGTCGGCCACCGGTTCGTACGCCCCGGTGTAGGTGACCCCGAGGATGGCCACCACGCCGATGGTGTTCTCGTCCACGGCGTCGAGCACGCCCTCGGGGGTGAGGCTCGGCCGGTCGGCGGTGACCGGTACGTACCTCGGCTCCACCTCCCAGTAGTTGGCGAACTTCTCCCACACCACCTGCACGGCCGAACTGAACACGATGTTCGGCCGGTCGGCCGGCTTGCCCTCGGCACTGCGGGCCCGCTGCCAGCGCCGCTTGAGCGCCAGCCCACCCAGCATGGACGCCTCCGACGATCCCACGGTGGAGGTGCCCAGCGCCGCGTGGCTGTCCGGAGCGTGCCAGAGGTTGGCGATGATGTGGACGCAGCGGTTCTCGATCTCCGCGGTGATGGGGTACTCGTCCTTGTCGACGAGGTTCTTGTCCGCCGCCTCGGCGTAGAGCTCGCCGGCCTCGCGCTCCATCCAGGTGGTCACGAACGTCGCGAGGTTCTGCCGGGTGTTTCCGTCCAGCATGATCTCGTCGTGGATCAGCTGGTACGCGGTCTCCGGCAGCATCTCGTCGGTGCCGAGGGAGTAGCGCGGCACCCGCCGCTCACCCAGTCGTGCAAAGAGAGGGTTGACGGCCACCTCGTCCGGCAACCGGCGCGAGGTACGGCGATAGCGCATGCCATCCTCATGCCCAGCCGGCCACTCCTTCACGCCGGAGCGTGGACTTCCGGCCAGGGTGACCACCTCGTGGCCACCCTGGCGGGGGCACAACGTCCGCCCGTACGGGACCTCCGGCCGGTGTGGCCGCAACGTCGGGCGACCGCCGGGCTCACCTACCCGCCGGCGCGGCTCACCACAGGCTGGACTTCGCGAACCTGCGGGCGAGCTGGTTGGCGGCGATCAAGAGCACCAGTCCGACCACCGAACGGAACAGCCCGATCGCCGCCGCGTAGGAGAACAGCGGCACGTCGGAGGCCAGGCCGACCTTGTAGACGTAGGTGTCGATCACCTCGGAGGTGGACAGGTTGAGGTTGTTCTGCATCAGCAGCACCTTCTCGAACCCGATGCTCAGGATCGAGCCGATGTTGAGGATCAGCAGGATCACCGCGATCGGCGCGATGCCGGGCAGGTCGATGTGCCAGATGCGCTTGAGCTTCGTCGCACCGTCCACGATCGCGGCCTCGTGCAGCTCGGGGTCGATGCCGGCCAGCGCAGCGAGGTAGATGATCGCGGAGAAGCCGAGGCTCTGCCACACCCCCGACCAGACGTAGATGTGCCTGAACAGGCCGGGGTCGCCCATGAAGTCGGTCGGTGAGATCCCGAACAGCCCGAGCAGGTTGTTGACCATGCCGATCCGCGGGTCCAGCAGCACGAACAGCATGCCCACGATCACCACGGTGGAGATGAAGTGCGGTGCGTACGTCACCATCTGCACCGTGCGCTGGAACCACCGGACCCGCACGTAGTTGAGGGCGAGCGCCAGCACGATCGGCAACGGGAACGTCGCCACCAGCTCGTAGGCCTGCAGGACGATGGTGTTCCGGATCACCGGCCAGAACTGGTAGGACTCGATGAAGCGGGTGAAGTTGTCGAACCCGACCCACGGGCTGCCGGTGATGCCCTGGACGACGTTGTAGTTGCGGAAGGCGATCTGCACGCCGTACATCGGCCAGTACTGGAAGATGATGATGTAGACGACCGGCAGCAACAGCATCAGGTAGAGCTGCCAGCCGTGCCCGATCCGCCGGGCGGTCATCCCCCAGCGCGACCGCCGGTCGATCCGCCTCGGCCCGCCCGGTCCGGACTCCGCGATCTCCCGGCGGTCGGTAAGTGTGTCAGTCACGTCGTACTCCCGTCCGTTTGCTGGAGACCGCTCAGCCCTTGAGCGAGCCGATCATGACGCCCTTGACGAAGTGCCGCTGGACGAACGGATACGCCAGCAGCGGCGGGACGCTGGCGATCACGATCAACGAGTACTTCAGCAGGTCCCGCAGCTCCTGGACCCGCATCAGCTCCGCGGCGTCCTGGATCTGGGACGGATCGATGGAGTTCTTGACCAGGATCTCGCGCAACACCAGCTGCAGCGGGAACAACGACTCGTCGGTGAGGTAGATGAGGGCGTTGAAGAACTGGTTCCAGTGCCCCACCGCGTAGAGGAGCGCGTTGACCGCGATGATCGGCTTGGACAGCGGCAGCACGATCCGGGTGAAGAACTTGAAGTCGTCGCACCCGTCGATGCGGGCCGCCTCCAGTAGCTCGTGCGGAATCGTCACCTGGTAGTAGGTCCGGGTGATGATCATGTTCCACACCGCCATCGCGGTCGGCAGGATCAGCGCCCAGCGGGTGTTGAGCAGTCCCAGCTGGTGCACGACGAGGTAGGTCGGGATCATGCCGCCGCTGAACAGCATGGTGAACACGAACAGGAACATGAAGCCGTTGCGGCCGTAGAGATCCCGCCGCGACAACGGGTAGGCCGCCAGCAGCGTCATGGTCACGTTGATCAGCGTGCCGACCACCGCGTAGAAGACCGAGTTGAGGAAACCGGTGACGATCGACTTGTACTCGAAGATCGCCTTGTATCCCTCGAGGTTGAAGTCCACCGGCCACAACCACACCTGCCCGGAGCTGATCGCCTGGGCCGAGCTGAACGACGCGCTGAGGATGTACACCAGCGGGTACAGCACGGCCACAAGGAACAACCCCAGGACGGCGATGTTGCAGACGTTGAAGATCCGGTCGGACCGGGTCTCCTTCAGTGCCGTCACCGCCATGCTCACTCTCCTCCTCGTTCGAAGACCGGTCGTTCGTGGGCCGGTCGGAGCGGGCGGGTCACCGGGGGCACACCGGCGACCCGCCCGCACCGAGTTCCGGGTCGGGCCGAAGCGCGGCCTACTTGTACTTCGCCTCGTACGCCTTCTGGTTGATGTCGACGTACTGCGGGGTCCCCATTCGCTCGAGTGTCGAGGTGTAGTTCTTCCACGCGGCGTCGTCGTCGACGTTCCACTGACCGAGTACGAACTTCGACAGGGACTGCTTGACGTAGTTGGAGAGGGTGAGGCTCAGCTCGCCCGTCTGCGCGGCCTGTTCCTCGTCGAGGTACAGCGGCGGAAGCTGGACCGACTTGTCGACCCTGTCCGCGTAGTAGGCCTGCTTGCTCTCCTCGTACAGCGGCTTCTCGAACGTCGGGTTCTTCGGGTCGGCCACCTCGCCGAGACGGTAGTCGTTGGAGCGGTAACCCAGGCCCAGCTGGCCCCACCACTGCCCGTCCGGCGGCGGCCAGGTGCCGAGCGTGGTCCACACGGCCTGCTTGCCGTTGATGCCGACCTCGCCCTTCTTCGCCCAGCGCCAGCCCTTGTCGAGGTCGCCGCTGTAGGCCCGCATGATGGCCTCCAGCTCGTACTGCCCGTCGGCCCACTGCACCGCGACGGCGGGGTTCTTGCACGCCTTGGTGACGACGAACGCGCCACCGGTGACCGCGCCGTAGTAGTTCCACGTCGGGTACGCCTTGCCGTCCGGTCCCTTCGGGACGGGAACGGCCACGTAGTCGCGCCAGCGCGCCTTGGGGTCGTCGTCGTTCAGCGTCGCGAAGCTGCCCCAGTACCACGTTCTGGTCGCCCCGAGGATCGGGTCGCCCTTGTGGTCCCCGACGCGGCGCAGCTGGTCGCCGTCCTGGGTGAACGACTGCCGCGCGAGCAGGCCCTGCTTGTACAGCTTGTTCATGTAGCGCAGACCCTCGCGCCACTGCGGCTTGTTGAAGGTCACGTCGACCTTGCCGTTGTTCAGCACCAGCCAGGGCTCACCCGGGTTGTACATGAACGCACTCATGAAGTAGGTGTCCAGCGCGTCGTCCTTGCTGGACATCAACGGCACCTCGTCGCGCTTGCCGTTGCCGTTGGGGTCCTTGTCCTTGAACGCCTTCAGGACCGCCTCGAACTCCTCCAGCGTCGTCGGCATGTCCATGCCGAGCTTGTCGAGCCACGGCTTGTAGATCCACATCCGCTGGTTGCCGCAGTTGCAGTGGAAGCAGTCGTTGACGTACGGCATCGAGTAGATGTTGCCGTCGGTGGAGGTGAGGAGGTTCTTGGCGTCCGGGTAGTCCTTGAAGATCCGCTTGGTCTCGACGGTGTACTCGTCGATCAGCTTGTTCAGCGGGACGAACAGCCCCTGCGAGCCGTAGAGCAGCTGCTGGGCGTTGGTGAAGTTGATGTTCATGAACACGTCGGGAATGTCCCCGGAGGCGATCATCGCGTTGACCTTGGTCATCGCGTCGTCCCCGCCGGCCACCACCTGCCACTTGATGGCCACGTTGGTGGTCTTCTCGTACCACTTGGTGAAGTCGTTCTTGGCCCAGTTGCCGACGGAGACGTTCTGCGGCACGACGACGCGCAGGGTCACCTTCTCCTTGACCAGCACGGCCTTCTTCGACGCCCGCGGGCCGACATAGCCCTCTGGGTAGATGACGTCGGAGATCGGCGTGGTCTTCGGTCCGCCCTTGGCGGCCAACGGGTCCTTCGCGACGGCGTCCTTGGACTTGTCGCCGCCGCTGCTGCACGCGGCGAGCACCGGGCCCGCGGCTGCCGCCGACAACCCCACGCCGACCGCCCGGGTGACGAACTGCCGTCGGGACGAGCCCGGACCGCGTTCCGGCCTCACCGTCAGGCTCGCCTCGAGCTTTTCATCTGCTGCCATTGCACTTACTCCTCTGCACCCAGGAACGATGAACTTCTGCCCTCCCCGAGGGGTGGGCCGGCTGGAGCTGGTTGCGGCGACCGGAGCGGTCCGGACCACCGGCGCGTACACCGAAGACGTGAGCGCCTGCGAGCGGCGTCCACGAGTTCGGCAAGGATGGAACATCCCCGTGGCAACAAACAGCATGAGCTGTAAGGAGAAACGATCTGGGAAAGCGATTGCTGGACTCAGTCGCGGTGGTGTGGTGACGCCCTGAGTCTTCGTCGTACCGACGACCTGGGAAGCCTGCGCATCTCAGTCGCCTCCCAGCCTCGGACGGTCCGAACTTCCGTCGTACAGCGGTGCGAGCCGGGCCCGGGATGCCTCCAGGTGAGCCCGCATGGCGGCCTCGGCGGCATCGGTGTCACCGCCGGCGATGGCGTCGACCAGGACGCGGTGCTCGCGCAGTGCGGCCGACCCCATTCCGGCCCCGTAGTTGAGCCGGATGATGTGCAGATGGCAGTGCGTCCTGGTGAACGCCGCCCGCATCCGGACGTTGCCGCCGAGCTGCTGGATCAGGTCGTGCAGCCGGTGGTCGTGCGCCGCCATCCGTTGGTAGTCCTGGTAGGACGTTCCCTCCGGCGCACTGGGAATCGAGGCCAGCTCCTTGGTGAGGAGCGCGGCCTTCTCGTCGTCGATCGCGGCGGCGGCGCGGGTGGCCGCCCACGGCTCCACTACGAACCGGAACTCGAAGAGGTCCTCGAACTCCGCCTTGCTCAGCAGGGGTGCGGTCGAGTAGCCCCGGAAGGGCTCCTTGATGACCAGCCCCTCCGACTCCAGCCGGACCAGTGCCTCACGCACCGGTGACTGGGAGACCTCCAGTGCCCGTGCCGCCTCGTCGATGTTGATCCGCGCGCCCTGGCTGAAGACGCCGTCCATGATCATTTCCTTGAGCGCTTCGTAGACGCCCTCGGCGAGGTTCTGCCGCCTGGGCAGCACGACGTTGCCACCTCGCCCACCCAGTGAAACCCGTGCACGTGCGCCCATGCCGCGCTCTTTTCAGGTAAGGAGCAACGAGAACTACAGGTTGGCCCTGCGAGGGCCGAGAAGTGGAGAAGGAACGTGCGCGTTCGAGGAGAGCCCTCGATCGTGGATACACGATCCTATAGCCGACACGATCGCGCAATCCCCGCTTAACAATTGGCCCGCGTGCTTCCGTTTTCGGACGCCTCCTCCCGGACAGGAGGCGTCCGGCCGGGCGTTTCAACGATGAACGTTCGAGGCCATCATCCGTACAAGTACGTCCGGCGTCACCACGCGCACATGTGGCGCCAACATGTTGACGACCGACCGCACGTCGTCCACACTCTTGCTCCACGCGTGCCAGATCACCAACGAGTACGCGTCGACGCTGCCGGGATCGCGGCCGGCGTTGTTCACCGTCGCGGCCACACCGGCCTCGTCGGCACCGGACAGGCCCTGCCACAACATGGCGCGTGGTGCCACCACCGGCTTGTCGTTCACCCACACCACCCGGCCGCGGCCGGCGTCGTACCGGGAGTACTCGAGGTACACCAGTCCCTCGATCTGGTCGTGCCGCAGGTAGCTCGACCACAGCGACGTGTCGTCCATCGACTCGAAGTCGAGGATCTGCACGACGCCGAGGTCGGCGCGGCGCATCTGGCCGGCCAGCCGTTCGGTGTGCAGGTCGAGGTCGGCCCTCGGATACCTGCTGGGGTAGAGATAGCCGCCGCCGGAGGGGCCGACCACGAACCGGTCGCGGTGGGAGCCGTCGGCCGCGTTGTCGTAGTACCACCGGAGGACCGACGGTGCGAGGTCGACCAGCCCGGGCGCGACGGCCCAGCCGAGGTCGAGCGCGCCACGCGACGGGCTGCCGTACCACCGCCGGTCGCTCTGGAAGTCGCCGAGCAGCCACTGCACGTTGTCGCCGTCGGTGACGAGGAACGCCACGTGGTGGGTGCCCTGCGGCGGAGCCGGCACGTCGTCAAGCGGGTGTTGACGCACGGTGTCCAGCGTGATCCCGGACAGTGGTGCGAGGTTGCGCGCGTGGTCGGCGGCGATCGTCCGCACACCGGCACGGGAGGAGACCGAGACGAACGCGTCCTCCCCCGCGGACGCGTCGCCCCAGCCGAGCACGGCGGCGTCCGGGTCCAGGCCGGCGACGACCTCGGCGCGGAAGTCGGAGTTGCCGTCGAAGAACATGTACGCGCCGGCCATGGTGGCGTAGTCGCGCAGCTGGTTGGCGAAGTCCGGCTTCTGCTCGACCGCGATGTCGTGCCGCAGGCGGTCCCAGAACGTCCTCCTCACCCAGCGGTCGTCCCGGCCGCGGACGTCGAGGACCCGGCGCATCCCGTGGTCGCGAGCCGTCGCCTCCAGGCTCTCCTCCACCGCGACGGCACCAATCAGTCCGGCGAGGCTGGTGGCGACGTTGACCGAACCGTCGCCGTCGCGGTAGACGACGTAGCGATTCAGCGGCCGTGGGCCGGCCGTCCCCACCCGGGCGAAGCGGTCGACGAGCTCCCATGCGCCGGCCGCCTCGACCACGTCCACGTCGTAGCGATCGGCGAGGTCGGCCAGCCACACCGGATAGCCGACACCGGGCACGTTGACGTAGATCCCCTCCGAGCCCGAGCCCGAGCCCGAGCCCGAGCCCGAGCCCGACCCCGAGCCGGACCCGGTGCCAGATCCTGAGCCCGGCCGCCGGCGCGCCAGCTGACCCTGCAAGGTCGCGACCAGCACGCGTTCGGGCGGGCTCAGGGCCCCCTCGGCGACGGCGTGCAACCGGGTCGGCCGCGCGCCCTTCGGGAACAGGCTCCTTGGTCCGGTGGCGGCCCGTGCGGCGCGGGGCCGGGCCAGGTCGACCGCACCCATGCCGAGCACACCGGCACCGGCCCATGCCATCCGGCTCATCGCCTGCCGCCGGGAGATCCCGGACCGTTCCTCGGTCATCGCGAGCGGTTCCCTTCGTCGCCTCCGTCGGGTGCTCGCACAGTAATGATCATCGGTTCGGGGCGACAGCGTTCGTCCCATGTCGGACGCCGGGAACGTCGCACTCCTCAATGCGGCGACACACCGGATGTTGGGTTGCAGCGAATCTTGGACCACAACATGTAGTCTCGCGGTGCTGGTGATCGCGGCGGATGCGTGACGCGCGACGCTACCCCGCGGCTGCCGGCGAAGCTCCTGCCCTGCCGTCGGTGCGCGCCCTCACCCGGGCGTACGCCGATCCGACGGCCGCGAGGGTAAATGGTCATGCAGTGCGGGTACGGGCGCAGTGAGCCCGACGCCCCCCGCGTGACCTGCCTGAGGCCTGGGTCGACCCGACACCGAACCACCGGTGCCGGTCGATCCCGCTCGCCTTTCGCGGCCGGAGGCTGACGTCATTCCGCTCGCGAGGAGAGAGCCCGTGTCCACCCACTTCGGCACCGAAGCCAACGGAGCCGCCGGATCCGGCCTGACCCGATCCGCCACCGACCCCACGCACGACACGCACACCCCGTACGACAGCGTCGCCGATTCCGCGATCGGCTCCCTGCCGGCGGGCACACCACCGCCGCCGCCTGCTCCGGACACCGACGAACGCCAGGTGGTCCGCCGCGACGGCAGCATCTCGCCGTTCGACCCGGCGAAGATCGCGGTGGCCATGGCGAAGGCGTTCCTCGCGGTCGAGGGGCCCGACGCCGGTGCGTCCTCCCGCGTCCACGAGACCGTCGACCTGCTCACCCGGCAGGTGGTCGCCTCCCTGACCCGTCATCCGGACCTGGGCCGGATCTTCCACATCGAGGACATCCAGGACCAGGTGGAGCTCGCCCTGATGCGGTCGGGCAACCACCGCGTCGCCCGGGCGTACGTCCTCTACCGCGAGGAGCACACTCGCGCCCGGCTGGAGCGCGAACCCGTCGTCGAGTCGGAACCCGCCGAGGTCACCATGCACGTCAAGGGCACCGACGGCGAACTCCACCCGCTGGACGACGTACGGCTCACCCGCATCGTCGAGGAGGCCTGCGACGGGCTGCCGGCCACCTCTGCCGAGTCGGTGCTCACGGAGGTGTCGCGCAACCTCTACGACGGGATGAGCCAGCACGAACTCGAGCTCGCCCTGGTGATGGCCGCCCGCACCTTCGTGGAAACCGACCCGGAGTACTCCCTCGTCAGCGGGCGGCTGCTGCTGGACAAGCTGCGCCGGGAGGCACTGTCGTTCCTGAGCGGCGGGCCCGACGAGGCGAGCCAGGAGGAGATGGTCCCGCGCTATCCGGCGTACTTCCGTGACTACGTGGAGCGCGCGGTGCGGCTGGAGCTCCTCGACCCCGAGCTCGGGGGGTTCGACCTGGACCGGCTGGGCGCCGCGCTGCGGCCCGACCGGGACCCGGCGTTCCAGTTCCTCGGGCTGCAGACGCTCTACGACCGGTACTTCCTGCACAGCGAGGGTACGCGGTTCGAGCTGCCGCAGGCGTTCTTCATGCGGGTGGCGATGGGGCTGGCGCTGCGTGAGGACGACCGGGAGCGACGGGCGATCGAGTTCTACGAGATGCTGTCGTCGTTCGACTTCATGTGCTCCACGCCGACGCTGTTCAACGCGGGGACGACCCGGGCCCAGCTGTCGTCGTGCTTCCTCACCACGGTGTCGGACGACCTCGAGGGCATCTTCACCGGCATCCGGAACAACGCGATGCTGTCGAAGTACGCCGGCGGGCTGGGCAACGACTGGACGCCGGTGCGCGGCATGGGCGCCTACATCAAGGGCACCAACGGCCAGTCCCAGGGTGTGGTGCCGTTCCTGAAGATCGCCAACGACACCGCGGTCGCGGTCAACCAGGGCGGGAAGCGCAAGGGTGCCGCCTGCGCCTACCTCGAGACGTGGCACATCGACATCGAGGAGTTCCTCGACCTGCGCAAGAACACCGGTGACGAACGCCGGCGCACCCACGACATGAACACCGCCAACTGGATACCGGACCTGTTCCTGCAACGGGTCGAGGCCGACGCCCAGTGGACGCTGTTCTCCCCCGACGAGGTGCCGGACCTGCACGACCTGTACGGGCGGGCGTTCGCCGAACGCTACGCCGAGTACGAGGCCCGCGCGGACCGCGGCGAGATCCGGGTGTTCCGCCGGCTGCGGGCGGTGGAGCTGTGGCGCCGGATGCTGACCATGCTGTTCGAGACCGGGCACCCGTGGATCACGTTCAAGGACCCGTGCAACCTGCGCTCACCACAGCAGCACGCGGGCGTGGTGCACTCGTCCAACCTGTGCACCGAGATCACCCTGAACACCTCCACGGCCGAGGTGGCGGTGTGCAACCTCGGCTCGGTCAACCTGGCCAACCACGTCGACGCGAACGGCATCGACCACGAGCACCTGGCGCGGACGGTGCGCGCCGCGGTGCGCATGCTGGACAACGTGATCGACGTGAACTTCTACACGATCCCGCAGGCCGGTGTCTCCAACCGGCGGCACCGCCCGATCGGTCTCGGCCTGATGGGTGTGCAGGACGCGTTGTTCACGTTGCGGATCCCGATCGCCTCCGACGCGGCGGTGGAGTTCGCCGACACCACGACGGAGATCTTCAGCTACGAGGCCATCGCCGCCTCCAGCGACCTCGCGGCCGAGCGCGGGACCTACGAGTCGTTCCCGGGATCGCTGTGGAGCAGGGGGATTCTGCCGATCGACTCTCTGGCCCTGCTGGCCCAGGCCCGCGACGGGAAGCTCGACCTGGACCGCTCCAGCCGGCTGGACTGGGACAGCCTGCGCCGCCAGGTCCGCACCATCGGCATGCGCAACTCCAACGTGATGGCGATCGCGCCGACGGCGACGATCTCCAACATCTGCGGGGTCGGGCAGTCGATCGAACCGCTGTACCGCAACCTGTTCGTCAAGTCGAACATGTCCGGCGACTTCACCGCGATCAACCCCCACCTCGTCCGTGACCTCAAGGCCCGCGGGCTGTGGGACGAGGTGATGGTGAGCGACCTGAAGTACTACGACGGAAGCGTCGCCCCGATCGACCGGGTGCCGGCGGACCTGAAGGCCCTGTACGCCACGGCGTTCGAGGTCGATCCGGCAATGTTGGTGGAGGCCGCCGCCCGACGGCAGAAGTGGCTGGACCAGGCCCAGGCGCTGAACCTCTACGTCGCCTCACCGAGCGGCCTGCAACTGGACGCGTTGTACCGCCTGGCCTGGCGCCGCGGGCTGAAGACGACGTACTACCTGCGGTCCCAGAGCGCCACGCACGTGGAGAAGAGCACCCTTCGCGGCACGGACGGGAAGCTGAACGCGGTGTCACCGACCGGCGTGGGCCAGCCGGCGGGCGCCGGCGTGACCGGCGGGCCGGGAGCGGCGGCCACGGCCGTCGTGCCGGTCGTCGCCCCGATGCCCAACCTCGCACCGGCCGGCATCACGATGCCACCGCCGTCGGACACCGCGTTCTGTGTGATCAGCGATCCCGACTGCGAAGCCTGCCAGTGAGCGCGCCCGAGGGGTGGAGAACCATGAACGACAATGATCCGACCGGCCTGGGAGACATCGACCGGCACGCGGCCCGCGTCAGCGTGGACGACAAGGCGATGATCAACGCGCGCGCGGATGTCAACCAGCTGTTGCCCCTGAAGTACCGATGGGCGTGGGAGAAGTACCTCGCCGGCTGCAACAACCACTGGATGCCCACCGAGGTGTCCATGCAGGCCGACATCGCCCTGTGGAAGTCACCGGACGGGCTGACCGCCGACGAGCGGCTGATGATCAGACGCAACCTCGGCTTCTTCGCCACGTCGGAGTCGCTGGTCGCCAACAACATCGTCCTCGCGGTCTACCGGCATCTCACCAACCCCGAGTGCCGGCAGTACCTCCTGCGCCAGGCGTTCGAGGAGGCCGTGCACACGCACACGTTCGAGTACGTCTGCGAGAGCCTCGGCCTGGACGAGGGCGAGCTGTTCAACATGTACCGCGAGGTGCCCTCGATCACCGACAAGGCGACCTGGGCGCTGGAATACACCCGGCACCTCGAGGATCCGTCGTTTCGTACCGGCACACCCGAGCGCGACCAGGCGTTCCTGCGCGACCTGGTAGCGTTCTACGTCGTCTTCGAGGGGATGTGGTTCTACACCGGCTTCGCGCAGATCCTGTCCCTCGGCCGGCGCAACAAGATGGTCGGTATCGCCGAGCAGTACCAGTACATCCTGCGGGACGAGTCGATCCACCTGAACTTCGGCATCGACGCGATCAACCAGATCAAGATCGAGAACCCCCACCTGTGGACGCCGGCGTTCCAGGAGGAGATCCGCGGGATGCTGGCCCAGGCCTGTGAGCTCGAGGTCGCCTACGGACGCGACACGCTGCCGCACGGCATGCTGGGGCTGAACGCGGGCCTGTGTGAGAAGTACATGCGGTTCGTCACCAACCGGCGGTGTGTCCAGATCGGGTTGACACCGGTCTTTCCCGAGACCGAGAACCCTTTCCCGTGGATGTCGGAGATGATGGATCTGAAGAAGGAGAAGAACTTCTTCGAGACCCGGGTGATCGAGTACCAAAGTGGCGGAGCGCTCACCTGGGACTGAGAGGTGGGACGCGGAGTTCTGCTCCGGTCACGACCCCGCCTGGGCGCCGGCCGCCTCGCCGGCGCCCAGGTCGTAGGGCACCGCGGCGGACGGCACGGGCGCCGGCTTGCCGGTGAGCGTTCCGGCGAGGAGCCGGTCTGTGCCCGGCAGGGCCAGAAGCCGCAGTCCGGCCCGGCGTACCACCAACTCGGCCCGCGTCCTGGGCAGGAACCACCGCGCGAGTCTGCGCGCGGACCGCTGTTTGTCCTCCGTCAGCGGTCGCCATGCCCGTTCGTACGCCGCCAGCCCGGCCGCCACGGTCCGCGCGGCGCCGAGGTTGTCGGCGAGCACGTACGCACCGGCCATGCCCAGGGACGCGCCCTGGCCGGCGAGCAGCGAGACCGCACCGCAGGCGTCGCCGACGAGTGCCACGCGGCCTCGGCTCCATCGCGGCAGCACCGTCTGGGCCACCTGGTCGTAGTAGATATGTGCGGGTTCGGGGGCCTGCTCCAGCACGCGCGGCGCGACCCAGCCCAGGGATCCGTACTCCGCCCGCAGCGCGGCACGCGGGTCCGCCGGCAGGGCGGGGTCCGGTGACCGGTGCACCGCGAACACCGCCACCTTGCCGTCCCGCAGCGCGTACAGCCCGAGCTGGCGGCCCGTGCTGTCGGTGAGGCAGAACCTCGGGCCCACCTTCGCCCGCACGTCCGGGTCGTGGAAGACCCACGCGGCGGTGTGGAAGCCGAGACAACGAACGAACCGCTCCTCGGCCCCGAAGACCAGCCGGCGCACCACGGAGTGGATGCCGTCGGCACCGGCCAGCAGGTCGGCGTCGACCCGCGAGCCGTCGGTGAGCCCGACCCGGACGCCGTCGGCCCCGTCGTCGACGGCGCGGACGCTCGTCGCGTAGCGCACCTCGACCGTGGCGGGCAGGTGTTCGCGCAGGGCGCGCTCGAGGTCGGGGCGCATCAGGCTCATCACCCGTCCACCGGTCGCCCGCTCCACCCGGGCGTACTCCAGCCGGGCCCGCACCCGCCCGTCGCCGTCCAGCCACGCGGCCTCCTCGACGACGTAGCCGAGCTCGCGCAGCCGGGGAAGCAGGCCCATCCGCTCGGCCACGTCGTACCCCGGCCCGAAGAAGTCGATCATGTAACCCTGCTGTCGTGGGCCGGGCGCCTGCTCGACGAGCAGCACCTCCCAGTCCGCCGCCGCCAGCCGGTGGGCCAGGGTCAGCCCCGCTATTCCGGCACCGCAGATCACCACACGCATCACACCGCGCTCCTCACCGGCTCGTCGCCCGGCTCGTCTCCCCCAACTGCGGGCCGACGAAGCCCTGCCACCACCATAGACCCGAGATTGGGCGACCGCCCAATCTCATGGCGGTCCGACCCCGGACCACCGGCACCACTGCGCGTGTGCGACTACTCGGCGCACCCTGCACAATGCGAGGCATGGCGACGACGTTCGAGGTCTGGGCCCCACTGGCCCGTGAGCAGGTCCAGGTGGAGGTCGACGGTTCGGCCGGCCCGATGACACCGGCCGGTGACGGCTGGTGGCGGGCACGGGTCGACCAGGCCACGCACGGAACGCCATACTCCTTCCGCCTCGACGGCGGCGAGTCCCGGCCCGACCCCCGATCGCGCTGGCAGCCCGACGGCGTGCCCGGCCCGAGCGCGGTCTACGACCACGACCTCTTCGCCTGGACCGACCAGGGATGGCGGGGCACGCCGCTGCCCGGCGGCGTGATCTATGAGCTCCACGTCGGCACGTTCACCCCGGAAGGCACGCTCGAGGCGGCCGTCGGCCGGCTGGACCACCTCGCGGCCCTCGGTGTGACGTTGGTCGAACTGCTGCCGCTCGCCGCCTTTCCCGGGCAGCACGGCTGGGGCTACGACGGGGTCGGGTTGTACGCCGTGCACCAGGCCTACGGCGGACCCGACGGGCTGAAGACGTTCGTCGACGCCTGCCACGCGCGCGGCATCGGGGTCTGCCTGGACGTGGTCTACAACCACCTCGGCCCGGCCCACAACTACCTCAGCGAGTTCGGGCCGTACTTCACCGACAAGTACGCCACCCCGTGGGGAATGGCGGTCAACCTCGACGACCCCGGCTCGGACGAGGTGCGCGCCTTCATCGTCGACAACGCGCTCGGCTGGTTCCGCGACTTCCACGTGGACGCCCTGCGCCTGGACGCCGTGCACGCCCTGCACGACGAGCGCGCCGTCCCGATCCTGGAGGAGTTGTCGCACGAGGTGGACGCGGCCGCCGCGAGCCTCGGCCGGCCGCTGTGGCTGATCGCCGAGAGCGACCGCAACGACGCGCGCACGGTGACGCCGCGCGAGAGCGGTGGTCTCGGCGTCCACGCCCAGTGGGACGACGACGTCCACCACGCCCTGCACGCGCTGCTCACCGGCGAACGCGACGGCTACTACGGCGACTTCGGCAGCCTGCCGTGCCTGGCCAAGACCATGACCCGGGCGTTCTTCCACGACGGCACCTGGTCGTCGTTCCGCGGCCGGGTGCACGGCCGGCCGGTCGACGTCGAGCACACGGCCGGCTGGCGGTTTGTCGCCGCACTGCAAAATCACGACCAGATCGGCAACCGGGCAGCCGGTGACCGGCTGTCGGCCACCCTCACCGACGACCAGCTCGCCGTGGCCGCCGGGCTGCTGCTGACCTCGCCGTACACCCCGATGCTGTTCATGGGCGAGGAGTGGGGCGCCCGTACGCCGTGGCAGTACTTCACCGACTTCGAGGATCCCGACCTCGCCGAGGCCGTCCGCAACGGCCGCCGCAACGAGTTCGCCGACCACGGCTGGGACCCCGAGGACGTGCCCGACCCGCAGGACGAGGGGACATTCCTCGCCTCCCGGCTGGACTGGAACGAGCAGGAGAAGGAGGCCGGCGCCCGGCTGCTGGACTGGTACACCACCCTGATCCGCCTGCGCCGTGAGCTGCCCGGCCTCGCCGACCCCCGCCTGTACCGTGTCGAGGTGACCTACGACGAGGACGCGCGCTGGGTGATGATCCGCCGCGGCGACCTCGGCGTGGTCGCCAACCTCGCCGGCGCTCCGGCGACGGTGCCGCTCGGCGCCGTGGTGGACGAGGCGGTCGGGCGCGACGGCGTCGTACTCGCCTGGCACCCCGACGACACCCACACCGTCCCCGGCTCGAAACCCCACGCAGAATCCAGCCCCAACTCCAGCTCCAACTCCGCGGACAAGGACGACGTGACCCAGATCCAGCTGCCCGGCCACTCCCTCGCGATCGTCGGGTTGCGGCCTTGAGCGCCGCCGAGCACGACCTCGAGCCGTACGCCCCCGCGCCCGGGCGCTCGCGCGCGAACGTCGTCTCGACATACCGCCTGCAACTCCAGCCGGACTTCGACTTCGACGCGGCGGCGGCCGTCGTGCCGTACCTCGCCCGGCTCGGCGTGACCCACCTCTACCTCTCACCGATCCTGCAGGCCACCCCCGGCTCCACCCACGGCTACGACGTGGTGGACCACACCCGGCTGTCGGCCGACCTCGGCGGACAGCCGGCGTTCGACCGGCTGGTGGAGGCGGCCCACCAGGCCGGGCTTGGTGTCGTCGTCGACGTCGTGCCCAACCACATGGCCGTGCCGACTCCCCTGCACCTGAACGCCAAACTGTGGGCGGTGCTGCGCGACGGGCCGAGTTCGCCGTACGCCCGCTGGTTCGACGTCGACTGGTCGCTGCAGTCGGGCACCGGGCACGGAGCGATCCTGATGCCGGTGCTCGGCGACCGGATCGGCCCGTGCCTGGAGCGCGGTGAGATCCGGCTCGACCAGCACGACGGCGCGCCGATCCTGCGCTACTTCGACCACGTTTTCCCCGTCCGCCCGGGCACCGAGCACCTGCCGCTGGACGAGCTCCTCGACAAGCAGTTCTACCGGCTGGCGTTCTGGCGGATCGCCGACGAGGAGCTCAACTACCGCAGGTTCTTCGACATCGACACCCTCGCGGCGATCCGGGTGGAGGACCCGACGGTGTTCGCCGCCAGTCACGACCTGCTGGTGAGGCTGCACCGGGCGGGCAAGATCGACGGCTACCGCATCGACCACCCTGACGGGCTGGCCGACCCGCGCGGCTACCTCCGCCGGCTGGCCGAGGCCACCGGCGACGCCTGGGTGGCGGCGGAGAAGATCCTCGAGGCCGAGGAGCCGCTGCCCGCCGACTGGCCGTGCGCGGGCACCACCGGGTACGACGCGCTGTGGCGGGTGCAGTCGCTGTTCGTCGACCCCGACGGCGCCGCTCCGCTGCTGCGGCTGTGGACCTCCCTCACCGGCGAGCCGGAGACCCTCCAGCCGGTCGTGGACGAGGCCAAGCGCTACATCGTCGACCAGGTGCTGGCCGCGGAGGTGGTGCGCCTGGTCGAGCTCGTGATGGCCATGGGCGAGCACGACATCAACCTGCGTGACTTCACCCGGCGGCGGCTGACCCGCGCGCTGGGCGAACTCCTGGTGGCTTTCGACGTCTACCGCGCCTACGTCCACCCGGGCGAGCCACTCGCACCGGAGGCGGAGGAGACGGTGCGGGCCGCGGCGGCCCGGGCGACCAGCGCCGCGCCCGACCTGGCCGAGGAGATCGACTTCCTCGTGGGGGCAGCGCTCGGCAGCCACCGGAGCGTGGGCGCCCGGGAGCTGCAGAACGAATTCTCCGTACGGTTCCAGCAGACCACCGGGCCGGTGATGGCCAAGGGCATCGAGGACACCGCGTTCTACCGCTGGTTCCCGCTGGTCTCGCTGTGCGAGGTGGGTGCGCCGGCCGACCGGTTCGGGATCCCGGAGGACACCTTCCACGAGTGGGCCGCGGGGGCGACCGCCCGGCACCCGTCCGCGATGACGACCCTGTCCACCCACGACACCAAGCGCACCGAGGACGTCCGCGCCCGGCTCGGGGTGCTGTCGGAGCTGCCCGCGGTCTGGGAGCACACGGTGTCCGCGCTGCGCGAGGCGACCGCGGGCTACCGCCCCGAGCCGCTGGACGTGGCGACGGAGTACCTCCTGTGGCAGATCCTCGTCGGCGCCTGGCCGATCGAGGCGGACCGCCTGGTGGAGTTCGTCACCAAGGCCACCCGCGAGGCCAAGCGGCACACCACCTGGACCGAGCCCAACGAGGCGTACGACGAGGCGGTCACCGGATTCACCCGCGCGGTGGTGGCCGACGAGAAGGTCGAACGCCTGGTCCGCACGTTCGTGGACACGATCGCGCCGTACGACCGGGCCAACGTGCTCGGCCAGAAGCTCGTCCAGCTCACCTGCACCGGGGTGCCCGACGTCTACCAGGGCACCGAACTGCGCTCGCTGACGTTGGTGGACCCGGACAACCGGCGCCCGGTCGACTTCACCGAGCGGGTCCGGCTGCTGGACCGGCTGGACGCGGGCGAGCCTGTGCCCGTGACCGAGGCCGGAGCCGACGAGGGGTCCCTGGACGCGGAGAAGCTGCTGGTCACCGCGGTGACGCTGCGGTGCCGGGCCGCGCATCCGGACCGGTTCGTCGGTCCGCGGGCGAGCTACACGCCGTTGGAGACCACCAGCCCGCACGCGCTGGGGTTCCTGCGCGGCGGTGCGGTCGCCACCGTGGTGACCCGGCTATCGGCGGGGCTCGCCGCGGCCGGCGGCTGGGGTTCGGCCACCGTGGACCTGCCCGCGGGCACCTGGACCGACCAGTTCACCGGCCAGCGGGTCGAGGGCGGGAAGGTCCGGCTGGACCAGCTGCTCGCGCAGCGTCCGGTGGCGTTGCTCGTACGCGAGGAGGAGCCGGCGGTCTGAGTCCGCGGGGACCGGTCAGGGAACCAGGACGGCGACGCCGTTCACCCGGTCCGCAGCCAGGTCGTCCAGTGCCTCGTCGGCCCGGTCCAGCGGGTAGGTGGTGGTGGCGATCCGCAGCCGGTGCGTGGCCGCGGCCGCGAGGAACGCGTGGCCGTCCTCGCGGGTGTTGGCGGTGACGCTGCGGACCGTGCGTTCCTGGAACAGATGCCGCTCGTAGTCCAGGGAGGGTACGGCGGTGAGGTAGATCCCGGCGATGCTGAGTGTCCCGCCCCGGTCGAGGGCACTCAGCGCCGTGGGGACGAGATCGCCCACGGGGGCGAAGAGGATGGCCGCGTCGAGCAGTTCCGGTGGCGCGCCGTAGGCGTCTCGCGCGGAGGCGGCACCGAGCTCGAGGGCGAGTTCGCGGGCGGCCGCGGACCGGGTGAGGACGTGCACCCTCGCCCCTTCCGCCTCGGCCACCTGGGCGGTGAGGTGGGCCGAGCCGCCGAAGCCGTACACGCCGAGCCGGCCGCCCGCGGGCAGGTCGGCTCGGCGCAGGGCGCGGTAGCCGATGATTCCTGCGCACAGCAGCGGCGCGAGCTCCTGCTCGGCGTACGCGGCGAACCGGTCACCCGGCAGCGGATAGGCGTAGGCGGCCGGGACGGTGGCGTACTCCGCGTACCCGCCGTCGGCGTCCCAGCCGGTGTAACGGGAGTTGGGGCAGAGGTTCTCCTGGCCGCGCAGGCAGTACCTGCACTTCCCGCAGGTGTGGCGCAGCCAGGGAATGCCGACCCGGCCTCCGATCCGGGCGACCTCGGCGATGCGCGGACCGAGATTCCCGGGGCCGGCGCCCGCCGCGGCCGCCTCGGCGCCGGTCGCGACCACCTCCCCGACGATCTCGTGGCCGGGCACCACCGGCGAGCGGTGCGGCGGCAGGTCGCCGTCGCGCACGTGCAGGTCGGTCCGGCACACCCCGCATGCAAGTACCCGCACGAGCAACTCCTCCGGCGCGGGCTCGGGGACGGGCAGCTCGACCGGTTCCAGCCGGCCCGGCTCGCTGACCACCCACGCCCGCATGGTCGCGGGCAGGCCGCCGGGAGCGGCCGGGGACCTCGGATCCGTCATGGACCGATTCTCCCCCGGCGGCCGGGATCGCACCGCCGGCCTGATGGAATCGTGCCGAGGTGTACGGGATCGGGCGTACGCGACGAGGTGCGCATGATGAGGTGGTACGCGGTGAGACGTACGACGAGAGGCTCGCGTTGATCGGCGGCGAGGAGACAGAGGACCTGCTGGCCGACGCCGGCACGGTCGGGGCGTACTTCACCGTGGCCACCGACCTCCCCCGCGGCCTTCCGCCTGGGCCTTCCCGTGGCTGCGCACCGGTGTCGCTGGAGCAGTTGTACGCCGGCCACGCGGCACTGGGTGGGGCGATCACGCACACGACGGACCGGCTCGGCACCACCGAGGTCCGGGTCGGCGCCTCGATCCTGTTCCAGGGAATGGCGGCGCGCCTGTGGTCACCGGTGGTCGCGGTGGCGCTGCTGCATCGACGGGTGCCGGTGCTCGCTCCCGGCTCGACGTGGGCGCGGCTCGACGACTCGTCCGCGGCGTGGCGCACCGACCCGGCACGCGTTGCCCTGCTCGATCCGGATCGGCACCACGACCCGGACCAGCAGTTTCACCCGCAGGTGGACGAACCCGACGCGGACCGCCTTGCACTACTGGTCGTCCGTACGGTCGTCAATACTCACCTGACACCGTTGGTGGATGCCGTGCAGGCCGAGGTCTCGCTGCCCGAAGCGCTGCTGTGGGGCAACGCCGCGTCCGCGCTCGTGGGATCGCTCGGTGTCCTTGCCCGGGCACGACCCGGCCTCGTCCACGAGGTGTCCGGGTTCACCGAGGGGGCTCTGCGTCAACCTCCGCTTGCGGACGCCGGAATCCTCAACCTCGTAACGTCTTCGGGCGCGGGCACAGGGATGCCGGAGTTCCGGCGCCGCAGCTGCTGCCTCTACTACCGCGTACCCGGCGGCGGGCTGTGCGGCGACTGCGCGCTCGCCCACCGGCCCTGACCCTGCGTCCAGGGTCAGGGCCGGGGCAGACCCTCAGACAGGCCCCCAGGCGCGTCCCAGGGTAGGGCTGGCCTCACCGCAGACCCGGGGGCGCACGGGCTGCTCCTCGACCGTGCCGCCGTACAGACTCGGCGAGGTGAGCACAGACATCGCCTTCGAACGAGACGACGCCGCCACCGCCCGCGCGAGCCGAAACCCCAATCCTGGCAGCGAGTTCGCCGAGCTCCGCCGCCGGGTGAGCGAGGCCGGGCTCTTCGCCCGGCGGCCCGGTTACTACGCCGCCCGGACCGCCGTGGTGACCGCCTGCTACGCCGGTGCCTGGGTGGTGTTCGGTCTCCTGGGCGACACCTGGGCGCAACTGCTGGTTGCGGCGTTCCTCGGCGTCGTCTTCGCCCAGGTCGCCCTGGTCGCACACGACCTGGCGCACCGGCAGATCTTTCGCACCCGCCGCCCCAGTGAGTTCGCCGGCCTGATCGCGGGCAACCTGGGCATCGGCATGAGCTACGGCTGGTGGATGGACAAGCACACCCGCCACCACGCCAACCCCAACCACGAGGACCTCGACCCGGACGTGGGGCCGGGCATCCTGGTGTGGTCGGCCGAGCAGGCGCGGGCCAGTCGCGGCGTGACCCGGATGATCGGCCGCCGGCAGACGTTCTGGTTCTTCCCGCTGCTCACCCTGGAGGGCTTCAACCTGCACGTGTCCGCCGTGCGCGCTCTTGCCCGGCCCGGACTGCGGACCCGGCGGTGGGAGGCGGTCCTGCTCACCGCCCACACCGTGGCGTACGTCGCAGCGTTGTTCCTCACCCTTTCCCCCGGCCTCGCGTTCGCGTTCTGCCTGGTGCACCAGGCGGTTTTCGGGCTCTACCTCGGTTCGACGTTCGCCCCGAACCACAAGGGGATGCCGGCACCGACCCCGGAACAGCAGAAGGACTTCCTGCGCCGGCAGGTGCTCACCTCCCGCAACGTCCGCGGCGGCCGCCTGGTCGACGTGGCGCTCGGCGGGCTCAACTACCAGATCGAGCACCACCTCTTCCCGAGCATGCCGTCGCCACACCTGCGCCGGGCACAGCCGATCGTGCGGGCCTACTGCGCCGAACGCGGCATCGCCTACCAGGAGCCCGGCCTGGTCGACTCCTACGCCCAGGCGCTGCGGCACCTGCACAGCGTCGGCGCTCCGTTGCGCGCCGGCCGGAGGCAGTCGTAGGACCTGCGACGTAGACACGCACGACCCGCGGACCGATGCCGCGGGCCGGTCGCGTTCCTAAGGTGGAGCCCATGACGCACTGGATCTGTGGCACCTGTTCGGTGGAGTACGCCGACACCCCCGAGCCCCCGCCGTCCTGTCCGATCTGCACCGACGAGCGGCAGTACGTCCCACCGAGCGGGCAGACGTGGACGACCACGAAGCAGCGGGTGGCCGCGGGCCACCGCACCCACGTCGAGCCGGTCGGCCCGCACGAGCCGGGTCTGCACCGGGTGAGCGTGGAACCGACCGTCGGCATCGGCCAGGTCTCCCTGCTGGTGCAGACCGAGGCGGGCAACCTGTTGTGGGACCCCACCGGTTTCGTCGACCAGGACGCGGTGGACGCCATCTCCGCGCTCGGCGGGGTGGCAGCGATCGCCGCCAGCCACCCGCACATGTTCGGCGTGCAGGTGGAGTGGAGTCACGCGTTCGGCGGCGTACCCGTGTACGTCAACGAGGCCGACCAGCGCTGGCTCGGACGTACCGACGAGGTGGTACGCCTGTGGTCGGGCACGCACGAACCGCTGCCCGGCGTCACGCTCGTCCAGGCCGGCGGGCACTTCCCGGGCAGCTCGGTCGTGATCTGGGCGGCCGGCGCGGGCGGTCGGGGAATCCTGCTCAGCGGTGACACGATCGCCCCGGTCACCGACCGCCGGTGGGTGACGTTCATGCGCAGCTACCCCAACACCATCCCGTTGTCCGCCGCTGCCGTGCGCCGGATCGTCGAGCGGGTGGAGCCGTACGACTTCGAGCGGCTGTACGGCAACTTCGGCGCGGTCGTGGAGGAGGACGCGAAGGGTGCCGTACGCCGGTCCGCCGACCGGTACGTCGGCTGGGTCAGCGGCGACTTCGACGCCGACACCTGAGCCGGGTCACGCGGACCGCGGCGGGACGTCCCTGGTGAGCACGTAGCAGGCGACCGCCGCGGCGGCCGCGACGTTGAGCGAGTCGACGGCCGCGCTGATCGGGATCCGGGCGCGCACGTCGGCCTGGCCCTGCCACCGCGCCGACAACCCGTCGCCCTCGGTGCCGAGCAGCAGGGCCAGCCGCTCGGCCCCATCGCCGCTCCCGCCTCCCGTCGCGAGGGTGTCGAGGTCCACGGCGTCGTCGGCCGGGGTGAGCGCCACCAGCCGGAAGCCGGCGGCACGCAACTCCTCCAGACCGTCGTACCAGTTGGTCATCCGGGCGTACGGGATGCTGAAGACGGTGCCCATCGACACCTTCACCGACCGGCGGTACAGCGGGTCCGCGCACCGCGGCGCGAGCACGATCGCGTCCACTCCGAATGCCGCCGCACCGCGAAAGATCGCCCCCACGTTGGTGTGGTCCACCACGTCCTCGAGCACCAGGATCCGGCGCGCGTGCGCGGTCACCTCGGCCACCGAGGGCAGCGGGCGGCGTTCCATGGACGCGATCGCGCCGCGGTGGACGGCGAAGCCGGTGACCTCCTCCAGGCGGTCCGGCGGCAGGACGTAGCAGGGGGCGCCGCCGGCGGACACGAGGTCGGTCAGGCCGTCCAGCCAGCGTTCGCTCAGCAGGAACGACCGGACGGGATAGCCGGCGGCCACCGCCCGGCGGATGACCTTCGCCCCCTCGGCGAGGAACAGGCCGTGCTCTGCCTCCAGGCTCCGCCGCAGGGTGACGTCCTTGAGGTTGGCGTAGTCGCCCAGCCGAGGGTCTTCGGCCGACTCCAGCCGTACGATCGCCGACACGGCCTCAGTCTGCCGCAGGCCGCGCGGGCCGGACCCGGGCGGGTTGCGCGGCGGGCACCGGGACACGGCAGCAGGAGATGCAGGGGCGATCGGCGCTGTGAGAATGTGAGCGCATGCAGCCCGTCCTGCCGCTGTCCGCCAGGGTTCGCCGGACCGACAGCGCCTCCGACGAGGACGACGACGACCGCTTCTCCGAGGAACTGGTCGAGGCGTTCCTCACCGCGTACACCTCGCCCGGCGATGTCGTTCTCGACCCGTTCGCCGGGTTCGGGACCACTCTGGTCGTCGCGGAGAAGCTGGGCCGGCGGCCGGTCGGGCTGGAGATCCTGCCGGGCCGGGTCGCGTACGTACGAGAACGCCTGCGTGACCCGTCGGCGATCATCGAGGCGGATGCCCGGGCGCTCGGAGAGCTCGACCTGCCGCCGGTCGACTTCACCATGACCTCCCCGCCGTACATGACAAGGTCGGACCACCCGGAGAACCCGCTCAACGGGTACCGCACCGACGACGGCGACTACGGCCGCTACCTCGACGAGCTGACCGAGGTGTACGCGGTGATCGGCCGGCTCCTGCGCGGACCCGAGTCGCGCGCGGTGGTCAACGTGTCCAACCTGCGCACCGACACGGGCGTCTCGCCGCTGGCCTGGGACGTGGGTGCCGCTCTGTCGCGCGTGCTCGCGTTCGACCAGGAGGTCGTCCTGGACTGGGACGACCCCGAGGAGTGGTACACCAACGACTACTGCCTGGTGTTCCGTCGGTCCTGAGCCTCGCCGGTCTCGGCTTCAGCTTCAGCTTCGGCCTCGGCGACCCTTGCGGCGATGACCCGGGCGCACTCCAGCGCGCTGTCCGTGGACGTGTCGACCTCGAGGTCGTAGGTCACTCCCTCGTGCACGAGCAGCGCCTGGGACGCGGCCATCCCGGCGATGCGGTCACCGCGGGCGGCCTCCCGGGCCGCAGCGACGTCGGGGTCGCAGCGGACGCCGACCCACAGCACGGGAAGGCCGTCCAGCGCGGTACGCCAGCGTTCCTGGGACGCCGCACCGCCGAGGAACACCTCGTCGACGATCACGTGCGCGCCGGCACGCACCATCGCCGCGATCCCCAGGCTCCACGCGCCGTCGAGTGCTCTGAACACCTCTCCGGTGGTGACCTCCCCGTCGGCTCCGAACCCGATCCCGCCGTCCGCGTTCGTCAGGGACGGAGGCATCGCGTCCACCAGGGTGTCGGCTCCGAAGGTCAGCCACGGCGTGGGCAGGATCGACTGCAGGCACGCTGCGATTGACGACTTGCCGGTGCTCGACCCGCCGTTCAGGACAACGACCTGGAAGGACATCCCGGCATGCTAGGGCAACTCCTGTGGATGTGCCTCCCGACCTTTAGCGCGCGCGTGAACGCGTGCCAGGTTTTTGTCCACAGGTGGCGGATCGGCGTGTTTTCGGGGTCGCGTTGTGGACAACGGGTGAGCTGTCGGTGGCAGCCTGTAGAGTTCGAACATGTATTCGACGCAGGGGCTTCCCGGCGCAGGCGGCAATGGCGCCGTCGCCCGGTTGAGGGCTGCGATCGCCACCATCCGCGCCGGACTCGACGAGGCCCTGTCCACCCCGACCACCTCGGTGGAAGCCGCCCAGATGGGGGC
>NZ_JBEXMJ010000023.1 GCF_040610475.1 Actinopolymorpha sp. NPDC004070 | reverse complement strand
CGCCAAAGAGAACCGCACCAACCGCCGCTGAACCAACCGCCAGGGGGTCAACTTTCCCGAACCCGCGCGGGGTCAGTTTTCGCGAAGCGTTGACACGCGGGTCGCGGTATCCGGGTAAATGCAGTCAGCCCAGGTCCAATCGAGACTTCAATGACGTCCGGCGTAGAGGCCGGTCCGGCTGAGGGCCAGCACTTCATCGAGACGTTGTTGGCAACCATGCCCTTGCAGCGCATGGGAAGTCCAGACGAGGTAGCCGAGACTGCGGTCTTCCTAGCAACTGGGGCCAGCAGCTTCACCACTGGCGCCGAACTGTTCGTCGACGGAGGACTGGCCCAGGTCTGAGACCGGCGTGTTGCCCACGGAGCGCTGTAGGTATCCAGCTCGCGCGGCGCCGGCTCACGGACCGTTGGGGTCGTCACCGGGGCGGCCGAACGTGTGGCGGGCCCAGTCGGCGAAGCGGGTCCGGGCGACCTCGGGATTGGCGGCGTGCAGCGCGGTGATGCCGACGCGGTAGCCGGGGCCCTTCAAGGACGTCCACATCGCGTGCATGTCGGGGTTGCTGATCGTCTCCAGCGGGACCCGTTCATGGCGTACCTGCCGCCCCAGCGCAGCGCTCAGCGCAGCCGCCATCTGGGCGGGGGTGGTGGCAGCGCTGGCCAGCTCGATGCGTTGCCCGACGCAGGGTCCGGGTTGCAGCAGCACCTGCGCGGCGAACGCGCCAAGGTCGGGTCGGGCCAGCTGCTGCAACGGCCGATCACCCGGCAGTGGCAGCTCCAGAACCCCGCTGCGGATCTGGTCGGCCCCGCCGCCACCCAGTGCATTGTCGAAGAAGTACGTCGGCCCCAGGATCGTGTACGGCACACCGCCAGAGACAAGCTCGGCCTTGCGGGCTCCCGTTCCCCACCGGCGTGCTCGCCGATGCCCTGCATGAACACATCACCAGCAGGGACGTGCGCGCCGCCGCAGTGCTCTACGCGCTCATCGCCGCTGCCATGTGCGCCAGCTGGCTGTGGATCTAGCTCACCGGCGGGCAGTGCACGCAGCATGGCGGTGGAGACAACAACCCGGCCACTGAGGCCGGACGGCAGAGTGTACGCGTCGGTCGTTCGTCTTGAACGACCACGAGCCCGTCCGCCGCGGTCCGAGCCGCCGGCACGTGACGGCGGCCACCGCCAGGTCGCGCCCTGCGAGAACGAGGCGCCGGATCGCGGCCGCGAGCAACGCAACCACGATGACTCCCGCCGCCACGCCAATCGCCGCCGGTATCGACCTTCACCCAAGTCCGATCCTCCAACACACAAGGGAATCCGCTCCTCACGCCACGCTCCCCACCACGTCCATCGGTGAATCCAGGCTTAGGGCGAGTAGATTCCTAGCCGTGAGCAACGATCTTCCCAACATTTTGTATGAATATATTGGTCGTGTTGTCGTGAAGGCGGCCGAACTCGAACGGGCACTGGCGGAGGTGTACACCACTCTCACGCTCGGACCGCCGGACGGCACGACAGCAGAGGACGAGCGACGAGCGTTCGTCAAGACCTGGGCGAGCAAGCCCGGCACATTGCTGGTCGCAGAAATGCAGAAGCCCGACGCAGGTGTCCCCGGACACCGCCGTAAGGAGTTTGACGAATACCTGGGCGACGTGACCACAGCGCTGGGCTCAAGGCACGGCGTCGCTCACTCGGTGTGGCTGCAGGTGGAGGACACTCTTTGGGGTACTCGCAATCCCCGGAAGAGCCCCAACACGCAGGGCAACATCAAGAGAGGCGTCGCGCATGTCGGTGAGACCGAGGCAACGCTGATGGAGCAGGTGGCCACCCTCAGCCGGCTCGTCCACTGGGCGTACATCTGGCTCGGTCGGTTTGAGGCCGAATGGCTCAGTGGTCGCCTACCGGTTCGCGCACAGCCTGGCGACGAGGCGACACGTTAGTAAGCCCGGTGTACGTGACCGTGCGGGGGTAGTGGGGGCAGTCGTTCGTCCCCATCGCGAGCCCCTGCGCAGGCGGGCTGTTCCGTGCGATCTGCTCTGCGAGGACCGAACGATGCCTGGCGCAGTGTTCCGTGCAGCTTGCTACTTCACGGTGAAGCCGTATTTCTTGCCGAGGCGTGTGAGGGAGTCCTTGCCGGGGATGCTGTCGGCGTCTTTGCCGCTGTAGCCGCAGCGGAGTTGCCATTTGCGGTAGGCCTGCACGGTGGTCGATCCGAAGCTGCCGTCGTTGGCGTGATCGTTCCTTCCGTACGAGGAGCGATCATCCGTAGCGGTTCCCATCGCGGACGGCCGACCCCACTTGGGATCACGGTGTGACTGACGCATCTCGCATCGCTCGGATCGAGGCCGACCTGGCAGCTGCCGCCCAGCTCCGCCGTAGGCACGCGGACCTGACTCAGCGGCTGACGACGGAACGCACGCACCTCCGGCTCCTCGACGAGCGGGTCCGAACACTTCGCGGCCGTCTCGCCAACGAAGCCAGGGACGTCGAGGCGTTGGAGTCGTTCTCACCGACACGGATCTGGGCCACTCTTCGGGGTTCACGAGCGAACGACCTCGAGCGGGAGCGGGCGGAGCATGAGGCCGCACGCTACGGGGTCGCCGAGGCCGAAGCCCGACGCAACGCGGTTGGCCGGGAGTTGAGTCACTTCAAGCCCAACTCGTCGGCCTTGGCGACGTCGATGAGGTCCATCGGCGGGCCCTTGCTGCCAAGGAGGAGTGGGCGGCCGCCGAGGACGAAGCGTGGACGTACTCCACCGGGCGGACGTCGCGCTCGGACGGTTCTCGCGGGAGCTCGCCGACGTCGGGTTCGCCGGAGTCGGCGGCGTAGAGGTGGACGGCCTGACCCGTACCTTCGACGTGTTCTTCGACAACATCTTCAGCGACATGGCCGTTCGGTCCCGGATCCAGGACGCTGGCCGCAAAGCCAGCGCAGCGCGGCAGGCCGTACGTCAAGCGCTCCTCAGGTTGGAGAAGACGTCGCAGGAAATCGCCGACCAGCTCACCCAACTGGAGGAGAAGCGCGTGCTTCTGCTCGCGGGCTGAGCGGTCGTCGCAGCTACGCCGAGGCTGTCAACGCTGCCTGGCGTGGTGGACGTGTTCGCCTCCGACGAAGGTGACCTGGAAGTGTCACACGCCTAGGAGCGCGATGGATGGATGAGGGCTTCGTCGAATGAGGAAACTGCGCCCACCCTCCCCCACGATCGGAGAGGACGGGCGCCTGTAGGGCAACGTCAGCAGGGCCGGATGCTGCCCTTCACCACGCAGAGTCCGGCGAGGTACACATCGGGCTTCGGTGTCCCGGCTGCGTGCAGGGCGCCGCCCGCTACCAGGGCGGGAGCGGCGACCGCGACCGGGACGCGCGGGAGGAAGCGACGCATCAGGCCGCGCCCTCGCTCGTCGGGAGGCCGGTCAGCGCGTCGCGCTTGATCGACGGGCCGTGAATCGTCCCGTCCTCGAAGTTGACGGCGCCGCCGTTGTTGCTGTTCCCGAGGAGCTTCCGTTTCCAGGGTGCATATCCCCGTTCCATCCTTCTCTTAGTTACCTGCGGCGTTTCTTGCGCACGCAGGGCTGGGCGAGCGTCCCGGCGCCCTTCGAGTCGGGACCCTCCTGGATCGCGGAGAGCGCGCGCTCCCGGCGCGTGAACCCCTCCGCGAGATCGATCGCGATCACGGCGAAGGTGTGCCGGTCCTCGACCGCCGACGCCCCGACGCCGAGGGTCGCGAACAGACGCCATATGCCCGCGAGGAGCGCAACGGCCCGCTCCCGCTCGTCGTCGGTCGGCGCCCGTCGATATACGTCGATCGTCACTTCGACACGCCCTCGGGCGCTTTGTTCTAGCTCGTCCGCGTACAGGCGCGTTCGCCGAGTGCGTCAGCGTCTTCTCTGTCCACGACCTCTCTCCTCCGCATGTGGCTCCCGGCGAGCCGCCGAGCGTGGCCTTCCATCTCCGACGACCCGCCGGGACCTGTGACGTAGGCGGTGGTTGATGGCCTGGAGTGACCTCGCCTGCACAACTCTGGCCTCGCCTAATGGCACGTGGATGGCACGGCAGCTTCGGACCTTCCCGGCCCGAGCTCAAGGCGCGTCTTCGCCGCTAGCCAGGTCGACATCCTGCGGTACCGTCGGCGCTCTATGGTGGCGTTATGCCGGTGATTTACAGGCGGGCGATTCGGCAGGAATCGAACCGTGAGAGACGCATCTCACCGTGCCCTGCCGCACATTCGGGCAGGCAGTGGGCGCGCCCTCTTTCCTCTAACGTCTGCGACGTAGTGTGAGAGCGGTGGCTGCGCCGTTTCCGGGGGAATGGAACGTGACCCTATGTCCATCAGCGAATCCTTCGCCGGCCGGCGCGCGCTGGTCAGTGGTGGCACGAAGGGTACCGGCGCCGCCATTGCCAGACGCTTCCGCGAGGGCGGAGCGACCGTGCTCGTCACCGCCCGCAGGCGTCCCGACGATGTTGAGGCGAACACGTTCATCGCCGCCGACCTGACCACCGTCGAAGGCGCTGCCCAAGTCGTCGCCGAGGTGAACGCCCGCGTGGGCGGAGTTGACATACTGATCAACACCCTCGGCGGATCTCAGGCACCCGCCGGAGGCTTCGCAGGGCTCAGCGAAGACGACTGGGCCCGGGAATTGAACACCAACCTGATGGCCGCCGTCCGCCTGGACCGCGGCCTGCTCCCGGGCATGATCAAGGCTGGCAAGGGAGTGATCGTGCACGTCACGTCGATCCAGCGGCGCATGCCGCTGTGGAACGCCACGCTCGCCTATGCGGCCGCCAAGGCCGCGCTGACTACTTACAGCAAGGGATTGGCCAACGAGGTCGCCCCCAAGGGGGTGCGCGTGACTGCCGTCTCCCCCGGCTTCACCCAAACTACCGCCGCCGACCAACTGATCGCCCGCATCGCGCAGGAGGCGGGCATCACCCATGAGGCAGCACTGGGCCGACTCATGGACTCCCTCGGCGGCATCCCGCTCGGCCGCCCAAACCGGCCGGAGGAAGTGGCCGAACTGGTCGCTTTCCTGGCCTCTGACCGGGCCTCGACCATCGTCGGAGCCGAGTACGTCATCGACGGCGGCACCACACCGACCGTCTGATCGGCGATCCCGGGAGGACCGTCATGCCCGACATCCAGCAACAGACCATCGCCGTGGACGCACTGCCGGGGGGCATCGCTCGCTACCTTGAGGCGCACCGCACACACGACACCACCGCCGCGATCACGGCCTTTACCAGCGATGCCATCGTGATCGACGATGGCAACACGTACCAGGGCAACACGGCCATCGAACAGTGGCTCAACAGGTCTGCCACCGAGTTCAGCTACACCATCGAACCCACCGGAGCTCAACAGATCGACGCAACCCACTACGTAGTCACGCACCACCTCGAAGGCATCTTCCCCGGCGCCATCGTCGACCTGCGCTACCAGTTCAGTCTCCGCGGCGAACTCATCGAACACCTCCTCATCGAGCCTTGAGCCTCGCCTGCTCCCTGCGTTCTCCGCGGCTTCGCTCATGTCCTCCTCGCCCCCTCCGTAACGGGCAGGCCCAGCAGGGGCAGGACAGCTACACCTCGATCCCCGCTGTGGCCCAAAGGATCATCTGTATGCCCATCTGCCAAGGCGTGGCGAATACCCGAGGGCTCGCGTTGTACGCCAGCACCTGCCCGTCGACGGCTCCGGACACGTTCACGTCCGACACCGCCGCCAGCACGTACACGCGGGACACGCCGTCGGAGGAGGCGACGGACACAACCTCGGTGAGGTCGATGGTCGGCTTACCCGTGCCGGTGTCCACGGGCGCGTTCACCGGCACAGGCACACCGGAGAGGGTGTCGTCCAAGCCCTTCCCGACGATCCGGACCGTGTACGTCCAGTTCGACGGGTCAAAGGTCAGGGTCGTCGGAGGCGAGAACCTCGATGGCGAACGATCCGGTAGCGCTGTCGGTGTTCACCGTCGCGGACTTGTTGAACAGCGCTACCTTCGCGGACCGCACCATCACCCGCGTCGGGGCGGGAGTGAACGTCAACGACGCCGAAATCGGCTGCCCGGCCGTATCTAGGAGCCTGCCCTGAACCACGGTCGTGTTGGCTTCTGCCGGCAGCGCCATGCGATTCCCTCCGCGAGGTGCGATCGCGGGCCAGCGTCACATTCGGCGGGGCTAACGTCCACGCTCACCGCCGACCCGTGAGGGGACACCTCGCTGCTGTCAGACACAGATGATCCTCTCCCGCTAGGACGCACGCCCCAGCTCCCGGATCACCGGCCACCCACGAAATTCCTGACAGTCCCCGTTGTGGAGATGCAGCCGTTGGTGAGTAGCACCATCCAGGTCAGCGAATGGATCACGCCTGGTGGTGGGCTCGTTGGGCGCCTACACCGAGGGGAAGGAGGCGATGTTTTCTACACTGACATCGAAGCGCCCTGGGCCGTGGTCAAGAGCAACGACAAGAAAGGTGCCCGGCTCGAGGCGATGCGGTTCGTCCTGACCCGGTTCGACTACCCGGACAAGGACCTGGCTGCGGTTGGTACGCCGGACCCGCTGATGGTTGGCCCCGTACGGGGCACGACCCGCCCGGTCCGAAGCGCACCCAGGTCATCCGCCCCACCTGTACTGCCATGCGTACCTGGGCTACCTACTCCCGTTACAGCATGATCGCTGATTTGGTCGGGGAGGCTCATCATGCCGATGTGGCACATTTATCATCCTGCGGGGGCGTACACCGCCGAGGAAAAGAAACAGTTCGCGGCGCGAATTACCGGACTGTATGCCGACCTGCTCGGCTTGCCGAGGTTCTACGTGAGCGTGGCGTTCAACGCCTTCTCGACAGAGGATTTCTTCGTTGGCGGGGAACCACATGACAGGTATGTGAGGATCTGGATCGACCACATCGCACGGCGTACGCCTGACCCCAGCGTGCGCAGGTGGTGGATGGAAACCATCAATCAAACGCTGGCACCATTTCTCAAGGACCGGGACCTTCGCTGGGAGATCCACGTCGACGAGACCCCATTCGAGTTCTGGACAATCGACGGATACTTTCCTCCTGCTCCAGAATCGCCGGACGAGCGGCGGTGGGCCGAGCAGAACGGGCCATCTCCGCTGGTTGGCGAGTAAGCTCGCAGAGTTCGGGCCAGCCTTCTTCAGGGTGTCGGTCGGCCGAGTAGCGCGCGAGCCAAGACGGGTACACGTCGGGGGCGTCAACTCCACCGGGCTAGCGTTCGCCGTCGGGCCCCGCTCGTGCGGCCCGACCCGCCCGTACCGAACGAATCCGCACCGCGCGTAGACACCGAGCACTCCGACTGCTCCATCAGCCTGACCAAGCTCCTACCGGGCCGGTCGGTGAAGGGCCTCGGCGCCGAGCGACTCGAATAGGTCGCTGATTGGTGTCCCCGGAGGCGTTCGGCACGTGCTCGTCGGCGTCGCCGGACGCGTCTCACCGCTCGAAGTCACCGTGCCGGAAGATTGTGAATGTGTAGGTCTTCGCGACCAGACCAGCCCGGCTCCCCACCACGCGGGTCGCGCCGAGCAGGGCGACCACGACGACGGGCAGCCAATGGCCGGTCATCGCCCCGGCGACGACAGTGGGGACCAGCACGACGAGCGCGAAGCCGACCGGACGGAGCCGGCGGCGGAGGCGCAGAACCGCCCCTCGCCTGATACCTCGATGCACGGAACCGGTCCAACCAGATCCACAATGCCTGCGCGTGCCGGTCAACGAAAAACACCAACAGCCGCGTGCAGTTCGGTCGTCCCACTACACGTGAGCGGCTCGAAATCCTGTCGATCAACGTGGCTCCCGTTCAAGGTGAGCGACGCACGATTTCATGCCACGTCACGACAAACCCGGCCGTTACCAGAGAGAGTTCATGCCGTCTGACCAGCGGAAACGGGTGGAGCCGCCTGTGGGAATCGAACCCACGACCTACGCATTACGAGTGCGTCGCTCTGGCCGACTGAGCTAAGGCGGCAAGTGTCTCGAAGACACGAGGGATGAGCATACCGGGCGCCTCGCCCGAGGTCGTCACCCCTCTGGGCACTCGGTGCCCGAGCGCGGCGGCTTGCCGTCGATCAGGAACCGCTCGACCACCCGGTCGACGCACGCATTGCCCTGCATGTACCCGGTATGTCCGTCTCCGTCCCGGGTCAGCAACACACCGGAGTCGAGCTGCTTGGCCAGCCGAACTGCCCAGTCGTACGGCGTGGCCGGGTCGCGGGTGGTGCCGATCACCAGGATCGGGGCCGCACCCTTGGCGTGGATCGGCCCGGGCCGGCCGGTCGGCTTGAACGGCCACGCGGCGCAGCTCAGCGAGCCCCACAGGATGTAGCTGCCGAACCGCGGCGAGGCTTTCTCGAACGTCGGCTCCTCCGCCTTCGCCTGGGCCACGGACTTGAGGTCGGGCCGGTCGAGACAGTTGACCGCCACGATCGCCTCACCGGAGTTGTTCCGGTAGGTGCCGTCGGGGTTGCGTTCGACGTACTCGTCGGCCAGCGTGAGCAGCCGGCTGCCATCGCCTGCCAGGGCGGACCGCATCGCCGTCCGCAGCCGCGGCCAGTACTCCTTCACGTACAGCGGCATGATGATCCCGGTGATCGCCAGCGACTGGGTGAGCTTGCGGGACCCGTCGTTGGTCTTCAGCGGAGTCTGGTCGGTCTTGGCGAGGAAGTCGTCGAGGGTGCGGTACGCCTCGGGGACCGACGAGCCCAGCGGGCAGTCCTTGCGGCTCACGCAGTCCTGGATGAACGCGCGCAGCGCCACCTCGAAGCCCTTCGCCTGCTCCAGGCCGAGGGCGCGGGCGCTGAGGGTCGGGTCGATCGCGCCGTCGAGGACGAGCCGCCCCGCACGCTGGGGGAACAGCCCGGCGTACGTCGCGCCGAGGAAGGTGCCGTAGGACTTGCCGAGGTAGGTGAGCTTCTTGTCCCCGAGCGCGCTGCGCAGCACGTCCATGTCACGCGCGGCGTCCTCGGTGGACACGTGCCCGAGCACCGCACCGCTGCGCGCCTTGCAGCCGTTGGCGAAGAAGCGCGCCTCCTTCATCAGGTTGTTCTGCTCCGCGGCGCTGTCGGGTGACCCGTCGATGGCGAGGTAGCGGTCCATCTGCTTGTCGGTCAGGCAGTCGACCGGGGCGCTCTTGCCGACGCCGCGCGGGTCGAAGCCCACGATGTCGTACCGGGCGATGACCGGCTTGCTCACCACCCAGGGCGCAGCGGCGGCGTACTCGACTCCGGATCCGCCCGGGCCACCGGGGTTGATCACCAGGGAACCCAGCCGCTTCGCCCGGTCCCTTGCCGGCAGCCGCAGCACCGCCAGCTCGATCGACTTCCCTTCCGGCTGGCTGTAGTCGAGCGGCACCCGAAGGGCTGCGCACTGAAACGACGCACCGCTGGTGCACTTCACCCAGTGCAGCTTCTGCTCGTAGTAGGGCCGCAGGCCGGCGGCCACGTCGGAGGGCATCGGCGCCGGCTCGCCGGGCCCCGCGGTGGCGCCGGGCTCGGCCGCCGTCCCGGAGCTGCCGCCGCGGTCCCGCGTCTGGCCGGCCGAATCACTGGCGCGGGGCGCGAGGGCGCAGCCGGTCGCGACCATGAGGACCAGCACTGTCAGCGCCGCGAAGAGCTGCTTTGCGCTCTTTTGTCGCACCCGTCGTCCACCCTTCGGCGTTCGTTCCTCCGGCAACCCTACGAGATCCAGCTGAGCCGGCCGTCCCGTCTTCCACAGGTGACCGGAGGCCCGGCCCGTGGCAGAAGGCCCGGCCCGTGGCAGGAGGTCAGGCCCCCCGTCTCAGCCGGGGGTGTTCCACAAGGCGATGGTCATCGCCTCGGCGGCGAGCAGCGGGGCGACGTTGGCCGTGATCGCCTCCCGGCAGGCGAGGATCGCGTCGATCTGGTGGATGACCTGTTCGGGCCGGGTCTCGGCGGCGCGGCGTTCGATCTCGTCGCGCAACTCCTCGTTGACGAGCTCCGTCCGGGCGCCGAGAGCCACCGCGAGCACGTCGCGGTAGTACGCCATCAGGTCCAGCAGTGCGCGGTCGAGGGCATCGCGCTGCAGCCGCTTGGCGCGGACCTTCTGCTGCTCCTCCAGGTCCTTCTGCGCCGTCTGCAGCTGGCGAGGACGGGGACCGCGACCGCCACTGCCGCTGACGCCGTACGCGCGTTCGAGCTCGAGCTTCTCCGCACCGTCGAGGTCGGCGGTCGCCTCCTTCGCCTCCCTGGAGGCAGTCTCGACCAGCTGCGCGGCCGCGGTCAGGCAGCTGGCCAGGTCACGCAGGCTGTTCGGCACCGCGAGGACCTGCTGGCGCCGGACCCGCACCTCCTCCTGCGTCGCCAGCGCCCGCGCCCGCCCGATGTGCCCCTGCGACGCGCGTGCGGCGAACATCGCCACCGCCGGCTCGACGTCGTACCTGCGCTGGAGCACCTCCGCGACCGCGGACGTGGGGGGAGTACGCAGAACCAGCAACCGGCATCGCGACCGGATCGTGGGGACGACGTCCTCCACAGTCGGTGCGCACAGCAACCAGACCGTACGCTCGGCCGGCTCCTCCAGGCTCTTCAACAACGCGTCGGCGGCCTGCTCGGTGAGCCGGTCGGCGTCCTCGACGACCAGGATCTGCCAGCGCCGGCCGACCGGCGACATCGCCGACTTGCGGACGAGCTCGCGGATCTCCTCGACCTTCAGGCTGAGCTGCTCGGTGCGGACCAGGGTGACGTCGGGATGCGAACCGGTGAGCGCGGTCCGGCACGCCGAGCACTCCCCGCACCCGCCCCGCTCGCACTGCAGGGCGGCGGCGAACGCGCGGGCGGCGTTCGAACGACCCGAACCCGGCGGCCCGGTGAGCAGCCAGGCGTGGGTCATGGCCGACGGCGACCGGTCTCCGGCCAGCCAGGCGGCGGCCGCGGTGGCGGCAGGTCGCAGGACGGCGACGGTCGGCTCCTGTCCCACCAGGTCGGCCCAGACCCCGGTCATGGGTACGTCGGCGGGGGCGAGCTCCTCCGCGTCGCTGCCGGCGTGCTGCACCTGGGTCATGCCTGCGCCTCCTCACTCGGCTGCCGCGGCTGGACCGTCTGCGCGGGACGGGACGGGTCCTCGCGCTGGTCGTCGCCGGTGCCGAGGTCGTGGTCCGGTGACGCCGGCCGCGGCGCGAGATCGTCCCCGCTCCCCCACGTGCTGTCGTAGGGCCGATCCTGACCGCCGGATCCGCCAGGGCCGTCGACGTCGCCGGCCTCGCCGCCGACACCGCCCAGCAACGGCCGCACCGCGTCCCGGATCTGGGCGGCGAGTTCGTCGACCGGCAGCGTCGCGTCCAGGACGGCGTACCGCTCGGGGTCGAGCGCGGCGAGGTCGAGGAACTGCTGGCGGACGCGGGTGTGGAACTCCAGCGGCTCGCGTTCGAGCCGGTCCGGGGTGCCGTCCACCCGGGCCAGCCCGGCCTCCGGCGGGAGGTCCAGCAGGACGGTCAGATGCGGCCGCAGCCCGCCCGTCGCCCAGCGGGACAGGCGGACGAGATCGGGCTGGCTGAGGTCGCGGCCCCCGCCCTGGTAGGCGAGTGCGGAGTCGACGTACCGGTCGGTGATGACGACCGCCCCCTGCGCGAGCACGGGCTTGATCATCGAGTCGACGTGCTCGGCCTTGTCCGCGGCGTACAGCAGCGCCTCGGTCCGCGGGGAGATGCCGCTCGCCCCGTGCAGCAGCAGGTGCCGCAGCTCCCGGCCGATGTCGGTGGCGCCCGGCTCGTGGGTGACGGTGACCGCGTGGCCCTGGTCCTCCAGCCACCGCGCCAGTCGCCTCGCCTGGGTGGACTTGCCGGCACCCTCGCCGCCCTCGAACGCGATGAACAGCCCGGTGTCGGCGTAGAAACCGCGGTCGTGTCCGCTGAACACCGCGCGCACGTCGCGCAGCACCGACACCCCGGGGCGGTCGTCCATCTGCCGGAACGACACCAGCCCGAATGCCGTCGCCGCGATTCCGGCGAGCAGGAACGTGATCGACGCGCCGTTGTATGTCAAGGTGACCTTGCCCGGCAGCTCGATCCCGTGCGCGCCGAACGAACCGGCGATGGCGGGCGCCGCCGCGAGCACCGCCGCCAGCGCGATCTTGGTCAGCGACTGGACGAACGCGAACGTGCGGCCGCGGATGGAGTCCTCGACCTCCAGGCCCAGCAAGGTGTAGCCGGTGATCCAGGTGATCCCGGCGAACGCGCCGAGCAGGACGGTGCAGAACGCCACCAGCACGAGGTTCTGGACCAGCGCCACGGCGATGAGGGACACCCCGGCCGCGGTGAGGGTCAGCCCGAACATCCGCCGCCGGGACAGGCCGACCAGGAACCGCGGGCCGACCGCCATGCCGACTGCCAGGCCGGTGAACAGCGCGCCGAAGACGACGCCGTATCCCGCGGCGCCGCCGCCGAGGTCGGTGACGTACGTACGGCCAAGGCCGATCACCACACCACCCGCGGCGAACGCACCCACGACCCCGATCACCAGGCCGCGGATCAGGCGGTTCTGCGCGACGAACCGCCAGCCCTCGATGACGGCCTTGAGGACGTTGGTCTGTTCCTCGGTGATCTCCCCCGAGGCCGGCCGTCCGGAGACCTCGCGCAGTCTGGCCACCACGATCGCGCCGACGAGGAACGTCAGCGCGTTGAAGTAGAGCGCGAGGTCGACCGAGCCGCCGTTGAACCAGTTGAACGTGCGGACCAGCGAGCTGTTGATCAGCGCCAGGAACGTGAACAGCAGTGCCGCCGGGAGCGCCGAGCCGTAGGTCGTCACCATCGAGACCTGGTTGGCCACGGCGAGCCGGTCACGGGGAACGAGGTTGGGTACGGCGGCGTCCTTGGACGGCAGCCAGATCAGGCTGACCGCCTCGATCAGCACGGTCGCGACGTACAGCCACCACAACGTGCCGACGATCGGGATGGACGCGAACAGCACGAACCGGATGACGTCGCCGACCACCAGCGTCCACCGACGGTCGAGCCGGTCGGCGATGTAACCGCCGAGCGGGCCGACCACCACCGCGGGCAGCAGTCGCAGCAGCAGGACGCCGGCGATCGCGAAGTTCTCCGTGCGGTAGTTGCCGGCGGCGAGCTGACCGGCCATCGCGGTGAGGGCGAGCAGACCCAGCCAGTCGCCGAGGCTGGACAGGCCGAGCGCGATCCACAGCGTGCGGAACGGTTTGATCCGCAGCACACCGCGGATGTCGTTGGCGGGTACGGACATACCGGTCCCGACCGTGCTGGTGGACCGCTCGTGCTCAGACACGCGGTCAGCCTAACCGCAGCCACCCCGGGAGCCCGTGCCGCCGAACGGAGGCCGCCCGGACCACTCGCCAGGCAGTTTCGATACCGCTGTTGCGTAATTGACGGCGGTGACGTACGGTCGTTTCCGCTACCCGAGTTTCGTATTTCGAGGGAGAGGCGGGCGATCCGATGCCCCCCACAGAACCGACCGGCGCACGACCGCGCCGCGGCCGGCCCAGGGACGCCGAGGTCGACCGGCGCATCCTGACCGCCGCCCGGGAGACCGTCGCGGCCCACGGTTACGCCGGGCTCTCGATCGACGCCGTTGCCGAACGGGCCGGGGTGGCCAAGACCACGCTGTACCGCCGGTGGCCCACCAAGGCGCGGCTGGTGGCCGACCTCGTCTCACGGATGCAGGACGAGGTCACCCTGACCGAGACCGGGGACGTCGTAGCCGACCTGACCCGGCTGACGGCCGGGATCGCGGCCAGCCTGACCGCGGCGGGGGCTCCCCTGGTCGCCGACCTGATGGCGGCGATGGCGCACGACCCGGACTTCGGCGCGACCATGCGCGAGCGCTGGGCGCAGTGGCGCCGCGCCGCCGTGGACCTGCTCGGCCGGGCGGTCGAACGCGGCGCCCTCTCCCCCGGCTTCGACCCGGAGGTCGTCGTCGACCAACTCGCCGGACCTCTCTACTACCGACTGCTGTTCACCGGCGACCCGCTCACGGCGGATTACGCCGCCCACCTCGTCGAGGGCGCGCTCGGCGCGCACCTCCGCCCGAAAGGACCGACCTCCCCATGACCGTCGACCAGCCCGCCGCCCCAACGTCGGCCTCACCTGTTGATCCGTACGACGGCCGCCGGCGGCGGCGCCGCTGGCCGTACGCCCTCCTCGCAGTGCTGGCCGTCCTGGCCGGCGGCGCGGTCGGGCAGCGCGCCCATCCCGTCGTCCTGCGCACGGAGGTCGAGATTGCCGCGAGCCCGGATCAGGTCTGGACGGTGCTCGCCGACCGAGCCGCCTACCCGGAGTGGAATCCGTTCATCGTGCGCTCCAGCGGCCGGCTGCAGGTCGGGCAGAAGGTGACCAACGTGCACCGCATCGGCGGGAAGACGATGGTGTTCAAGCCGACGGTCCTCGCCGTCCAGCCCGGACACGAGCTCCGCTGGATCGGGCGCCTGCTCGTCCCCGGCATCTTCGACGGCGAACATTCCTTCACGCTGACGCAGACCGCGCCCGGCCGGACCCACCTGGTGCAGCAGGAGACCTTCAAGGGCATCGCCGTACCGTTCACGGCCGGTTGGCTGCGCGGAGACACGCTGTCGGGGTTCAGGGCACTGAACACCGCCCTGCGCGACCGGGTGGAGTCCCGCTACCGCTGATCCGCGGCGGCGTCCACGGCGTCCGCGGCATCGGTCGCCTCGACGGCCACCTCGGCACCCAGCCGGACGGTGCCGGGCCGTACGACGTCCGCGTGGACGCCGAACACGATCTGGCCGTCGATCCGGCGGTCGGCGGCCAGGGCCCGCAGCACCATGGCGTCGCGGCCGCCGGCCTCCGGGCGCCGGTCGACCAGGGCGCAGCGTTCGAGCGGGCCACGCACACGTACGACGGCATCACCCAGCCGCAGCGACCGCCCGGTCCACTCGTCCTCGACGAAGGCCGGCGCCTCCCCGGTGTCGACCACGAACGTCGCGCGGAACCTCCGGCCGTCCTCCCCGTCCCCTCGTCCATCTTCGCCTCCGGGGTCCCGTCCGGTTCGCCGCGCGACCTCGGCCAGCGAGGAGGTGGTCACCACCGACACCGGACCGCCCCACACCACTCCGCCCGGCGGGCCGACCCGGCACAGGAGTACGTCCTTGCCGAGGTAGCGGCTCACCAGCGCCGACCACGGTCCGCGGACGACGGTGAGCTCGGTCGGGCGTCCCCAGTAGTCGGCCACCAGCCGGTCACCGAGCTCGTCCGCGTCTCCCGCGGCCACGCCGACCGGCGTGGTGATGGTCAACCTCGGCGGGACCCAGCGGGCGTGGCAGGCGAGCAGCGCGTCGTGGTCGACCGTACGAAGAACGCGGTCCGCCGCGACGTCGTAGAAGCAGAACGCGCGATCGCCGGGCAGGCCCGACGCCGGCAGGTGAAGCTCCGGCAGGAACTCGTGGGCCATCCCCTTGACCGGTGTGAGGCCGATCCGGGCGACGTACATCCGCCTGGCGTCCGTCCTCAGCTCTTCTTCGCCGTGCTCGACTTCTTCGCGGCGGCCTTCTTCGCGGTCGTCTTCTTGGCCGCGGCCTTCTTCGCACCGGTTGCGCTCGCCTTGGCCGCACCCGCGCCGGCTGTGGCCTTCGTGGCCGCCTTCTTCGCGGTCTTCTTCGCGGCCTTCTTCGCCCGCTTCGGCGCCGGCCCCTTCGCGCGCTTCTCCGCGAGCAGGTCGGCGGCCCGGTCGAGTGAGATCGACTCCACCTCGTCGTCCTTGCGCAGGGTCGCGTTGGTCTCCCCGTCGGTGACGTACGGGCCGAACCGGCCGTCCTTCACCACCACCGGCTTGCCGGTCTCGGGGTCCTCGCCCAGCTCCCGCAGCGGAGCGGCGGCGGCCCGGCGGCCACGCGCCTTCGGCTGCTTGAACAGCTCGACCGCCTGTTCCAGGGTGACGGTGAACAGCTCCTCCTCCGACCCGAGCGAACGCGAGTCGGTCCCCTTCTTGACGTACGGGCCGTAACGGCCGTTCAGCGCGACGATCTCCTCGCCGCCCTCCGGGTCCTCGCCCAGCGACCGGGGCAGCGACAGCAGCCGTAGCGCCTCCTCGAAGGAGACGGTGTCGAGGTTCATCGACTTGAACAGCGACGCGGTGCGCGGCTTGGCGTTCTTCGGGGCGTCCTCGGGCAGCACCTCGGTGACGTACGGACCGAACCGGCCCGCCTTCGCCACCACCGGGTGACCCGTCTCCGGGTCGATGCCCAGCTCGCGCTCGAGCCCGGCAGGCTGGGTGAGCAGCTCCTTCGCCTTGTCCAGGGTCAGCTCGTCCGGCGGCAGGTCCTCGGGCACGTTGGCGCGGTTGCCCTCGGCGTCCTCGACGTACGGGCCGTAGCGGCCGACCCGGATCACGATCGGGCCGGTGCCGTTGTCACCGATAGGGAACGTCGAGATCTCCCGGGCGTCGATCTCCCCGAGCTCGGTGACCAGGGACTTCAGCCCGTCGGACTGCAAAGCGACGCCGTTGCCTGTGCCGGCCGGGCCGCCGGGCGCACCGCCGCCGTTGGCCGTACCCTCGCCGGGCGCGCCGAAGTAGAACCGCGCCAGCCAGGTCTGCATGTCCGACCCGCCCCGCGCGATCTCGTCGAGCGCGTCCTCCATGCTCGCGGTGAAGTTGTAGTCGACCAAGTGGGCGAAGTGCTCCTCCAGCAGCCGCACCACCGCGAACGCCACCCACGTCGGGACCAGCGCCTGGCCCTTCTTGTAGATGTAGCCGCGGCCGAGGATGGTGCCGAGGATCGAGGCGTACGTCGACGGCCGGCCGATCTCGCGCTCTTCCAGCTCGCGGACCAGCGTGGCCTCGGTGTAGCGCGCCGGCGGCTTCGTCTCGTGCCCGTCGGCGTCGATCCGGGTCGCCACCAGCGTGTCGCCCTCCACCACGTCGGGCAGCCGCCGCTCGGCGGAGTCGGTCTCGGTGCTCGCGTCGTCCACGCCCTCGACATAGGCCTTGAGGAACCCGTGGAACGTGATGACCTTGCCGGACGCGGTGAACTCCGCGTCGCGCCCGTCGGCGGTGCGGGCACCCACCCGCAGGGTGACGCTGCGACCTTCGGCGTCGCGCATCTGGGAAGCCACCGTGCGCATCCAGATCAGCTCGTACAGCCGGAACTCGTCACCGCGCAGGCCCGTCTCGGCGGGCGTACGGAAGCGGTCGCCGGAGGGCCGGATCGCCTCGTGCGCCTCCTGTGCGTTCTTCACCTTGCTCTGGTAGACCCGCGGCTTCTCCGGCAGGTAGTCCGCCCCGAACAGCTGCCTGACCTGGGTACGCGCAGCGGTGACCGCGGTCTCCGACAGCGTGATGGAGTCGGTACGCATGTAGGTGATGTGGCCGTTCTCGTACAGCCGCTGGGCGACCTGCATGGTGCGGGCCGCGCCGAAGCCGAGCTTGCGGGCCGCCTCCTGCTGCAGCGTGGTCGTACGGAACGGCGCATACGGGGAACGGCGGTACGGCTTGGACTCCACGCCGCGCACGGCGAACGTCGACTCGCCCAGGCCGGCCTTCAGCGCGTCGGCCTGCGCCTGGTCCAGGTGCACCACGGTGTCGCGCGCGGCCGGCTTCAGCGTCCCGTCGGAGGCGAAGTCGCGGCCCTGCGCCACCCGGCGGCCGTCGAGGTTGACCAGCCGGACCGTCACCGCCCGCGGGTCCTTGGTCTCACCGGCGTCCAGCTCGGCGACCAGGTCCCAGTAGGTCGCGGTGCGGAACGCGATGCGCTCCCGCTCCCGGTCGACCACCATCCGGGTGGCCACGCTCTGCACCCTGCCCGCGGACAGGCGCGGCATGACCTTCTTCCACAGGACCGGCGAGACCTCGTAGCCGTACAGCCGGTCCAGGATCCGCCGGGTCTCCTGCGCGTCGACCAGGTTGTCGTTGATCTGGCGGGGGTTGCTCACCGCCTGGTTGATGGCCTCCGGCGTGATCTCGTGGAAGACCATCCGGTGCACCGGAACCTTCGGCTTCAGCTCGTCCAACAGGTGCCAGGCGATGGCCTCGCCCTCACGGTCCTCGTCCGTCGCGAGGTAGACCGCGCCGGCGTCGGACATCAGGTCCTTCAGGCGCCGCAGAGTGGGCTTCTTGTCGGCGGGCACGACGTAGAGCGGGGCGAACCCCTCGTCGACGTTGACGCCGAGCCGGGCCCACGGCTCCTTCTTGTACTTGGCGGGCACCTCGGCGGCGCCGCCGGGCAGGTCGCGGATGTGGCCCACGCTCGACTCCACGACGTAGCCGCGACCGAGATAGCCGGCGATCGTCTTCGCCTTGGCAGGCGACTCGACGATGACGAGCCGGGGACCCTCGCTCGGGGTGGAGGCCTTCTTGGCGGGCACTGTGTACCTCTCCTGCCTGTCCTTGTCTGTCTTGGTCTGGCTTGGTCTGTCTTGTGGATCAGCCTTGGGGTGTTTCCGGTGCTTTGCGAATGGCGGAACGAGCCGAATCGGGCCGAGTCGGCCTGCGCGGGCGATCCGGCCCGCTAGACGGTAACCGTACGACGCCCCGAACTGTTTCGCGGGTGCCTCCGAAGCGTTGCCCGGCGATGCCGGAACCGACGACCGCGGGCTCTGGGCGGCTCGACCCGAAGAGTGAGAGTACGTGGTGAACGTCGCGTTGCAACCCCCGGTTTCTGGTTCGGGCCGGGTGTCGGGGCGCGGAACGTCACGTTTCGGCCCGGTGGGTACGGGTTCACGCCGAGCCCGCCTCCGGGGCTGCGTCGTGCAGGTACCCCTCGGCGTACAGCTCCCTGGCGCGCGGCAACAGGCGGCCCCGCATCCGCGCCGGCTCCTCCCCCAGCAGGGTCGCCAGCGCGTCGCAGATCTGCCCGACCGTGAGCTCGCCGTCGCAGGCGCCGACGAACCCGCCCTCCGCGGTGTCCACCGCGACCGCCCGGCGCATGCCCCGCCGCTGCCGGAGGACGACGTGTTCGGGGTCGGCGGCGCCCGGCCGGCCGAGCTGCTCCTGGTCGACGTCGGGATCCACCCGCAGCCGGGCACCGAGCAGTGCGGTGTCGTCGGCGTACGCGTCCAGGCGGTCCACCGCGTCCAGCCAACGGCCGACCTCCGCACCGAGCGGCTGTTCGACCGGGTGCGGCCACTCCTCCAGCACGGTCGCCGGGCCGCCGGGCCGCGACCCGGCGTTGCGGCGGAGGGTGATCCAGCCGAATCCGACCCCCTCCGCGTCCTGCGCGTCGAACCACGCCAGCCAGTCTTCGTACCGTCGCGCGTACTCGGGCGTCCCGTGCACGCCCGCGTCCTTCAGCCACAGCTCGACGTACTCCGCCGGGTCGGACACCTCCCGTTGCACCACCCAGGCGTCGCAGTCGGCCCCGGCGCCGGAATTCGCGCCCGAGTCGGTGAGCCAGTCGCCCAGCCGGTCGCGCCAGTCCTCCCCACGCACGTGCAGCCAGTTGGCCAGGATCTGGCAGACACCGCCGTCGGCGAGGAAGCCCGGCGCCTGGGTCACGATCCGCCGGCACACCTCGTCCCCGGCCAGCCCGCTGTCGCGGTAGGTCAGCCCTCCGCGCGGGGAGATCACGAACGGCGGGTTGGACACCACCAGGTCGAACGTCTCGCCTCGCACCGGCTCGAACAGGCTGCCCTCGCGCAGGTCCCAGTCGAAGCCGTTGAGCGCACCGGTGAGCCGGGCCAGGGCCAGCGCCCGCGGGTTGACGTCGGTGCCGACGACCTGGCTTACGTGCCCGGATAGGTGGAGGGCCTGGACGCCGCAGCCGGTGCCGAGGTCGAGTGCCCGCCCGGCCGGCCGGCGTACGGTCAACTGGGCCAGCGTGCTTGCCGCGCTGTTCACGCCGAGCACGTGGTCGGCGGTCACGGCGGGGCGTGCTCCGTCCAGGCCGGGCGTCAGGTCGGCGACCACCCACCAGTCCTGGTCGGCGGCCGACTGCTCCAGGCCGGGTCCGCCGGTCGCGCCGTACGGGCGGACGTCGACCAGGGCGCGCACCTGGCCGCCGGTTGCGCCGGCTCCGCCGGCTTCACCCGCGGCAGCGCCGAGAAGGCCGGCCGTCACCAGCGGTTCGAGGAGTCCGGGCAGGGCGCTCTCGGCCCGGTCCGCGGGGACCGGTCGCTGCAGCAGCCACAGCCGGATCAGCGTGTCCAGCGGGTCGCCGCCGTCGGTCGCGCGCACGCCGGGCGTGGTCTCGTTGCGGTGCAGCGCCGCGTGCGCGACCGGGCCCAGCCGCTCGCGTACGCCGTCGACGGTGTAGCCGACGGCGGCCAGGTGGGAACGCAGGCGAGCGAGAACGTCCTCGGACAGTTCGAACATCCGTCCATCCTGCCGGTGGCCGCCGACAACGAGTTCAGGTGGGCATGCCGAGCGGAGTCAGCCAGTGAATCTCCAGGTCCGCGCGCACGCACGAAGAAGCCTCGGCCACCGACGCGTGACGCGCCGGTGGCCGAGGCTTTTCGTAGCGGGACGGATCGCTCCGACCTGATGTGCTGGATCGGTCAGGCGACGTTGGCCGTCTGCCGGTTCTCCTCCTGCTCCGCACCGATCGCGACCGGGCGGCGCTTGGAGATCGTGACCGCGACCACCACGACCACTACTGCGGCGACGGCGATGCCGATCCGGAGCGGGGTGTTGGCGCTGTCGCCGACCGACAGCTGGACCACGGCCGGGGCGATCAGGACGGCGACGAGGTTCATCACCTTGATCAGCGGGTTGATCGCCGGGCCCGCGGTGTCCTTGAACGGGTCACCCACGGTGTCACCGATGACGGTCGCCTCGTGCGCCTGCGAACCCTTGCCGCCGTGCGTGCCGTCCTCGACCAGCTTCTTGGCGTTGTCCCACGACCCACCGGAGTTGGCCAGCAGGATCGCCATCAGCGTTCCGGCGGCGATCGCACCGGCGAGGTAACCCGCCAGCGGCCCGACACCGAGGCCGAAGCCGACCGCGATCGGCGCCATCGCCGCGAGCAGACCCGGGGTGGCGAGCTCGTTCAGGGAGTCACGGGTGCAGATGTCGACCACCCGGCCGTACTCCGGCTTGCCGGTGCCCTCCATGATCCCGGGGATCTCCCGGAACTGCCGGCGCACCTCGAACACCACGGCGCCGGCGGCCCGGCCGACCGCGCTCACCGCGAGGCCGGAGAAGAGGAACACCACCGACGCGCCGATGATCAGGCCGACCAGGACGTTCGGCGAGTCGACCGTACGCAGGAAAGCGGTGGTCGTCGCCGCCGCCTGCGAGCCCGCGGACGCCAGCGCGTTGGTGACAGCGTCGTTGAACGAACCGAACAGCGCCGTCGCGGCGAGTACGGCGGTCGCGATCGCGATGCCCTTGGTGATCGCCTTGGTGGTGTTGCCCACCGCGTCGAGCTCGGTGAGGATCTGCGCGCCCTCGCCGTCGACGTCGCCCGACATCTCCGCGATGCCCTGCGCGTTGTCGCTCACCGGGCCGAAGGTGTCCATCGCGACGATCACGCCGACGGTGGTGAGCAGACCGCAGCCGGCCAGTGCGATCGCGAACAGCGAGACGATGACCGAGCCGCCGCCGATCAGGAACGCGGCGTAGACCGCGGCCCCGATCACCAGGGCGGTGTAGACCGCGGACTCCAGGCCCAGCGCGAAGCCGGACAGGATGACGGTGGCGGCACCTGTCAACGACGTCTTGCCGACGTCCTTGACCGGGCGGTGCTCGGTGCCGGTGAAGTAGCCGGTCAGCGAGAGGATCACCGCAGCCAGCACGATGCCGAGGATCACGGCGCCGGTGGCGATCAGCCGGGGGTCGCCGCTGTGCTTGGCGATGTTCGCCGACACACCGGAGAGTCCGTCGAACGACGACGGGAGGTACATGAACGCCGCGATCGCACACAGCACCGCGGACAACGCGGCCGAGACGTAGAAGCTGCGGTTGATCGTGGACAGGCCGTTCTCGCCGCCGCGCGGCTTGGTGATGTAGACGCCGACCACGGCGGTGAGCGCGCCGATCGCCGGGACGATCAGCGGGAAGACCAGGCCCTGGGAGCCGAACGCCGCCTTGCCGAGGATGAGCGCCGCGACGAGCATCACGGCGTACGACTCGAACAGGTCGGCCGCCATGCCCGCGCAGTCACCGACGTTGTCGCCCACGTTGTCCGCGATGGTCGCTGCGTTGCGGGGGTCGTCCTCGGGGATGTTCTGCTCGACCTTGCCCACCAGGTCGGCGCCGACGTCGGCGGCCTTGGTGAAGATGCCGCCGCCGACCCGCATGAACATCGCCAGCAGGGCGGCACCGAAGCCGAAGCCCTCCAGCACGCTCGGCGCGTCGCCGCGGTAGATGAGCACCACCAGGGCGGCGCCGAACAGGCCGAGCCCGACGGTGGCCATGCCGACCGTGCCGCCGGTACGGAACGCCACCCGCATCGCCGGGTCGCGGCCCTGGTCGCGGGCGGCGGCGGCCACCCGCACGTTGGCCCGCACGGCGAGCCACATGCCCATGTAACCGATCAGGGCGGAGAAGACCGCGCCGACCAGGAAGAAGATGGAACGCCCGATTCGGACGTTCGCGTCGCCTGGGAGAACGAACAGCAACAAGAACACCAGGATGGCGAAGATGCCCAGCGTCCGGAACTGCCGGTTGAGGTAGGCGGAGGCGCCCTCCTGGACACCTCGGGCGATGGTCTGCATGTTGGCGGTGCCGTCACCGGCCGCGAGAACCTCACGGCGGAAGACCGCTGCCATCACGAGCGCGATCACGCCGATCCCCGCGACGATGGCGACGTACGTCAGGTTGCCGCCGGTGAGCGAGACAGGTTCCCCCTCGGCAGCGAGTAGGAACGCGGACATTCGTCCTCCTTGACAGGGGCTACGACGACCCCTCGATGTCGATCCCGTTGATGTGCGCCCCGACATCGGCGTACGCGAGACGGGGCGTCAGGATCGAAGACCTGGCCATTTCCGGTCCGGTCCGGACCTTCGTGCGCACTCGGGCGTGCGCACGAACGCCGTTCCGGCCGGCCGTGGATTCGTTGTGGTCCCCGGTCCAGCGCTCCATCTCCCGCGACGGTGTCGGTACCGACCGGCATCGTAGACAGGCGCGCGGACAACTGGCGCCACCGGATGGAATCCCGGGGCGCGCCGGAGTCTACAGTGCCCGCCCCCACTCACCACGACGCGGGCCCCGGCGAGTCGGGGCGGAAGCGGTGTGGCCTGGGAGCGCCGGCGAGACGGGTGACGACGACCGTCGTACGGCTCGTCGACCTCACCCGACCCGCCGAACTCACCGCTCCAACGGTACGTCCCGGGCGACCGGGCCCCGGGGTGACCCGGCGCCCGGCCAGAGCCACCGGCCGGGCCCCTCCCGACTCCCTATCGAACGGTCGGCATCACCGCCTCGGCGACGGTGTCATGGATCGGGAAGACCTTCGTCAACCCGGTGATTCGGAATATCTTCAGCAGGCGTTCCTGGGTGCACACGATCTGCAGGCTTCCTTCGTGGGAGCGCACCCGCTTCAACCCGCCGACCAGCACCCCCAACCCGGTCGAGTCCAGGAAGTCGACGCCCTCAAGATCGACCACCAGGTCGTAGTGACCGGCCTCGACCAGGTCGACCACGTGTTCTCTGAGCCTGGGCGCGGTGTAGACGTCGATCTCACCGCCGACCTCGACCACGATGTGGTCACCTGCGGCGCGGTTCGAGAGGGATAGATCCACAAGCTCCTCCAGCACTACCATTCCGACGGACCGGCCCCTGATGGGAATTCAATCACCTGGTGTGATCGCACGACAGCACCGGGCTACCCCCCGCGCGAGTCGGCCCGCTCGCGTCGGCGCCGGCCTACCCTGCAGTCGCCCGGCGTCCGCCCGGTGATCTGCGGGGTGTTCCGTCGCCGCGGGTGCCTTCCTGTGCCGCCTGTGCGAAGCCTTGGGCACGCCTTGTCGGTGGGACGGTGTGACACTGTCCTTCGTGTCATTCAGCCGGCCGTCCCGTTCCCAGCCGTCCGACGCATCCGCCCAGGACCGTCTCGCTCCGGGCGTCCCCACCCAGGAACGCCCCGCCGAGGAGCGTCCCACGCGAGGACGAGGCGCGCATGCGGGGCGGGCCACCGACCCCGCCGCCCTGCTGGACCGGCTCACGCTCGGGTCCGGCCGCGCCGAACGCGTGACCCATGTCGAGCACGTGCCTGCCCGGCCGGGGCGTACGGTCGACTGGCCCTCCTGGGTGCCGCGACAGGTCCTCGCCCGGCTCGCCGCCTACGGCATCCACCGTCCCTGGACCCACCAGGCACTCGCCGCGCAGCTGGCCCACGACGGCGAGCACGTCGTGCTGGCCACCGGAACCGCCTCCGGCAAGTCGCTCGGCTACCTGTTGCCGGTGCTCAGCGAGATCCTCGCCGACCCGGACGGGGAGACCACCCGCCGCCGCGCCGGTACCGCGTTGTACCTCTCCCCGACCAAGGCGCTGGCCGCCGACCAGTTCCGCGCCGTGAGCGAGCTGGCCGGCGAGGAGGCGCTCGCCACGACGTGCGACGGCGACAGCAGGTGGGAGGAACGGGACTGGGCCCGCGACTACGCCGCGTACATCCTGACCAACCCCGACATGCTGCACCGGTCGATTCTGCCCGCCCACGCCCGGTGGGCGAGGTTCCTGGGTTCGCTGCGGTATGTCGTCGTCGACGAATGCCACCACTACCGCGGCGTGTTCGGCTCCCATGTCGCGCAGGTGCTGCGCCGGCTGCGCCGGATCGTGGCGCACTACGGCGCCGACCCCACGTTCGTGCTCGCCTCGGCGACCGTGTCCGAACCGGCGAGTTCGGCAGCCCGGCTGACCGGTGTGCCGGTGCGCGCGGTGGCCGAGGACGCCTCACCGCACGGCGGACTGGCGTTCGCGTTGTGGGAGCCGCCGTTCACCCGGCTCACCGGCGAGGGAGGCGCGCCGGTCCGCCGCAGCGCGACCGCGGAGACGGCCGACCTGCTCGCCGACCTGGTGGCCGACGGCGTACGAACGGTCGCGTTCATCCGCTCCCGGCGCGGCGCGGAAGTGGTCGCGGTCCAGGCCCGCGAGCACCTCGCCGAGGTCGCCCCCGAGCTTCCCTCCCGGGTCGCGGCCTACCGCGCGGGATACCTGCCCGAGGAGCGCCGGGCCCTCGAACGCGCCCTGCAGAACCGCAGGCTGCTCGGCGTCGCGGCGACGAACGCGCTCGAGCTCGGTGTGGACATCGCCGGACTGGACGCCGTGCTGGTCGCCGGCTACCCGGGCACCCGCGCCTCGCTGTGGCAACAGGCGGGACGTGCCGGCCGCGACGGGCAGGGCGCGCTCGCCGTCTTCGTCGCCCGGGACGACCCGCTGGACACCTACCTTGTGCAGCACCCGGACGCGGTGTTCGGCCCGCCGGTCGAGGCGACCGTGCTGGACCCGGACAACCCGTACGTCGTCAAGCCCCACCTGGCGGCGGCCGCCTCCGAACTCCCCATCACCGACGCCGAGATCGACCGCTTCGGGCCCTCCGCGCCCGCCGCGCTGCAGGCTCTGGAGGCGGAGGGCATGGTGCGCCGGCGCCCGCACGGGTGGTTCTGGACCCGCCGCGGCCGCGCCTGCGACCTGGCCGACATCCGTTCGGTGGACGGGCAGTTGGTACGCGTCGTCGAGGCGTCGACCGGGCGGCTGCTCGGGACGGTCGACGCGGGTGCGGCACACACATCGGTGCACGACGGCGCGGTCTACCTCCATCAGGGGGCGACGTACGTGGTGGACCACCTCGACCTCGAAGCCGCCGTCGCCCTGGTCGAACGCGCCGAGCCCGACTACTCCACGACCGCCCGCGAGATCACCGACATCGAGGTGCTGGAGAGCGAACGCAGCGAGAAGTGGGGGGACGCGACCCTCGACTTCGGGGCGGTGAAGGTGGAGAACCGCGTCGTGGCCTACCTGCGCCGGAGGCTGGTCAGCGGAGAGGTACTCGGTGAGGTGCCACTGAACCTTCCGCCCCGCACACTGCAGACCAGAGCCGTCTGGTGGACGGTGTCGGACTACCAGCTCGCGGAGGCCGGGCTTCGCCGCACTGACGTCGGCGGCGCCGCGCACGCCGCCGAGCACGCGGCCATCGGCCTGCTGCCGCTCTTCGCCACCTGCGACCGCTGGGACGTCGGTGGCGTCTCCACCGCACTGCACCCGGACACCGGCCGGATGACGGTGTTCGTCTACGACGGCCACCCCGGCGGTGCGGGATTCGCCGAGCGCGGCTTCACCGCGGCCGCCGAGTGGCTCGCGGCGACACGCGACGCGATCGCGGCTTGTCATTGCGGCGACGGCTGCCCATCATGCGTACACTCCCCGAAGTGCGGAAACGGCAACAACCCGCTCGACAAGTCCGGTGCTGTTCGGCTGCTGGATGTTCTGCTCAACGGGGCGCCGCGCGAGGCCCGGTCTGTCGAAGGAGATGACGGCACATGATCGTCGTCGGAGTCATTCTGGTGCTGGTGCTGGTCGCCGCCGCGGTGGGAATCGCGGTGGGCGGCGGTCAGCCGACCGCCGTCGAGCTGGGGCCACTGCGGATCGAGAGTTCCACCTCCACGTTCTTCTTCATCGGGGTCGGCGTCACGATCGCCGCCGCGTTCGGAGCCTGGTGCCTGGTGGTCGGCATCAAACGGTGGCGCACCCGCCAGCGGGAGCTGAAGGAGCTGCGCCAGAGGTCGGCCGACGGCACCGGTGCGGTTGCCGGCGGCGGGTCCTCCACGGGCGGCGAGCTCGGATCCGGCTCGGGCGAGCCGGGCCGGCAGGCGGGCGGGACCGCGCCGCATCAGTCGGCCGACAGTGGACCCTCGTCGGGGCGCCGCGAATCCGGCACCGCCTCGGGCGGGCCGACCGAGCACGGCACTCGTGACTACCCGCCGGGTGAGGCCGGCCGGCCCGGCGACGCGGGTGGCCCGCAAGACACCGGAGGCCGCACCGACCCCGGCGGCTACACCAACCGGGCCGCTTCCCCGGCCCACGAGCCTCGTCACGGGGTCCGCCAGGACCCCATGCCCTGACCGCCCGACTTCGTTCAGGGCGGCTGGATGGTCGGGCCGGCGCGCGCTCGGGCCCGCACGACGAACAGCTCCCCTCCCGGCGCGGCGGGGTACGCCTCCACGGTGACGTCCACCTCGTTCCCTTCCACCACACAGGCCACCAGCCGCGCCCGGTGTGCGACCGCGATCCGGCCGGCGATCGCACAGGCGGAGCCGAGTTGGTCCGGGCGAACCGCCGCGGCCGACAACGCCGCCAGATCAGCCGCGGTGTCCGCCCTGCGTCCGGCACCGACAACGGCGACCATCGTCGTCGACACGACCGCTGCCATCACCACGATCGCGGCTGCTGCCAGCGTCCAGACGCCGCCGCTGCCGCGTTCCCGCCCGCGACGGAACGCCTGCGCCCTGGACGGGTCCGCCTCTGCCACGTCCCGCGCCCGGTTCTGGGTCATGTCGCGGGTCACGTCGCGGGCCTTGTCCTGAACCGCCCTCGCCGCCATGTCAGGAGACGCCCGGTTCGAGCGCGACGACCGCGTGCCCGCCGACGGTGATCGCCGGCAGTCGGGACAGCATCGGCCAGGACGGCCTGGCGTCCGCGGCCACCTCGACGCTCGCGATCCCGCCACCGCGGCGCACGGTGATCCGTGCACCCTCGGGCGCACTGCGCCGTCCCTCCTCCTGACCGGCGGCGATGGACTCGCCACGCGCCACGGCACGTGCGGTGTTACGCGCGGCGTCCACGCACCGGGCCTGGATCCCGACCACCGCGACCACCCAGGTCATTCCCAGCGTCACCGCGACCAGTGCGGTCAGCGCCACCGCCGTCTCGGCCGTCACCATGCCCGCCTGGCCGCGCAACCTCGCCTGCACCTTCACGACTCCTTCGCCTCTCCTCCGCTGCCGTCGCTCCGGGACCACGAACGCCTCCACTCCGACACCGCCGACGCCTCCTGCTTCGGCACCACGAACCCGCGACACGCCGCCGCTCCTCGCCTCACTGCCGGGTGGCCGGCCCGCCCGGCTCGCCAGGCGGGCCGGCCACCGCGGTCAGCCCGCCAGGCTCAACGCGGCCTTGACGAGCTTCATCAACAACTGCTGCACTTCCGAACTCGTCAGCAGCTTGATCAGCAGACCGGCGAAGCTGGCCGCGGCCACGGTGCCCACGGCGTACTCCGCCGTCGTCATGCCCCGCTCGTCCGGGCGAGCGATCCGGCGCACCTTGCGCATACGTACCTCCAGGAGTTCCGGCGACCGGCCGGTCCGGCGCCCCGATGTGCGAGGCGATGCATCGACAATGCTGGAAAGGCGTCTGCCGCCGCGCCCTCTCATCAGGCCCTGAGGACAACTCGGCCGACGGCCTTCCTGTGGACGAATCTCCAACCAGGACAGGGATTCAGGAACCTAGGAGCACTGATCACCCGGCTCGCGCGGTGTACGATTCGAGGTCCGTCCCGCGCAAGGACAGGTTGACGTGCGGCCCCCTGCGATGGCCACACCCATGGCCGGAGAGTGCCTTCTCGCAGGGGGCGACGGCACCCGCCGGGATGCTCGACGACAGGCGGAGAAGTCAACGCAGGAAGGTGTCCACCGCACCCGCGACCAGTGGGACGATCCCCACCAGGACGAAGGCGGGGAGGAAGCACAACCCCAGCGGCGCGGCGGCGTGCACCCCGACCGTTCGGGCGCGCTGGTCGTTTCGTGACCGGAGGGTGGCGCGGGCGTCGTCGGCCAGCCGGTCGAGGGTGGTTGCCAGTGGTGCACCGGAGTCCCAGACCCGCACCATTGCCCGCCCGAACGACGCCAGCGCGTCCTCGGCGAGGAAGCCCGCCCACGCCGTCCGGGCGTTCGCACCGAGCCGGAACGCCGTGGCCACCTGCCCGAGCGCACTCCCCGTCGGCCCGTCGAGTTCCACCGCGATGGCCTCGATCGCCCGCTGCGGTGAACTTCCGGCCCGCAGGCAGCCGGCCAGCAGGTCGGCCACGAAGGGCAGGTCCGCGACGAGTTGTTCCCGGCGACGGCGCACCGCCCGGGGCTCCAGCCGGCCCAGCACCCACGGCACCACGAAGGCCACGGCCGCACCGAGGACGGGTCCGATCACACCACCCACGACCACCGCGACCGCGCAGCCGGCGAGCGCGGCAGCGAGCAACTGGTTCCGCCGCTCGTTTCCGGGTGCCGGCGGATGCGCACGGGACAGATGTGCACGGGACATCGGAAGCCGGGGACGAATGTGATCCAGGCGCCGGCGAGCCGTCGCCGGACCGGCCCACATCGCGACCGCAAGGCCGACCAGAGCGGCGGCCAGGAAGCTCACGGCTGACCCTCCGCGCGCCCTGCCAGGCGCTCGACCCACCACACTCCGGCAGCGGCGAGAAGCGTGCCCAGCACCAGGCAGCCCAGGCCGTAGGGAGTTCGGAAGAGGAACGTCAACGGGTTGGCGCCGACCCCCGCACCGAGGGCCAAGCCCACCAGGGGCATGACGGCAAGCATCCGGGCGGTGGCCCGAGGTGCGGCCAGGGTCGCGGCCACCTCCTCCCGGAGACGTTCCTCGGCCCGCATGCCGCGGGCGATCCGCTCCAGAACGGCGGCCAGACCGGCGCCGGTGCTCCCGGCGACCGACCACGCCACGGCCAGTCGCCGCAGGTGCTCCGCTCCCGGCGCGTGCACCGCGCGCAGAGCCGCGGGCACGTCACCGCCCATCCTGCTCACCGCCGCGGCCGCTGCGAGGTCGGGCAGCACGCTCGCCCCGGCAGCAAGTGCCTGGTCGGCGCTGCGGCCGGCGCGGAGCTCGGCGGCGACGGTCTCCGTCGCCTCCCACAGGGCCGCCCTCCGCCTGCGCACGTCCTTCCGCCGGGACACCACGACGCCGAGCCGGCGAACAAGGGCCCGGAGCGGACCGGCGCCCCGGCCGAGGGTCCGCCGGCCGCTCGGGACTGGACCGACGCCGGCGCCGGCGTTCCCCGGCCGGCCTCTGCCGGCAGGAGGTATGGGCACGGACGTGTCCGCACACAGCCGGCGCAACAGGTTGCTCGGCGGCGCGGGCAGGCTCACCGCGACGGCGAGACCGACCAGGCCGGCGGCGAGCAGTACGCCGTAGCTCATCGCGCACCGCCACGGTCACCGACGTCTCGCCTGGTCAGCAGCCGGCGCAGCCTGGGCAGACCCGGACCGACCCGCACCTCGCCGTCGGCGTCGAACCGCACCGCGGACACCGCGGCCACCAGACCGGTGGGCTGGCGTTCGAACACGCAGACCTCGCCCACCCGGCGGCGACCGTCGCGCCCGCGAACCAGATGCACGTCCACGTCGACAGCCGCGGCCAGCTGGCTGTGCACGGCGGCCCGGCCCAGCCCGGCGGCGACCCCGAGCGCCTCGATCCGCGCCGGCACCTCCGCGGCCGAGTTGGCGTGCAGGGTGCCGCAGCCGCCTTCATGGCCGGTGTTGAGGGCCGCCAACAGGTCGACCACCTCTGCGCCCCTGACCTCACCGACGACCAGCCGATCGGGCCGCATCCGCAGGGCCTGGCGCACCAACGTACGAACGGTGATCTCCCCCGCGCCCTCGAGGTTGGCCGGGCGCGCCTCCAGCGCGACGACGTTCGGGTGGTCGGGGGCAAGCTCCCCCGAGTCCTCCACCAGAACCAGCCGGTCGGACGCCGGGACCAGCGACAGCAGGGCGGCCAGCAGTGTGGTCTTCCCGACGCCGGTGCCTCCCGAGACGAGGAACGCCAACCTGGCCTTGACGAGCCTGCTGAGCAGATGCGCGCCCTCGTCCGGTACCGATCCCTCGGCCACCAGCTCCTCGACGGTGAACACCCGCCGGCGCGGCACCCGCAGCGAGATGCAGGTGCCACGGGTGGACACCGGCGCCAGCACGGCGTGCAGACGCGTGCCGTCGGCGAGCCGGGCGTCCACGAACGGGGTCGCGTCGTCGAGCCGGCGTCCCGCACTGCCGGCCAGGCGCTGGGCGAGCCGGCGTACGGCGGCCTCGTCGGCGAAGGCGACGTCGGTGAGTTCGAGGCCGGCACCGCGATCGACCCACACCCGACGCGCACCCTGGACCAGGACGTCGGTCACGGCGGGATCGGCGAGAAGCCCCTCGAGGGGACCGGCGCCCGCGAGCTCGCGGCGCAGCGTCTCCACGATGCGCAGGACGGCGGCGTCACCGAGAATCCGGCCGTCCGCCCCGAGGGCGGCGGCCACCCTGGCCGGTGTCGGGTCGGCCGACTGCTGGGCCAGCACCTGGCGAACCCGGTCGAGCAAAGCCTGGTCGACCGGTGCGGCGGTCGCGGCCCCGCTCATGCGGCCGTTCCGTTCCGACGGGCCCGGCGGTCCTGGCGCGCCCGGCGGCCGGGCCGCGCGTCGAGGTCCGCCGCCGGCTGTGCTCCCCGGTCCCCCCGGTCCCCCCGGTCCCCCTGCGCCGACGGCGCGGCCAGCCGGGCCCCGTCGATGCCCAGGTCGGCCAGCAGCCGCCGGCACAACGTCGCGAGCGGGCCCTTGCCACGGCGACCGGGCGGCTCGCCGTGTTCGAGCATCACGTCCAGCCGGGGCTCGGGCGCGAGCTCACCGACCAGCGGAAGCTCCAGCGCCGCGGCCACCACCTCACCGTCCAGCCCCGCCGGTGACGGCCCGCGCACCACCAACCGAAGGTCGGACACCAACGCGCCGATGGCCGACCGCACCCGCGCGGCTGCCGCGACGGCACGCACCTCGGCGGGGACGACCAGCAGCGCGAGGGTGCACTGCGCCAATGCCGCCTCGGTGGCCTCGTCGACGTGCCGGGGCAGGTCGACCACCACGAGGTCGCCCCCGCGCCCGGCCGCGTTGAGCACCGATCGCATCGCCGCGCGCGGGATGGTGAGCAGGTCACCGCGGTCCCAGGACAGCACCACCAGATCGTCGACGCGGGGCAGCGCGGATCGTAGGGCACCCGCGCTCACCCTCCCCTCGGTCGCCACCAGCTCCGGCCATCGCATACCCGTGCAGTCCTCACCGCCGAGGATCAGCTCGATGCCACCACCGAGCGGATCGCCGTCGACCAGGAGACTTCGTACACCGCGGCCGGCTGCCGTCACCGCCAGGGCAGCGGCGAGCGTGGAAGCTCCCGCACCGCCGCGTCCGCCCACCACGCCGACCACGACCGCCGACCGCCCCGCACCCTCGGCGGCGTCGGCCAGCCGATGAACGATCCACTGCTCCGCGTCGGGGAGCTGGAGGACATGCTCGGCGCCCAGCTCGACCGCGCCCTGCCACAACCCTCGGCTGTCCAGCGTGTGGCCGACCACGACCACGTCCGGGCGACGTGGCGGGCTCGCACGGACGAGATCGGCCACCAGGTCGGCGCCGACGAGGACGAGGGGCGCCGCCGGCCACAGCCGGCGCGCCATCCCGGCATCGGCCGCCACCTCCAACCCGGCGCCGGCCGCGGTGGCGAGGCGGACGAGATCGTCGAGGAGGAGTTCGTCGGCCGTCGCGACGACTGGCCGCGGCCCGGGCACGAGTCCAGACATGAAGAACCTTTCGAACCAGCCACAGAAGGGCGAAGAGCGGTCGGAAGGCACTCACGATGCCTCGCCGCCGAGTGCGGCGAGCGGGCCCGAACCACGCCTGTGGACTGCCCCACCGATCACGTCGGTGTGGAAAACAACCGGGAAACGGCAGGGGCGAGCGCGGAAACTCGGAGGGTTCGCGAGGGTGCGCGCCGGGCACTAGAGCAGACGACACAAGCTACACAGGCGACAGCCCCCGCCGGGGGGGAGAGCGGGGGCTGTCCCTGGCCTCAGCGCGCTCGGCGAGCTGGGCCGGCACCAGCGGCGAGGGGGTCAGCCGCTGAGCTTCTGCTTCCCTCACCGAGGTCGTCTCAAACTTCGGACGAGGGCTCACACTCAGTTTGTCTCACGGGTGTCCGCCGCGCCAAACCCTCGTGGGGAAAAGGCCGAGGCCGCCCACGATGATCCCCACCGAGTCCCACGGAGTCCCGCCATCCCCTGGACATCACCCGCCGTGTGCCGGAATCCCGCGCCTTGTCGGGCCCGGACGCCGATCGCCCGGTGACCGGGGCCGCTACCGAAAAGACCACTGCTCGACCGCGAAGCGTTGCGCACCGACCATTCCGGCTTCCCCGGCGCGGACCTAGGGTTGGGATGGCCGACCGCCGACCGGCCCGGCACGGCCCAGCTGCCGGCCCGAACGCCCGACAGCCCGACCGACGACGGACGAGGACCTGCCGAGAATGCCCGACGAAGACCCGCAACGGCCCGACCACGGTCACCGCGTCGCGGCGTTCTTCGACCTGGACAAGACGATTCTGGCCAGGTCGAGCACGCTCGCCTTCAGCCGGCCGTTCTACAACGGCGGTCTCATCAACCGACGGGCCGTGCTGCGGTCGGCGTACGCACAGTTCGTCTACCTGCTCGGCGGCGCCGACCACGAGCAGATGGAGAAGATGCGGGCCTACCTGTCGGCCATCGTCACCGGGTGGGACGTGCAGGGCGTGAAGGACATCGTGGCCGAGGCGCTGCACCACGTCGTCGACCCGCTGGTGTTCGCCGAGGCCGTCGCGCTGATGGCCGACCATCAGGCAGCCGGACACGAGGTGGTCATCGTCTCCTCGTCCGGGCAGGAGGTCGTCGAGCCGATCGGTGAACTCCTGGGTGCCGACCGGGTGATCGCCACCCGGATGAGAGTTCAGGACGGCAAGTACACCGGGGTGATCGACTTCTATTCGTACGGAGAGAACAAGGCGACCGCCGTCCGTGAGCTGGCCGCCGAGCGCGCTTACGACCTGGACGAGTGCTACGCGTACTCCGACTCGATCACCGACCTCCCCCTGCTGCGGGTCGTGGGCCATCCGTACGCCGTCAACCCCGACCGCGCGCTGCGCCGCATCGCCGCCGAGAACGGCTGGCCGGTCCTCCGGTTCGCCCGGCCGACCGCGGTGGACGAGACCGGTTCGCGCACGTCCGGCCGACGGCCCGCGCTGGCCGTCGCCGTCTGCGCCGGCGCGGCGATGGCGGTGGTGTGGGCCGTTCGCAGCGGCCGGATCTCCGACGTACGCGCCCGGGTCGAACTGCGCGCCGAAAGTAAAGATCTTGGCCGGACCCTTTCCTTCGCGGGACGAAGGCCGTAGAAAGGCAGTACGTCCCGTGGGACCAGAAGAAGCACTCCGGTGCCACTTCTGATTGCACGAGACGTGCACGCCGGCCGGGTACCCACGCGACGACCAGCCCGTCTTCGAGGGCGGTCGCTTCGGCTCCCGGGTTCCCCGGGACCGAAGCGACACCAAGGTGCGCGCTTGGTAACCCGGCCGACGTGCGCCTGTCGCCCAGCCTTGTTCGGCACGCGCGTGAACGATTCCGCGACGACCGGAAAATACCGCTGCGCTCCGGTTGGCCGTTTTCCCGTGTGGGTTCTCGATCGGCGTCATCGCGTACGACGAAAAGCTTTCCCAAGCAGGACAAACCACTGGTTCCGCGCCGTATCGTCGCGCCATGGCGGCGTTTCGCGAGCCCTCGTTCGAGGTCCTCGACGACGGACGCGTCGAGGAAACCGCCGGCGGCCCCCGTCGCGGTGGCGGCCGCCGGCTCCGGCGCCGTCGATTCGTCCCACTGGTGGCGGTGCTGGTCGCCGGCTTGGTCGGTGGCGCCGGCGGGGCCATCTGGTGGGTCCGCCAGGCCGGCGGCATCGCGCACACCGAGCCGGTCCGGCTGTTCGCCCAGGCAAGTTCCGGCGCAGACGAGCCGGACGACCGCGCCTGCGTGTCGGTACTGGTCGTCCTGCACAACCTCGGTGACCATCCCCTCACCGTCGAGCGCATCGACGTCCGGCTGCCGCGGCTGCGGACGAGCCGGCAGTGCCCGCCACCGGAGCAGCCGGCAGGTGACGCGGTCATCCGGCCGGCCGGATGACCTGGCGTATGTCCTTCGTCTCGAGCTGGCCTGCCCGTCCTCGGGTCCGAAGTCCGCACCGACCTCGGCACGGGCACCGGCACCGCGCTACACCGCCGTCGCCAGCAGTCCGTTCGGGAAGCGGACCACGGTCACCGGCACGATCGACACCAGCGGACTGGAGTCCGATGCCGAACTGTGCGGCCGACGTCCCAGCTCACTCACCCTGTGGTGGTCGGGCGAGCACGCCGCCCGGGTCGACGGCTCGAATACCCCCGGCACTCCCGGCCGGGCGCCCACTCTCCGGCTGACCGGACTGGTCGGCTCCGGCCTGTCCGCGCCGGACGTCGTGCTCACCTCGCTGGGCACGTCCTCCCGAAGCGCGTTCGCCGCCACCGCGCACGGACTGCCGCTCAGTCTGCACTCCGACACCGACCGTCAAGTCGTCGTTGACATCACGGTACGAGACTGCACCCGGGCCAGACGGTTCGCCGACGCCGATCTGGTGATGACCGCCACCACCCGGCCGGGCGCGCACGTCTCGGGCACTCTCACCGACGGTCCGCGGGCGCTGACGGTGGCTCTGGTCCGCCTGGTCGACGCCACCTGCGGCGCTCCCGGCCCGGCCCGCTGAGACCGTCCGAGCCGGTTCGAGCCGGTCCAGGGACGGACCGACCCGAAACCGTCCCGGCCGTGGGTCCTCGCGTACCATCACCGCACCATGGAAGAGTCGGTACGACGGTCGCTGGGCCGCTCATTCGGGTCCACCGCAGCAGACTACGAACGCAGCCGTCCCGACTATCCCCAGGCCGCCGCGGAATGGCTGCTGGCCGGTCTGGACGACAGCCCCCGCGCCCGCGCCGGCTGGCCCGCGACCGTCGTCGAACTCGCCGCCGGCACCGGCAAGTTCACCAGGTCCCTGGTCGCCGCGGGCCACGACGTCATCGCCGTCGAGCCCGCCCAGCCGATGCTGGACCGGCTGGTCCGCGCCGTTCCCGAAGCCGTCGCGGTCCGAGGGGTCGCCGAGCGCATTCCCCTCGCCGACAGCAGTGCGGACGCGGTGCTCGTCGCCCAGGCGTTCCACTGGTTCGACACCGAACCCTCACTGGCGGAGATCGCCCGCGTGCTGCGTCCGGGCGGGATGTTCGGCCTGGTGTGGAACTACCGCGACGAGTCGGTCCCCTGGGTGCGGCAGCTGTCCCGCCTGCTGGGCAGCGACCGCCAGCAGACCGGGCACGCCGAGGAGCTGATCGAGAAGCTGGAGTGGAGCAGGCTGTTCACCCCGCCGAAGCGGACCATCTTCCGGATGTGGCAGCGGCTGGACCGGCAGGGCCTGGTCCGGCTGGTCGCGTCCAGGTCGTACGTCTCGACGATGTCCCCGGCAGACCGCGAGGACCTGCTGTTCAACGTCGGACAGCTCTTCGACGTCACCGCCCGCCAGCCCGACGGCCTGCTGCTGCCGTACACGACGATCTGCTACCGCGCCGGTGTGCGCAAATGGTGACGGCCCCGGGTGCGAGACTGGCTCGATGAGCAGCAGCGGGGACCACGACGAGCCGACCGAGCCGACCGACCCGACCGATCCCACCGACCCGGCGGAGGAACCCGGCCGGCTCCTGCACCGCTGGGCGGTCGAGCTCGCCGCGATGGCACAGAACGGCCTGACCTACAGCTCCGACCGCTACGACATCGCGCGGTACGAACGCCTGCGGTCGATGTCGGCCGACCTGATGGGGCTGATCGGTACGCCCGACCCGGCGGAGTTCCGGGCGGCGCTGAACGCGGAGGGTGGGCACGCGACCCCCAAGGTCGACGTCCGCGGCGCGCTCTTCGCCGACGACCGGGTGCTGCTGGTGCAGGAGGCGCGCGACCGGCTCTGGACGCTGCCTGGCGGCTGGGCGGACGCGCTGGACTCTCCGTCGGACGCGGCCGAACGCGAGTTCGCCGAGGAGGCCGGTCTTCGCGTACGCGCGCACCGGCTGGCGGCGGTGCACGACGGCTCGCTGCGTAACGGCCACGCCGGCAGTCCCTGGCACACGTACAAGCTGTTCTTCCTCGTCGACCGGCTGGACGACTCGGCACCGCGCGCGGGCCTGGACGGCGAGACCGCGGACGTCGGCTTCTTCGCCCTCGACGACCTGCCCGAGCTGTCCACCCCACGGTGCACCGCGGACCAGTTGGCGCTCCTGCTCGCCCACCATCGCGACCCGAGCCTGCCGACGGACTTCGACTGACCTCCGGCGCCGGTTTGCCGTTTCATGAGCGGCACTTGAGGAAAACACTTCCCGAGCGCCGCCGACACCTCTACGGTGGGCCTCCAACGAAGTCACGGTGCGGCACTGGCACGTGCCGGTGAGGCACCGTCACACGTCGGACGCGGCTGCCCGCCGGTGCGCGGCGCCGCACACAGCGGAGGTGGCAACGTGGCCGAACCCGACGCGCGACCGGAGCCGAAACCCGGCCCGGGTTCCGGACTGACCGTCGCGGACCACCGCGAGTACGCGGCGATCGCGCACAGCGAGGAGTTCGGCCGGCTGCGCAGGCGGCACCGCGGGTTCGCGTTCCCGTGGACCATCGCCTTCCTGGCGTGGTACCTCCTCTACGTCGTGTGCGCCAACTGGGCGCCCGGGCTGATGAGCACCAAGGTGGCAGGGAACATCAACGTCGCCCTGGTGTGGGGTCTGCTGCAGTTCCTTTCCACGTTCGTGATCGCGTTCCTCTACAGCCGGCACGCCCGCCGACACCTCGACCCGGTGGCCGGCGAGCTCAACGCCCGGTTCGAGAACGCGCGTTCACAGTCGGGAGCCGCCCGATGAGCACCCTCCTGACGGCGGCGCCGGCGCAGGCCTCCGACCACCGCACCCTCACCATCGTGTTGTTCCTGGCCGTGGTGGCGGTCACGTTGTACGTCACGCTCGTGGCCAGCCGGCAGAACCGCACCGCCGCTGACTACTACGCGGCCGGCCGGTCCTTCTCCGGTTTCCAGAACGGCATGGCGATCTCCGGCGACTACATGTCGGCCGCGTCGTTCCTCGGCATCTCCGGCGCGATCGCGCTGTCGGGGTACGACGGGTTCCTGTACTCCATCGGCTTCCTGGTGGCGTGGCTGGTCGCGCTGATGCTGGTGGCAGAGCTCCTGCGCAACTCCGGCCGCTTCACCCTGGCCGACCAGCTCGCCTACCGCATGCGCCAGCGGCCGGTACGCACCGCCGCAGCCGTGTCCACGCTCGGCGTCTCGATCTTCTACCTGCTGGCCCAGATGGTCGGGGCGGGCTCCCTGGTCGCCCTGCTGCTCGGCATCAGCAGCGACACCGCCAAGAACATCACCATCGCCCTCGTCGGCGCGCTGATGATCTTCTACGTCACGGTCGGCGGCATGAAGGGCACCACCTGGGTGCAGATCGTCAAGGCCGTCCTGCTGATGGGCGGCACCCTGCTGGTCACCGGCATCGTGTTGTGGAAGTTCGGCTTCAACCTCTCCGACCTGCTGGGCACGGCCGCGGACCGCAGCGGCAAGGGGCAGGCGTTCATCGAACCAGGACTGAAGTACGGCAAGACGCTCACGTCCAAGATCGACTTCCTGTCTCTCGGCCTGGCCCTCGTCCTGGGCACCGCGGGCCTGCCGCACATCCTGATCCGCTTCTACACCGTGCCGACGTCGCGCGCGGCGCGTTCCTCGGTGCAGTGGGCGATCGGCATCATCGGTGTCTTCTACCTGATGACGCTGGTGCTCGGCTTCGGGGCGGCGGCCATGCTCGACACCGGACCGGAGTCGCAGGTGGCCGCGACCGCGGGCAACGTCGCCGCCCCACTGCTCGCCCAGGCCGCCGGCGGCGGTGCGGGCACCACCGGCGGCGCGGTCCTGCTGGCGTTGATCGCCGCGGTGGCGTTCGCCACCATCCTCGCGGTGGTGGCCGGCCTGACGCTCACCTCGGCGTCGTCGTTCGCTCACGACATCTACGCGCACGTGCTTCGGCGCGGCCAGGCGTCCGAACGCCAGGAGGTCCGGGTGGCCCGGATGGCCGCCTTCCTGATCGGCGCGGTGGCGATCGCGCTGGCGATCCCGGCGCAGCGGCTCAACGTCGCGTTCCTGGTGGCGCTGGCGTTCGCGGTGGCCGCTTCGGCCAACCTCCCGGCGATCGTCTACAACCTGTTCTGGCGCCGGTTCAACACCCAGGGCGCGGTGTGGAGCATCTACGGCGGGCTGGGCAGCGCCGTCCTGCTCGTGTTCTTCTCCCCGGTGGTCTCCGGCAAGGTGGCGCCCGACGGTACGAGCGCCTCGCTCTTCCCGCTCGGTGTCGACTTCGCGTGGTTCCCGCTGGAGAACCCCGGCATCGTGTCGATTCCGCTCGGCTTCCTGCTCGGCTGGGCGGGCACGGTGCTGGGCAGGGACAAGGACTCCGAGAGCCGCTTCGACGAGTTGCAGGTCCGCGCGCTCACCGGCGCCGGGGCGGAGGTCGCGTCCGGGCGTTGAGCGACGTACCCCGTCCGTCCGGGCACCAGCGTCGTCACGCTGCGCGCCCGGCCGGATGACCCCCGTGGTCTCCGGTCCGACGGGTTCGCCGACGGCCGGTCCAGGCCACCGGGGCCGGGCGGCCGCGCTCCCGCGTTGTCGGAGTGGAGGACTAGGGTTCTGTAGCACCCTAAGCACCCAGATCGACGCCAGCAGACCGAAGAAGGGGTTGTCCGTGAGCGAAGCACTGTCGAACCTCCTGCGGGAAGACCGGAGGTTCCCCCCGCCCGCGGAGCTCGCCGCCGCCGCCAACGTCACCAAGGAGACCTACGCCGAGGCGGACTCGGACCGGATCGCCTTCTGGGAGAAGCAGGCCCGCCGGCTGCACTGGGACCGCGAGTGGGACGAGGCGCTCGACTGGAGCAAGGCGCCGTTCGCGAAGTGGTTCGTCGGCGGCCGGATCAACGCCGCGTACAACTGCCTCGACCGCCACGTCGAGGCCGGCAACGGCGACAAGGTCGCCTACCACTGGGAGGGCGAGCCGGGCGACACCCGCACGATCACCTACGCCGACCTGCTGCGCGAGGTGTCCCGGGCGGCCAACGCGCTGACCGAGCTGGGCGTGCGGGCCGGTGACCGGGTGGCCATCTACATGCCGATGATCCCCGAGACCGTGGTCGCGATGCTGGCCTGCGCCCGGTTGGGTGCGCCGCACACCGTGGTGTTCGGCGGCTTCTCGGCGAGCGCGCTGCGCGACCGCATCCAGGACTGCGACGCCCGGATCGTGATCACCTCCGACGGCGGCTACCGCCGGGGCGCCCCGAGCGCGCTGAAGCCGCAGGTCGACCAGGCGCTCACCGAGTGCCCGGACGTCCGCAACGTCCTCGTGGTGAAGCGGACCGACCAGGACGTGGAGTGGACCGAGGGGCGCGACCTGTGGTGGCACGAGGTCGTCGACAAGCAGAGCGACCAGCACACGGCCGAGTTCTTCGACGCCGAGCAGCCGCTCTACGTCATGTACACCAGCGGCACCACCGGCAAGCCCAAGGGCATCCTGCACACCACCGGCGGCTACCTCACCCAGGTCGCCTGGACCCAGTGGGCGGTCTTCGACGTCAAGCCCGACGACGTTTACTGGACCGCCGCCGACATCGGCTGGGTCACCGGTCACTCCTACATCGTCTACGGCCCGCTGGCCAACGGCGTGACGAGCGTGATGTACGAGGGCACGCCGGACACCCCGCACCGCGGCCGCTGGTGGGAGCTGATCGCGAAGTACGGCGTCAGCATCCTCTACTGTGCGCCCACCGCGATCCGGACGTTCATGAAGTGGGGCGAGGACATCCCCGCGGAGTTCGACCTGTCCTCGCTGCGCGTACTGGGCAGCGTCGGCGAGCCGATCAACCCCGAGGCCTACGTCTGGTACCGCACCTTCATCGGTGGCGGCCGCACCCCGGTCGTGGACACCTGGTGGCAGACCGAGACCGGCGGCATCATGATCACTCCGCTGCCCGGTGTGGCCGAAGGGAAGCCGGGTGCTGCCATGACGCCGCTGCCCGGCATCTCCGCCGAGGTGGTCGACGACGCCGGCAACCCTGTGCCCAACGGCGCCGGTGGCTACCTCGTTCTCACCGAGCCGTGGCCGGCGATGCTGCGGACACTGTGGGGTGACGACCAGCGCTACATCGACACCTACTGGTCGCGGTTCGAGGGTCGCTACTTCGCCGGCGACGGCGCCAAGAAGGACGACGACGGGGACATCTGGCTGCTCGGCCGGGTCGACGACGTGATGAACGTCTCCGGGCACCGGCTGTCCACCACCGAGATCGAGTCCGCGCTGGTGTCTCACCCGAACGTGGCCGAGGCCGCCGTGGTGGGTGCCACCGACCCGACGACCGGACAGGCCGTCGTGGCGTTCGTGATCCTGCGTGGCAGCGCCACCGAGTCCGGGGAGCAGGCGGCAAAGGAGCTGCGCAACCACGTGGCCAGCGAGATCGGGCCGATCGCGAAGCCCCGCCAGATCCTGGTGGTGGAGGAGTTGCCGAAGACGCGCTCGGGCAAGATCATGCGCCGGTTGCTGCGCGACGTGGCCGAAAACCGCGAGCTCGGCGACGTCACCACCCTCACCGATTCCTCGGTGATGGAGCTGATTCGCTCCAACCTCTCCACGCCCGGCGCCGCCGACGACGACTGATTCGCAGCGGGCCGGCCACGCCGGTCGGAGTCGAGGATTCATTGTGGGCCCGGGGTTCTGCACCAGAACCCCGGGCCCGCGTCGTTCTGCCGTTCCGCCTTCGGGGGATTACATCCGCGCCGGGTGTTGCTGGGGGAAGGAGAGCAGTACGCCCACTTGGCGGTACGCCCACGTGGCCGAGGCCATCCAGCCCCGCCGCGTCGGCCGCATCGGCCGGCAAACTCAGGAGAGGACCATCCATGCGCGCACTCGTCGTCGATCACTCCGCTCCCGCACATCTGCGACTCGCGGAGGCACCCGACCCGCGACCGGCCGCCAACCAGGCGCTGGTCGAGGTACGCGCGTTCTCCCTCAACTACGGCGAGCTGGCAGGTCTGCCCAACCAGCCCGAGGGCACGGTGCCGGGCTGGGACGCCGCCGGTGTCGTGGTGGCCGCGGCCGCCGACGGGACCGGCCCGGCGGAGGGTTCCAGGGTGGTGACGTTCGGGCCGGCCGGCGCCTGGGCGGGGCTCCGCGCGGTGGACACCACCGAGCTCGCCGTCGTACCCGACGAGGTCGAGCTGGGCACGACGAGTGCGCTCCCGGTGGCCGGTGTGACGGCGCTCCGGGCGATCCGCAGGTTCGGGTTCGTCGGCGGCGAGCGGATTCTGGTGACCGGGGCGTCGGGTGGTGTGGGCAGGTTCGCGGTACAGATCGCGGCGCTGGCCGGCGCTCACGTGATCGCCAGCGTCGGCCGCCCCGAACGCGGCGCCGGCCTGGCCGAGCTCGGCGCCGACGAAGTGGTCGTCGGCCTGGACACGGTGGCCGGTCCCCTGCACGGGGTGGTGGACAACGTCGGCGGCCCGCACCTGGTGAAGGCGTTCGGCCTGCTGGGCGAGGGCGGCTCACTGCAGTCGATCGGCGCCACCTCCGGTGAGCCGGCGGTGTTCCCGCCGTACGCGACGGTCGGTACGCACCGCCGGCTGGAGGCGTTCACCATGGGCGGCAACCTTGCGCGCGACCTCGGCTATCTCGTCAACCTCGCCGCACGTGGCCGTCTCGACATCCAGGTCGGCTGGCGCGGCACCTGGGAGCACACGGCCGAAGCGGTCGAGGCGTTGTTCGGCCGGCAGGTGGCCGGCAAGGCCGTGCTCGACGTCACCTGACGCGCGCACCGGCCGCTCAGGCGGGCCAGTCCAGCTGCGCCTCGGGCACCCCGACCGAACGCCCGTGCGCCTTGGCCGCCGCCTCGCCTGCCTGGTCGCCGCGGGGATGCCGGAAGACCCGGCCGGCGTAGACGACGAACGTCTCGTCGCACGTACGGAAGTCGACGTACCAGCTGCCGAACTCCAGCACACCGGCAAACTGCTCCGCCAGCGTCGGCGCCCGCCCGTCGGGCACCGAGAACGACAGCAACGTCCACACCGCCGGCTGTCCCGCCGACGGGTCGCCGGCGCGCGTACGGACGATCCGGTGCACGGCGAACTCGAGTTCGTCGAGTTCGCAGTCGGTGCGCAGGCTCTCGGCGATGAGCGTTCCCTCTGCCATCGGCGTACGTTAACCCCGGCCACCGACAGCGCCCGATGCGCAGACTCTGGTCACCAGGAGATCCTTGTTACTCGTGGACTTCCAGCCGATCGAACGCCCGTCGGAAGCTTTCCAGCAGTCGATCACCGCCGAGCAGGTGGTGGCCATGACCCGCCGCGCCTTCGGCACCCACGTGCAGGTCCGCGCGGCGGTCGAACTCGGTAACGGCACGTACAACAACACCTACCGCGTCGACCTCACCGACGTGAACACCGGCGAGGACCCAGACGAGAGCCCCGGCGAGCCCTCCGGCGCGAACCCGCGCAGGGATCGCTCGGTCATTCTGCGGGTCGCGCCGGAGCCCGCCCGGCAGTTCCGCACCGATCACGCATTCCTGCGCAACGAGGTCGCGAGCATCCCCCACCTCGCCCCGATCGCCGCGCTCATGCCGAGGCTGCTCGCGACCGACTTCAGCCAGCAGGTCGTGGGCCGGGACTACGTGTTCCAGTCACTGCTGCACGGCGTACCGGCGCCCGAGGGACTGGGCGCCTACCCGCGGGCGTCCTGCGCGGCGTTCTACCGGAACCTGGGCGCGATCACCCGGGTCGTCCACGACGTACGCGGAGAACGCTTCGGCCCGGTCTCCGGCCCGGCGTTCGACACCTGGAGCGAGGCGGTGGCCGCTCACCTGGACGATCTCGCCGCCGACCTGGACGACCTCGGCCTGGACGCCACCGACGTACGCCGGCTGGCCCGGGTTGCCGTCGCCCACCGCACCGTGCTGGACCGGATCAGCGAGCCCCGGCTGCTGCACGGCGACCTGTGGACGGTCAACGTGATGCTCACTCCCGACGCCCCGGAGCCGACTGTCTGCGGGGTGTTCGACTGCGACCGGTGCTCCTGGGGCGACCCCGAAGCGGACTGGTCGATCCTGCTCGCGGGCCGGCGGCCGGGCACCGAGCGGGACGCGTTCTGGGAGGCGTACGGACCGTTGACGAACGCCGACGAGGCGAGGCTGCGCCGGCTGATCTACCGGGCCTCGCACCTCGGCGCCGCCCGGCTGGAACGCCACCGTCTGGGCAACCACGTCGGCGTCGCCGAGTCGTACGACGAGATGCGCGAACTCCTCGCCCTGCTGCCCGGCTGACACCCCTCTAGGAGGTTCACCGTCAGTCGTCGTCGAGCCGGAAGCCCTGGCGGCGGCGGACCCGGGCGTGCACCTCGGCGGGCAACGCGTCCGCGGCCAGCAGCCGCGGCAGCAGCTCCGGCTCCAGGGTGAGGGCTCGGAACGTCAGCGCGATCGTCACGTCGTGCTCGGGCCGGTCGTCGACGACCACCTCGTCACCGGTCCGCACCTGGCCGGGCGTGACCACCCGCAGGTAGGCTCCGGGCAGCGCGGCTTGAGTGAACCTCTTGATCCAGCCGCGTTCGGCGAGCCAGCCGGCGAACGTCGAGCACGGGATCCGCGGCACCGACACCTCGAGAACCGTCGAGCCGATCCGCCAGCGTTCGCCGATCCGGGCGCCGTTGACGTCGAGGCCGACCGTGGTGAGGTTCTCCCCGAAGGAGCCGGGACGCAGCTCCCGTCCGAGCACCTGCTGCCAGTGGTCGAGATCCTCCCGGGCGTAGGCGTACACCGCCTGGTCGTCGCCGCCGTGATTCTGGCGGTCGCCGATGAAGTCGCCCACCAGGCCGCTGCCCTGCCCGCCGTGCTTGGGCCCGGGTGCTCGCACGTCGACCGGCTCGGTGACCGGCAGCTTGTGGATACCGGTGGTGTCGGTGTCCTTGTGCGGGTTGGGAACGGGCGCCCCGACGTTGACCGAGAGAACGTGTGCCATCGCGGCGACACTACCGGGCACCGCAACTGATTTCGGCTGGGTCACTTGCGCCGCTGGTGCACCCGAGGCTGTTGCAGCGTCGGGTCGTCGGGGCGTACGGGCGCCAACTGCTGGGTCTTGTCGTCGACACCCTGGCCGCCGTCGACGCCCTGGTCCCCGTCGGCACCCTTGCCACCCTGCTCAGGCGGGGTCTCGGTCGCGGGCGAGGCGTCCACTTGCCGGTCGGGGTCCTCCCCTCGCCCAGGAGCCGCCTCCTGACCGGAGCGCGGGGCCGAGGGGGCAGGAATACCGACCGTGGCCAGCGCGAAGCTCCCCTCGTCACCCCCGGACAGGGTGGCGAGCATCTGCCGGAGGTTGGCCATCTGGGCGAGGATGCTGTCCCGGCGCTGGGTGATGGACTTCAGCTCGCGGTCGGCGTCGGTGCGGATCCGCTCCGAGCGCGCCTTCGCCTCGGCCACGATCGTCTGTGCCTTGCGCTGCGCCTCCTCGATCGAACGCTCCGCCTGCGCGGCGGCCTCGGCCTGGTGACGGTCGGCTTCGGTGTGGGTCTGCTCGGCCCGCTCGAGGACGGCAGCGAGGTGCTGCTCGGCGGCGGAGCGGCGCTCGGCGATGTCCCGGTCGGCGTGCTCGCGGCGCTGGGCGAGCGCGCGCTCGAGGTCGACGGCGGCCTGGGCGGACTTGGCCCGCTGGTCCTCCAGCATCGCCTCGGCCTCGGCCCGGAGGGCGGCCGCGTCCCGCTCGGCGGCCTCGACGATCTCCGTGGCCTGGTTCTTCGCCTCGCTCAGCAGCTCCGCGGCGCCGCGGTCGGCTTCGGCCCGCCGCTGGTTGGCGTACCGGTCGGCCTCCTTGCGCAGCTCACCGGTGGCCTGCTCGGCCTCCTGGCGCAGCTCGTGGGCGTGGGTGGCCGCCGCGGCGCGCTGCTCGGCGGCCTCCTCCTCGGCCAGTGCGAGGATCCGGCCGATGCGCTCGCCGAGGTCGGAGTAGGTCGACTCGCTCCGTCGCTTCCGGGCCTGCGCGGCCTTCGCCTCCAGGTCCTGCACCCGGCCGGCGAGGTAGGACTTCTCCCGGCGAACGGCGTCCAGGGCGTCGTTGAGCTTGCGGACCGTCTGGTCCACCTGCGCCGGCTCGTAGCCCCGGCGGACGACGCGGAACGAGGTGGCGTTGGGATCTGGCATGGGCACTCGTCCTTCGAGTCCGGCGGGAAAGGTCTGGGCGGTGAGGGCACACGGCACCGGCGGCGCCGCAGTCAGCGACGTCGTTTCGGCAACTGTTGTGGGCCGCTCGCGAACACCGAACGCCTCGCGGCGATGTGAGCAAATCCTAACTGCCGTCACCGACACCAACCAGGCCGGACGTGAGGCGTCCGAAGGTCATACCGGGACGCAACGATGGGCTCGGGGGCTGCCCTGCGGACCCCAGGCGCCGCATCCTCGTGGGGCGGACCTGTGCCAGCATCGGGATCCGTGTCGAATACTCCCCGCCGCCTGCACGTCGGCGCCCGCAACGCGAGATTCCAGCAGTGGCAGGCCCTGCTGGACAACCGGACCAAGCGCAACCAGCTGGGCGAGTTCCTCGTCCACGGTGTCCGCCCGATCACGCTGGCGGTCGAGCACGGGTGGCCGCTGCGCGCGCTGCTGAGCCCGGCGAGCAGGGCGTCCGACGCCTCCGAGGCGACGTCGGAGTGGGCCCGGCGGACCACCGAACGGGTTCGCGCCGAGCAGCCGGACGTGGAGCACGTCGCGGTGGCCCCCGAACTCCTGCGCGAACTCGGCGAGAAGGCCGACGACCTGCCCGAACTCCTTGCCGTGGCACGGATTCCCGCCGACCGGCCGGACCGTATCGACGTGGGCACCGACGGCCTGGTGGTGGTCTTCGACCGGCCGGCCAACCCCGGCAACATCGGGACGATGGTCCGTTCCGCCGACGCGTTCGGCGCCCGGGGTGTGCTGGTCACCGGCCACGCCGCGGACGTCTACGACCCCAAGGCGGTGCGGGCGAGTACGGGCTCGCTGTTCGCGCTGCCGACGGTGCGGGTCGCCGCGCCCCGTGAGGTACTCGGCTGGGTCGCGGACCTGCGCGCGGGCGGCGTACCCATGCAGGTGGTCGGGACCGACGAGGCCGGCACCGAGGACGTCGACCGGGTCGATCTCACCGGCCCCACCCTGCTGGTCGTCGGCAACGAGACCCGCGGCATGAGCGCGGCCTGGCGCGAGGCCTGCGACATCGTGGCCCGGATCCCCGCCGGCGGCGCGGCCAGCTCGCTGAACGCCGCGGTCGCGGGCACCGTCGTCCTCTACGAGGCCGGCCGCCAGCGGCGGACCGGCGCCCCGGGGTGATCCGAACCGTCCCGTAGGGTGGGACCAGGTGCGCCGGGAAGTCTGGTCGGCAGTCCTCAGCGGAGCCTGCCCTCGTGCGGGTCGTCCGCCGACGCAGCCGACACACGGAGATCCACCATGGCGCGCCCCACCGAACGCCTCCGCCGGCTCGTCCTTCCCGACCAGACCGGGGCCGAACGCTCCTTCCTCGGCGACGTCCTGCGCCAGGAGACCGTAGGCGGAGCCCTCCTGCTGGCCGCCGCCGTGATCGCGCTGGTCTGGGCCAACTCCCCGTGGCACGACGGTTACGAGCACGTACGTGAGTTCGCGATCGGCCCGCTGTCGGTGGAGCAGTGGGCCGCCGACGGACTGCTGGCGATCTTCTTCTACGTCGCCGGCCTGGAACTCAAGCGCGAACTCGTCACCGGCTCCCTGCGCAAGCTGTCCCTCGCCCTGGTTCCTGTCGTGGCCGCGCTGGCCGGGATGGTGGTGCCCGCGCTGCTGTACGTCGCGGTGGTTTCGGGCTCCGGCGACCGGTCCGCCCTCGGCGGGTGGGCGGTGCCGACCGCCACCGACATCGCGTTCGCGCTGGCCGTCCTCGCCGTCGCCGGCTCGGCCCTGCCGCCGGCGCTGCGCGCGTTCCTGCTCACCCTCGCGGTGGTGGACGACCTGGGCGCGATCACGGTGATCGCGGTGTTCTTCACCGACCACCTCGACCTGGTCGCGCTCGCGGTCGCGGTGGTGTTGGTCGGTGTGTACGCCTACCTCCAGCACCGCCGGGTCCGTACGCCGTGGATCTACGTCCCGCTGGCGCTCGCGGCCTGGTGGTTCGTGCACGAGAGCGGAGTGCACGCGACAGTGGCCGGCGTCGCGCTCGGCCTGCTGACCAGGGTGCGGCCCGACCCGGACGAGGAGCACTCCCCCGCCGAACGCCTCGAACACCGGATCCGGCCCCTCTCGGCCGGCCTGGCCGTACCGGCGTTCGCGTTGTTCGCGGCCGGCGTCCCGGTCAGCGCGGCGGCGCTCGGCGCCATGGTCCGCGACCCCGCCGCGGTCGGCGTCATGGTCGGCCTGGTCGTCGGGAAGGCGGTCGGTGTCTTCGGCGGGGCATGGCTGACGGCGACCTTCACCCGGGCCGACCTCAACCCCGACCTGGAGTGGCGGGACATGCTCGCCGTGGCGGCGCTGTCCGGGATCGGGTTCACCGTCTCGCTGCTGGTCGCCGACCTCGCGTTCAGCTCCGACCCGGCGGGGACGGCCCGGGTGAAGGCAGCCGTGCTCACCGCGTCGCTGGTCGCCGCGGCGATCGCGGTGCTACTTCTTCGGCTGCGGCGACGAGCACGTCAGGTGACATCGTCATAGTCTTGTCGCGACCTGGTAGAGAAACGTCGCCAGGAGCCGTCACAAGGCAAGGAGCGCGCATGGCCACGCACCACGACACTATGCCCGGATCGCAGTCCAGCGCCTCGGCGTCCGACGAGCGGTCGCTCGGCCAGCTGGTCGCCGACGCCAGCCGCGACCTGTCCACGCTGCTTCGTGGCGAGATCGAGCTCGCCAAGGTGGAGCTGAAGGAGAGCGCCACGGCGGCCGGCAAGGGCGCGGGCATGTTCGGCGGCGCGGCGTTCTTCGGTTACGTCGCGTTCCTGATGCTGTCCATCGCGGCGGGATACGGCCTGGTGGCCGCCGGCCTGCACCCCGCGATCGCGTTCGTCGTGGTCGGGGTCGTCTACCTGATCATCGCCGGCATCCTCGCGCTGATCGGCAAGCGCAACATGAAGAAGGCCGGGCCTCCCGAGCGCACCAAGCGGTCCATCGACGAGACCAAGACGATGTTGCAGCAGGTCGGCCACCACGACCAGAACTCCGCCGGGCGGCCCCAGCTCGGCTCGTCGACCCGGTAGGCCCATCTGGTAGGCCGATCCGGTAGGTCGACGCGGTAGGTCGACGCGGTAGGTCGAGGCGGGGGCAACACGCCCTGAGGGCGCCGACCGGTCACCTCCGCGTCGGTCCGCTGTCCGCTATGGGACAGTGGGGGCATGAGCGCCCACGCAGGGGGAGCCGTCGAGATCGACGGGCCGTGGACCCACCGCTGGGTGGCGGCCAACGGCGCGCGGTTCCACCTGGCCGAGTGCGGCACCGGGCCGCTCGTCCTCTTCCTGCACGGTTTCCCTGAGTTCTGGTGGGCGTGGCGGCACCAGCTCCCCGCCCTGGCCGACCTGGGATACCGCGCTGCTGCGATGGACCTGCGTGGGTACGGCGGCAGCGACAAGACACCGCGCGGCTACGACCCGGTGACCCTGGCCGGTGACGTGGCCGGCCTGGTGCGCTCGCTCGGCCACTCCGAAGCCGTCCTGGTCGGGCACGGCTGGGGCGGCTACGTCGCCTGGGCCACCGCCACCCTGCATCCCCGCCAGGTCCAGCGGCTGGCGGTGGTCAGCGCCCCGCACCCGCTGCGGCTGCGCCGGGAGGCGTTCCGGGGCGCCAGCCAGCTCCGGTCCGCCGGGCACGTGGTGTCGTTCCAGACTCCGCTGCTGCCCGAACGCCAACTGGTCGCCGACGACGGCGCGCTCGTCGAACGCCTGCTGCGCCGGTGGTCCGCCCCCGGCTCGGCGTTCCCGGATCCGGAGGCGTCCAGGCGTTACCGCACGGCGATGCAGCTGTGGCCCGCGCCGCACTGCGCGCTGGAGTACTACCGCTGGCTGGTGCGGGCGGCATTCCGCTCCGACGGCCGCAGGTTCGTCGCCCGGATGAAGCAGCCCGTCACCCAGCGGGTGCTGCAGGTGCACGGGATGCTCGACCCGTCGGTCCTGCCCGCCACCGCCGAGGGGTCCGCGGAGTACGTCGCCGGCACCCACCGCTGGCGGCTGCTGGACGGCGTGGGTCACTTCCCGCACGAGGAGGCGCCGGACGCCTTCCTCAAGGAACTCCTGGCCTGGCTCGACGACGCCTGAGTCCCGGTGACGTAGGCCGGTGGCGGCGAGCCCGCCTCAGGAACAGCTGCCGGTCGACACCGGTTCGGTGGCCTTCAGCCCGGCCCTGGCGTTGCCGGCCACCTCCTGCGCCGTCAGGGCGTACCCCGTCGAGCCGTCCTCGACCGACGCCGCGAAGACCAGCCCGGTGGCGGTGCCCTCGGGTGAGATCAGCGGACCGCCGGAGTTGCCCGGCCGGACCTTCGCGTACAGGGAGAACACGTCGCGGGTGACCTGTTGGTCGCCGTAGATGTCCGGGCCCCGCAGCCGCTCCTCCGAGCGCACCCGGGCCGCGCCCGCGGTGAACGGGCCGTTGCCGGGGTAGCCGAGCACCGCGCCCTCGTCGCCCGGCTTGGCCCCCTCCTCCAGCGGAACCGGGTCGAGCGGCAGGTCGGGTACGGCAAGCACCGCGACGTCACGCTCGGGGTCGTACGACACCACGCGGGCGTCGTAGCGGCGGCCCTCGCGGGTCTCCACCCGGGGCGCCGACACACCGGCGACCACGTGGGCGTTGGTCATCACGCGGTTCGGCGCGTACACGAACCCAGATCCCTCCAGGGACCGCGAGCACTCCAGCGCCACACCTGTCACCCGCACCACGCTGCGCCCGGCGCGCCGGATGTCGGGGTCCCGCAGCACACCGGCGGCCGGCGGCTGGGCGGGCGCGATGCGTTCGGCCTCGAACGGCGCGAGGTAGCGCGGGAACAGGCTGGGGTCGACCACCCGGCCGAACGCCTGCACCGCCTGCGAGCCGAACGGCGGGACGATCTCGTCGACCGCCCGCAGCACCTTCGAGCCGCGGACGGTCGTGGAGACGTTCCCGAAGCGGGCGTTGGCGACCGCGGACCCGAGGATCCAGGCCACCACGAGCATGGCGGCGATGCTGAGCGCGGCACCCGCGGTCGCGTCGACGAGGTGCGCCGGGCGCCAGGTCACGTGCGAGCGCAGGGCGGCACCGAGCGCGGCGCCGAGCGCCTGGCCGAGGAAGGCACCGGCCAGCACGATGCCGAGCGCGACCAGGGAGACGCGCAGGCTGGGTTCGTACTTGTCCAGGACGATCGGCGCGAGCCAGGCGCCGGCCAACCCGCCGCCGATCAGGCCGGCGACGCCGAGGGCACCGATGAGGAAGCCCTGCCGGTACCCGGAGATGCCGTAGCAGATCGCCGCGACGATCAGGATGATGTCGAGCGCGTTCAGCCCCATCACGTTCACGAGGACCTCCGGTCGTCGGTGGCACCGGTCCGGCGCGCGCCGAGCTCGACCAGATGCGTGGGCAGGTCCTCGACCCGGCCGGCGTCCCAGGGTCGCTCCCAGCCGGCGAGGGCGAGCAGCCGGTCGAGCACCCCGCCGGTGAAGCCCCAGACCACCAGGCCGGCCACCGCGAACGCGGGGCCGACGAAGCCGGACGGATGGCGTACGGACAGCCGGTTGGCGGGGTCGACGAGCGTCTCCAGGGGTACGCGGTGCACCGAGGCCACCTCCGCGACGTCGACCACCCGCACCGGCGAGGGTGCGTGCCACCAGCCGAGCACCGGGGTGACGAGGTAGCCGGACGGCGGGAGGTAGAGGTCCGGCAGCGTCCCGAACACGGTGACCCCCCCGGCGTCCAGCCCGGTCTCCTCCACGGTTTCCCGCAGCGCCGCGGCCACCGGGCCGGCGTCGGTGGCGTCGATGGCGCCGCCGGGGAAGGCCGGCTGGCCGGCGTGGGAACGCATGGTGTGGGCGCGTTCGATCAGCAGGATGTCGGGGCCGTGCGCACCCTCGCCGAACAGCAGCAGCACCGCCGAGGCGCGTCCGCCGCCGTCGGGTGGGAGCGCGCGGCTGAAGTCGCCGGGCCGGGCACGGCGGGCGACCTCGCGTACGGGTTCGAGCCAGGTGGGCAGCTCGACGGGGTCCTGGTCCGCGCGGGCGTCGGTCCTCACAGCTTCACTCCCAGGTAGGTCCGGACGTCCTGGCGCAGCTCCCGCTCCGAGTCGTACGCCCGATGTGCCACGTGCACGACCTTGCCGTCGGCGCCCACGAAGACGGTGGCGGGGATGCCGACGAGCAGCCCGAACGGCGCCAGCAGCCGCTTGTCGGGGTCGGCCAGCTGGGGATAGCGCAGGCCGAGGTCGCGGGCGAAGGCGAGGGCGATCTCGGGACGCGGGTCGGCGTAGTCGATGCCCACGACCCGCAGCGAGTTGCCGCTCGCCGCGTACAGCTTCTGGAAGTGCGGCGCCTCCTGCCGGCACGGCCCGCACCACTGCGCCCAGACGTTCAGCACCGTCGGGGTGCCCTTCAGGTCACTCAGGCGTACCGACCGCCCGGATCCCAGGCAGGCCAGGGTGACGTCGGGCAGCGGCTTCTTGCCGGGAGGACCGGGGGGAGCCTGGTGCACCGACCCGCCCGGCCCGACCGTCAGCCCCGCGCAGGGTGCGATCCCGGCCCGCGCCCGCAGGGCCGCCAACTGCTTGGCGTCGGACCCGGTGGCCGCCCTCGCGGCCGGCGTACCAGTGGGCGTCCGGGTCTCGGTGACCCGCTCGCCGACGCCTGCCGGCTGGCCGTCCGAGCCACCCGAACCGCCCGCGCAGCCCGCACTCAGCAGGGCGAGCGTGAGGCCCGCCACCGCGTACGCCGTTCGTCTGCCACCGCGCCTCATTGGGTGTCCAGTGCCTCCGCGGCACTACGGACGAGCTTGCTCGCGGTCTTCTCGTCGGTGGGTCCTTCGCCGAAGGAGGGGCACAGCGGCGCGACCGGGCAGGCACCACACGCCGGCCGGCGGGAGTGGCACCGGCGGCGGCCGTGCCAGATGAGGCGCTGGGACATGTCGGTCCACTCGCGCTTCTCGATCAGCGCGCCGACCTCGTGCTCGATCTTCACCGGGTCGGTCTCGGTGGTCCATCCGAACCGCCGGGACAGCCGCTGGAAGTGGGTGTCGACGGTGATGCCGGGTACGCCGAACGCGTTGCCGAGGACGACGTTGGCGGTCTTGCGGCCCACCCCCGGCAGGGTGACCAGGTCCTTGAGCTTGCCGGGCACCTCGCCGGAGTAGCGCTCGACCAGCGCCTGGGCCATCCCCATGATCGACTTCGTCTTCGCCCGGAAGAAGCCGGTCGACTGGATGATCGACTCGACGTCCTCGGGGTTGGCGGCGGCCAGGTCGGCCGCGGTCGGGTATTTCGCGAACAGGGCGGGAGTGACGAGGTTGACCCGCTTGTCGGTGGTCTGGGCGGACAGGATCGTCGCCACCAGCAACTGGAACGCGTTGGTGAAGTCCAGCTCGCAGTGCGCGTCGGGGTAGGTCTCGGCCAGGATCCGGTTGATCCGCCGCGCCCGGCGGACCAGCGCCAGCCGGCTCTCCGCGGAGCGGCCGGCACCCTTGCCCGGCCCGGCAGGCTTCTCGGCGGCCTTCTCGACAGGCTTCTCGGCAGGCTTGGCCGCGGCCTTGCCGGCGGAGGTCTTCGGCGACCTCGCGGCGCTCGCGGAGCCGCGCCCGGGGCGGGTCGTGGAGCGGGCCGAACCCGCGGCGGGTGGAGTCACGCGGGTCAGCCTACGTGGCCTACCTACCGCGATCATTGTGTGGCGCGGCACACTAGACCGCGGGTCGGCACGGCGCGGACCCGGAGGAGGATCACCGAGTGAACGACGTGCTGCGGCAAGCGCCGCTGTTCGCGGGCCTGGAGGACGCCGCGGCGACGGCCCTGCGCGCCGCCATGCACGAAATCCGCCTGCGCCGCGGCGACGCGCTCTTCCACGAGGGCGACATCGGGGACGAGTTGTACGTCGTGATGGACGGCAAGGTCAAGATGGGCCGAACCTCCGCAGACGGCCGCGAGAACCTCCTTTCGGTACTCGGACCGGGCCAGATGTTCGGCGAGCTGTCGGTCTTCGACCCGGGCCCGCGCTCCTCCACGGTCACGGCGGTCACCGACGCCACACTGCTCGTGCTGGGCCAGGACCAGCTGATGACCTGGCTCACCGGGCGGCCCGAGGTGTCCCGCAACCTTCTGCACCAGCTCGCGTCCCGGCTGCGCGCCCTCAACGAGGCGGTCGCCGACCTGGTGTTCTCCGACGTACCCGGCCGGGTCGCCAAGGCGCTGCTCGACCTGGCCCGGCGGTTCGGCCGGCCCGCCGACGGTGGCATCCACGTCCACCACGACCTGACCCAGGAGGAGCTCGCCCAGCTCGTCGGCGCGTCCCGGGAGACCGTCAACAAGGCCTTGGCGGACTTCGCGCACCGCGGCTGGATCCGGCTGGAGCAGCGAGCGGTGGTCATCCTCGACGTGGAGCGGCTCACCAACCGCGCCCGCTGACCGCCTCAGGCGCCGGCAGGGTCGGCGGCGTCCAGGAGGTCCAGGTAGTCCAGCTGGGCTCGTACGCTCTGCTCCGCCGCGGGCCACAGTGACCTGTCGACCTCGGCGTACACGCGTTCCACCACTTCCCGAGGTGTCCGTGCGCCCGACCGGACGGCCGCGCGCACCTGCTCCAGGCGTTCGGCCCGGTGGGTGAGGTAGTGGTCGAGAACGCCCAGCGGGTCGTCGACCGGCGGCCCGTGCCCGGGCAGGAGTTGGCGTACGGGCACCTGGGCGACCAGGTCGCGGAGCCGGCGCAGCGAGGCGAGATAGGGCCCGAGTGCGCCGTCGGGGTGGGCCACCACGGTGGTCCCCCGGCCCAGCACCGTGTCGCCGGTCAGCAGGACGGCCGGACTCTCCGGGTCCGCTGCCTGCCCGAGGGCAGGCAGCAGGAACGACACCGAGTCGGACGTGTGGCCGGGCGTGGCGACCACCCGCAGGGCGAGGTCGCCGACCGTCAGCACGTCGCCGTCGGCCAGCCCGCCGTCTTGGGCGTACGCCGGATCCACGGCGCGCAGCGGGCACCCGGCGAGCTCGGCGAACCGGCGCGCGCCCTCGGAGTGGTCGACGTGCCCGTGGGTGAGCACCGCCTCCGTCACCCGGCCGCCGCGCGACCCGCCTGCCGCCAGCACCGCCCGCAGATGATCTTCGTTGTCCGGACCCGGGTCGACCACCAGCGCGTCACCGGAGGCGCCGAACAGCACCCAGGTGTTGGTGCCGGACAGCGTCATCGGACCGGGGTTGTCCGCCAGCACGCACACCGCGCGCGGCCCCACCGGCCCGCCCGTCCAGCGCTCCGGCGCGGTCACCGCAACTCCCCCTCGTCGTACGCCGGGCCGTCGGGCGAGGCAGCGCCCGAGTCGGCGCCCCAGTCGGCGTCCCAGGGAAGCACCCATCGCCCGCCCTCGGGTGTGCGGCGCACCCGCGGCTGCACCGGCCGGATCGTCCGCTCGCCGGCGGCCGCCAGCGCGGCACCGACGTCGGAAAGCTCGGCCAGGGAGGCGAGGGTGAGGTAGGTCGGGGGCAGCATCCGCATCTCGCCGCGACGCACCGAGTCCAGTGCGTCGGCGGGCCGCATCCAGGCCACCCGGTCGGCCTCGCCGGACACGTCACGTGGCTGCTGACCGGCCGGCAGGGCGGCGACGAAGAACCTGGTGTCGAACCTGCGTTCCTCCACCCGCGGGGTGATCCAGTGGTCCCACGCGGCCAGCAGATCCGACCGCAGGACCAGGCCCCGGCGTTCGAGCAGCTCACCGAAGGGCAGCACCCGGCCGAGCAGGGCCATCCGGTCGCGTTCCCAGTCGTCCCCGGTCGGGTCGGCGACCACCGTCTCGGTGTCCGGGCCGGCGAGCAGCACGCCCGCCTCCTCGAACGTCTCGCGTACGGCCGCGCACACCGACGCCCGGGCCAGCCGCTCGTCGGCGAAGCCCAGCCGGGCGGCCCACTCCGCGGGCTCCGGGCCGGCCCACCCAACCAAGGCGTCGGCGTCGCGGGCGTCGGCCGAGCCGCCCGGGAAGGCGTACATCCCGGCGGCGAACGCCATCGAGGTGTGCCGCCGCAGGAGGTAGACCTCCAGGCCTGCGGACCCGTCACGCAGGAGCACGACGGTGGAGGCGTGCCGCGGCCGGACCGGGGTGAAGTCCCCCGCCTCAAGCCGGGCGGCACGTTCGACCAGCGCGGGCGGCACCACCCGGACCGAGGTGTCGTACGCCGGCCCGTCGAGCGCCCCCGCCTCACCCGCGTCCGCGTCCACCGGGGGTGCTCACCCCGTCTCCACCACGAGCTCGACCTCGACCGGCGCGTCCAGCGGCAGGACCGCGACGCCGACCGCGCTGCGGGCGTGCTGGCCCGCGTCGCCGAACACCGTGCCGAGCAGCTCCGACGCGCCGTTGGCGACCTTCGGCTGCCCGGTGAAGTCGGGCGCGCTGGCCACGAACACCACGACCTTGACCACCCGGGTCACCGAGGACAGGTCGCCCAGCTCCGCGCGCACCGCGGCGAGCGCGTTGAGGGTGGCCTGCCGGGTCAGCGTGTAGGCGTCCTCGGGGCTCACCTCGGCGCCCACCTTGCCGGTCGCCAGCAGGGACCCGCCGGAGATCGGCAGCTGGCCGGAGGTGTACACGTGGCTGCCGGTGCGGACCGCCGGGACGTACGCCGCGACCGGCGCGGCCACCGGCGGCAGCTCCAGCCCGAGCTCGGCGAGCCTCGCCTCGGGTCCGCTCACGCCTTGGCCCGCTTGAGATAGGCCACCAGGTTGTCGGGGTTGGGGCCCGGCACGACCTGGACCAGCTCCCAGCCGTCCTCGCCCCAGTTGTCGAGGATCTGCTTGGTCGCGTGCACCAGCAGGGGGACGGTGGCGTACTCCCATTTCGTCATGGCCGCGAGCTTATGACACAGGGCCGACGGACTCCGCCCGCCCGGAATGTCCGGGCCTCGCGCGCCCGCCGCGGCGGTCCGTTACGTGCGTGCCCGTCGCAGCGGCTAGTCTCGACGAGCGTGACACGCGGTGACAGCGACTGGGAGGGTGTCCGCCTCCATATCGTGACGGGCAAGGGCGGGACCGGTAAGACGACGGTCGCCGGCGCACTCGCGCTCGCCCTCGCGGCCAGCGGGCAGACGGTCCTGTTGTGCGAGGTCGAGGGCCGCCAGGGCATCGCCCGGCTGTTCGACGCGCCCAACCGCACCTACGACGAGCACCGGATCGCCGCCGTACCCGACGAGAACGCCACGGCCGGCGAGGTCTACGGGCTGGCGATCGACCCGGAGGCGGCGCTGGTGGAGTACCTCGAGATGTACTACCGAATGGGCCGGGCCGTGCGCGCCCTGGACAAGGTGGGAGCGATCGACTTCGCCACCACCATCGCCCCGGGGGTCCGAGACGTCCTGCTCACCGGGAAGGTCTACGAGGCCGTCCGCCGCAAGGAGAAGAAGCGCAGCCACGCGCGGGTCTACGACGCGGTGGTGCTGGACGCCCCGCCCACCGGCCGGATCGCCCGCTTCCTCGGGGTCAACGCCGGCGTCGCCGACATCGCCCGGGTGGGCCCGATCCGCCGGCAGGCCGACAGCATCATGACGATGATGCGTTCGCCCCAGACGGTCGTGCACCTGGTGACGCTGCTGGAGGAGATGCCCGTCCAGGAGACCGCGGACGGCATCGCCGAGCTACGGGAGGCGAAGATCCCGGTCGGCGCGGTCGTGGTCAACCTGGCCGAGCAGAGTCCTCTCGATGCGAAGACGCTGGCCGCGGCGTCGGGTGGCTCGCTCCCCCGCGCCGACTTCACCTCCGCGCTGCGCGAGACCGGGCTGTCCACCGACGACGAGACGGTCACCGGACTGCTCACCGACGCCCGCGAGCACGCGGTCCGGGTCGAGCTGGAGAACGAGCTGCGGACCCAGGTCGCCGCGCTGGACCGGCCGACGTATGAACTCCCCCGGCTCACCGACGGAGTTGATCTCGGCGCGCTGTTCGAGCTCAGCCACGCACTCACCGCGCAGGGGATGGCATGACGAGGCGGAGGAAGACCGTGGACGGCCTGCACGGCCTGGAGATCGACGCGCTGCTGGACGACCGGACGGTGGAGATCGTCGTCTGCTGCGGCTCCGGCGGAGTCGGCAAGACCACCACCGCGGCAGCCCTCGGCGTGCGCGCCGCCGAACGCGGCCGGCAGGTCGTCGTCCTCACCATCGACCCCGCGCGCCGGCTGGCCCAGGCGATGGGGCTGCCCGAGCTCGACGACACCCCGCGCCGGGTGGAGGGGATCGACACCAAACGCGGCGGTCACCTCGACGCGATGATGCTGGACATGAAGCGCACCTTCGACCAGGTGGTGCTGGCCACCACCTCGCCGGAGAAGGCGAAGGTGATCCTGGAGAACCCGTTCTACGTCGCGCTGTCGTCGTCGTTCGCGGGCACCCAGGAGTACATGGCGATGGAGAAGCTGGGGCAGTTGCACGCCGACGCCCTGGCCGACGGGCGCTACGACCTGATCATCGTGGACACCCCGCCGTCGCGGTCCGCGCTGGACTTCCTGGACGCACCGAAGCGGCTGTCGTCGTTCCTGGACAGCCGGCTGCTGCGGCTGCTGAGCGCGCCCGCGCGGGGCCCGATCAAGATGTTCTCGGCCGGGATGGGCCTGGTGACCGGAATGCTCACCAAGCTCCTCGGCGCCCAGGTGCTCACCGACATCCAGACGTTCGTCGCCGCGCTGGACACGACGTTCGGCGGCTTCCGGGCGCGGTCGGAGCGCACCTACGCGCTGCTCCAGCAGGACCGGACGGCGTTCCTCGTGGTGGCCGCGCCCGAACCCGACGCGATGCGCGAGGCGGCCTACTTCGTCGAACGCCTGCGGGACGAGCGCATGCCGCTGACCGGCATGGTGCTCAACCGGATGACCTCCCCGGCGGCGACCCACGTCTCCGCCGAGCGCAGCCTGTCAGCAGCCGAGGCGCTCACCGAGACCGGCAAGCACCCGGTCGCCGCCGCGGTGCTGCGCCTGCACGGCGAACGCATGCGCCGGGCCGCCCGCGAGCACCACCTGGCCGAGAGGTTCGTATCGGCCCACCCGGGTGTCGCGGTGGCCGGCGTACCCGCGCTGTCGTCCGACGTGCACGACCTGGACGGCTTGCGCGAGATCGGTGCCCGGCTCGGCGGCGAATGACCGGCGTACGCCGATGTGACTGGCGTACGCCCGGCGGTGGTGAGTGGTGGTGGTGATACGAAAAGCGCCGGGCCCCCGTCATGGTCCGGGACGAGGGCACCGACGTGAACTGCTACTCAGCGCTGCTCTGCCTACCCGAGGGCACGAACCCGCGCGGGTCCCTCTGTGGTGTAGGCCCGCTCGTATTCGGTACGAGCGGTTTCGAGCAGCTGCCGCCACGAGGTGACGGTGGGGCGTCGACGGAGCACGGCACGACGCTCGCGCTCGGTCATTCCTCCCCAAACCCCCCATTCGATCCGACCGTCCAGTGCTTCCGCGAGGCACTCGGTCCGCACCGGGCACCCCATGCAGACGGTCTTGACATCGTGCTGAGCGGCCCCCTGGACGAACAGCCGGTCGGGTTCGTCACTTCCGCGGCAGGCGGCCAGCCGGACCCAGTCGCCATTCCATGTCATTCTCTTGTCCCTCCCCTGACGTCGGTCACGCAAGGTGACCGATGCGCGGACGTTCCCCCAACGTCCTGGCAGAACGGTAAGGCCCCGAGTGGCCAAAGCGACAGCCCCCGAAGGCCAGATTTGAGATTGTGTCGACCGTCGGACGGGGTAAGTAGGGCTCGGGAGGTCGGCGACTTGACGAAGCGATCACTCAGGACGACCGCGTAGGCTGTGCCGTCATGAGCCCAATCCGAGCCATGTCGCGAACACACGGTGAGCGAGGTTTCGTCTCGCAGATCCTGCTGTTCGTCGGGATCAGTGCGCTCACCGGCGCACTCGTCGCCGGGCTTGCCGTCCCGTTCGCCGGTTTGCTGGGGCTTTCCTCCCAGTCGGCCACCGACGCGTTCGAGAACATGGACGGCAATCTCGAGAGCCCGCCGCTTCCCGAGCGCAGCCGGGTGCTGGCCGCCGACGGCTCGGTGATGGCGACGTTCTACGACCAGAACCGCGTCGAGGTGCCGCTGAAGCGGGTGGCGCAGTCGATGCAGAGCGCCATGGTCGCGATCGAGGACGCGCGGTTCCGCCAGCACGGGCCCCTGGACATCCAGGGCACGATGCGGGCGTTCGTACGCAACCAGCAGTCCGGCGGGGTCTCCCAGGGTGGTTCGAGCATCACCCAGCAGTACGTCAAGCAGGTGCTGTTCGAGAACGCCCAGACCCCGGAGGAGAAGGCCCAGGTCATCGAGGACTCCTACGGCCGCAAGCTCCAGGAGCTGCGTTACGCCGTCGAGCTCGAGAAGAAGATGACCAAGGACGAGATCCTGGGCAAGTACCTCAACATCGTCTACTTCGGTGACGGCGCCTACGGCATCGAGTCCGCCGCCCGGCACTACTTCAGCACCACCGCGGCCAAGCTCACCGTGCCCCAGGCGGCCCTGCTCGCCGGGCTGGTACGCGACCCGAACAACGTCAACCCGGTCGCCGACGCCAAGGCCGCGCTGAACCGCCGCAACCTCGTGCTCTCTCGCATGGCCACCCTGGGGATGATCTCGCCGAAGGTCTACCAGGACGCGCGCGCGACCCCGCTCGGGCTGAAGATGAACAAGACGCCCCGCGGCTGCTACTACTCGAAGTACCCGTTCTTCTGCGACTACGTCGAGCAGCTCCTGCTGCACGACCCCAACCTCGGCAAGACCCGCGACCAGCGCCGGCAGATGATCGACCAGGGCGGGCTGACGATCCAGACCACGCTCGACCCGAAGGCCCAGGCGGCCGCGGAGAAGGCGGTGCACGAGAGCGTGCACCCCACCGACGGCGCGATCGGCGCGGTGTCGATGGTCGAGCCGGGCACCGGTTACATCAAGGCGATGGCCCAGTCGCGGGGTTACGGCCAGGGCAAGGGCAACACGTTCATCAACCTCAACGTCCCGCAGAAGTACAACGGCACGCTCGGCTACCAGCCGGGATCGACGTTCAAGCCGTTCGTGCTGGCCGCGGCGATCAAGCAGGGCATCCCGATCACGAAGTCGTTCCCGTCGCCGCAGAGCACGACGATCACCGGACCGGTGAAGACCTGCCCCGGCGGCAGGCCAGGCGCGGTCACCGAGCCTTGGAACGTCAGCAACTCCACCAGCGCCGGCTCGACCAGCACGATGATCTCAGGCGCCACCCACTCGGTGAACACCTTCTTCGCCGAACTCGAGAAGGTGACCGGCATCTGCGACCCGGCCACCATTGCCGCCAAGATGGGCGCGGTCCGCGCGGACGGCAAACCGCTGCAGCAGGTCAAGCCGTTCACCCTGGGTGTCAACGAGATCGCGCCGGTGTCCATGGCCGAGGCGTACGCCACGTTCGCCGCCCGCGGCCTGCACTGCAACGCGATCCCGATCACCGAGGTGACCGACCGCGCCGGCAACCAGGTCAAGGTGCAGGGGCCCGACTGCAAGCAGGTCCTTCCGCGTGACGTGGCCGACGGCGTCAACTACGTCCTCCGTCAGGTCATCGACGGTCCCGACCCGGGCCGTACCGGCGCGGACATGCACCTCGACGGGCGCCAGGCCGCCGGTAAGACCGGTACCAGCGAGGACCGCATCGGCGTGTGGTTCATGGGCTACACCACCAACATGGCCGCCGCGTCGGTGATCACCGACGCGGACGCGCCGCAGACCAGCCTGATCGGCAAGCGGATCGGTGGCCGCAACGTGTTCGGCGACCAGGTCTGGGGTGGCAAGCTCGCCGGCCCGATGTGGACCGCGGCGATGAAGGGCGCGCTGGAGGGCACGAAGAGCCCGAACTTCGTCGAGCCCAACCCCGACATCGTGCAGGGCGTGCCGACCGACGTGCCGTCGGTGATCTCGATGAGCAAGGACCAGGCCCAGAAGACGATCGAGGCAGCCGGGTTCAGCATGGCCGTCGGCTCCTACGTCGACTCCGGGCTGCCCCGCGGCACGGTCGCCCGGCAGAGCCCAGGCCCCAACAGCAAGGCCGGTTCGGGCTCGACCATCGTCGTCTACATCTCCGACGGGTCGCCGCCCGCGCCGCCGCCGCAGCCAGACCCGCAGCCGCAGCCCAACCCGCCGCCGCCCAAGGGCCCGGACCTGCCACCCGGCCCCGGCAACCCCGGTCCGCACAAGCCAGGCCCGGGCCACCCCGGCCCGCACGGACCGCTCGGCGGGATCCTCGGCGCCGGCTGAGCCCCCGGCAGGCCGTACACCAGAGCACGAGAGAGGGCCGCCCGAACACCGGAAAGATCCGGTGTTCGGGCGGCCCTTCCGATTCGTACGAGCTGGTTCGTACGAGCTGGTTTCGGTGCGAGCGCCTGCGGTCAGCCGAGCCGGGAGCGGACGGCGGCGGCGACCCGGCCGCCCTCGGCCCGGCCCTTCACCTGCGGCTGGACGAGCTTCATCACCTTGCCCATGTCCTTCATGCCGCTCGCGCCCACCTCGTCGACGGCGCTGCCCACGATCGCCGACAGCTCCTCGTCGGACAGCTGGGCGGGGAGGTACTCCGCGATGATCTCGCCCTCGGCCCGCTCCTTGCCGGCGAGCTCGCCGCGGCCGGCCTGCTCGAACGCGTCCGCCGCCTCCCGGCGCTTCTTCGCCTCCCGGTCCAGCACCTCGAGCACCTCGGCGTCACTCAGCTCCCGCGCGGAGGTGCCGGCCACCTCGGCGTTCGTCACCTCGGTCAGGGTCATCCGCAGCGTCGAGGCTCGCAACGAGTCCCGCGCCTTCATCGCGGCGGTCAGGTCAGTGCGCAGACGGTCCTTGAGGTCGCTCATGCGCCGATCCTACGGTCGGTGCGGGGCGGGACGGCGGCCACGAGCCGGAGCCCGGACGAGTTCGCCGACCCCGGTTTGGTGTGGCACGCTGGCCGGGTGCATCCGCTGCTCAAGTACTCCCTGGGAACAGCCGCCGGTGCCGTCGCCGCCGGTGCCGCCTGCGTGACCTACGCCGCGGCGTACGAAGCGCACGCCTTCCGCCTGCGCCGCTTCGACGTGCCGGTGCTGGCGCCGGGCAGCCGGCCGCTTCGCATCCTGCACCTGTCCGACCTTCACCTCATGCCGGACCAGCAGGACAAGGTGGACTGGGTCCGAGGCCTGGCCGCCCTGGAGCCCGACCTGGTGGTCAACACCGGCGACAACATCTCCGACCCGGAGTCGATCCCGGTGGCGTTGCACGCCTACGAGCGGCTGCTGGAGCTGCCCGGCGTCTTCGTCTTCGGATCGAACGACTACTACGCACCGTCACCGGTGAACCCGTTCCGTTACCTCAGGCGAAAGGAAGGGCCGAGGCCGCTCGTCGCGCCGAAGCTGCCGATCGAGGAGCTGCGGAAGGGCTTCACCGAGGCCGGCTGGCTGGATCTCAACAACGCCAAGGGCGAGCTGAAGGCGGACGGCCGGCGCTGGGCGTTCGCGGGGGTGGACGACCCGCACATCCGCGCCGATCGGTACGACGAGGTCGCCGGGCCCGCCGACGAGTCCGCCGAACTCACCATCGGGGTCACCCACGCGCCGTACCGCCGGGTGCTGGACGCGATGGCCGCGGACGGATACCGCCTCCTGCTGGCCGGGCACACCCACGGCGGCCAGCTGTGCGTACCCCTCTACGGCGCGCTGGTCACCAACTGCGACCTGGACACCAAGCGGGTCAAGGGCCTGTCCCGCTGGGGTCCGTCGTGGCTGCACGTGTCCGCGGGTCTGGGCACCTCGCCGTACGCCCGGGTCCGGTTCGCGTGCTATCCCGAGGCCAGCCTGCTGACCCTGCGACCCGCCAGGTGAGGGCGCCTGCGTGCGGTTGCTAAGGGTTCCGGCTCGGCTGGTCACACCGCGGCTGATCCTGCGGACGTGGCGTGCGGAGGACCGCCCGGCGTTCACCGCGCTCAACGCGGACCCGATGGTGATGGAGCACATCATGGGTACGCCGATGAGCCAGGCCGAGAGCGACCAGCTGGCCGAGCGCATCGACGAGCACTGGCAGAAGCGGGGCTACGGGCTGTACGCGGTGGAACTGCGCTCGACGGGCGAGCTGGCCGGGTTCATCGGCCTGCACCAGCACCTCGCCGTCCCCCAGGAGGTCGAGATCGGCTGGCGGCTGTCCCCGAACGCCTGGGGGCGCGGCCTGGCCACCGAGGGGGCGATGGCCGTTCGTGATCTCGCGTACGGCCAGCTCCGGCTCCGGTCGCTGATCGCGATCACGGTCGCGGCGAACGTCCGGTCGGTGCGGGTGATGGAGAAGCTCGGGATGACGTACTGGCGCCAGGTGCAGTTCCAGGAGTGGCAGCTGACGGTCTACCGGGGCATCCCGGACGCCATGACCGATACCCAGTCGCAGGCTCGCCAAGAGGCCCGATAGACTCGCCTGGCGTTCTCGGGGTGTGGCGCAGCTTGGTAGCGCGCTTCGTTCGGGACGAAGAGGTCGTGGGTTCAAATCCCGCCACCCCGACGCAGGTCGCAGGGGGTGTCACCATCAGGTGGCACCCCCTTCGCCATCTGCTGAGTGACTAACTGAGTGACTACGGATCGCCGGGCGGCCTGGTCCACGAACAGCCGGGCCAACGGCACGCCTGCGTCCGACAGCAGCGACACGAAGCTGTGGCGCAGCTCACGCGGCGTCCACTCCGTCGGCGGCAGGCCGGCTGCCTTGACGATCTGGCGGAACGTGCTCGCGTCCCGCCCGGTCAACCCGTACGTGAGCCACGACGACACCGCCTGGGCGACAGTGTGGTCGCCGCGTGCGATCGGCAGACCGTCGTCCAGGTCGCGGGCGGTACCGCCAGGCAGCCAAGCTGCCCACCGCGCCGGGGCAGGCTACGGGCCGCCGCTCTCCCGGACCAAGCCAGGCCACCGGGCAAACCCTCCGCACTCCGACCTTAGGTGTCCGAAGGAACCGTAGCCTTGGCATGCGCAGGGGTTCTACGAAGGGACACGGATGGCTCGCGCGACGGCTACCAGCGTTGAACGGTACCTCCTTGACCTGTCTCACCCTCGCAAAGGCGAGATCGAGGAGCTCCGGGCAGCGATCCTTGGGAACATCCCGCAGATCACCGAACGCGTGAAGTGGAACGCGCCGAGTTTCTGCATCGCAGGCGATGACCGAATCACCTTCCGACTCCAGCCCGGCGACCGGGTAGAGCTGGTGTTCCATCGCGGAGCCAAGAAGCGGACGGACACAGACACGTTCTCCTTCTTCGACCCTTCCGAACTCATCCAGTGGTCGACTCCGGATCGAGGAATAGTCGCCTTCCGCGATCATGAAGACGTTCGCGTCAAGCTGCCCGCCCTCATCGAAGTGGCGAATCGCTGGATCAACGTGACCAACGAGTAGGCCGCTCGCCCCATCGCGGTCGAACAGCCAGCTGCGCCTACGGCAGGACCGGCTAGGAGCCGCCGTCCTCCTGGAACGAAGGCCACCGACTAAACCCGCCGGCCAGCGGTGCCAGGCTCGCGCCCTCGGGTGGCTCGGATTCTGTTGTCGCCGCCTCCTGAAGACTGACCCCCTGGGGTTCTCCGAAAGTTGACCCCCTCCTGAGTCTTGGAGGGTGTTGAAAGTGGAGGACTGGGCGGA
>NZ_JBEXMJ010000022.1 GCF_040610475.1 Actinopolymorpha sp. NPDC004070 | reverse complement strand
CCAGGCACCCCACTCACTCGAAGACATGATCGAATGCTACCGGCCACCACCGACAAGAGAGCCGTTGTCCACAGCCGAGATTCCTCAACGTACACGGGAGTTTCGTGCCGCTGTGAACGTCGGAGGATCGCGGGCACGGCTTCCTCAACGTGCGGCGATCGCGTCCAACTGGTCCATCGGCACCTTCTTCACCGTCACGTACTCCTGACCGGACAACGAGGCCTTCAAAAGCCGGTGCGTACCGTCCAGGACGGTCAGGCCACCCGGTCGATCGAGAAAGTGCAGCGGGAAACGTAGGTCCGCCGCCATCGTCCGGGCGTACTGCTCCTGAAACCGCTCCGAATCCGCCGCGACCTCCAGCGGGCTGACGATGAACGGCCGTCCGTCGTACGCCCAGAGCGGCAACCGCAGGTGCCAGTCGACCTCGGCCACCGGCACCAGCACCGACTCAAGCTCCAGTCGCCACAGACGTTCGGGTTCCCAATGGAAGTCGAGGATCACCTCACGCAGGACCGGCGGTACCAGGCCCAGCAAGGGGAACGGACGGCGACCGGTCGACATCGCAGAAATGCTACGCGTACGACCAGCCGTGCCGCGCGGCCGACCACGTGCCACCGGCCACGCTAGGCGGGACGGTTCGATACGCTCCCCGGCATGACGGCTGGCACTGCTGCGATCGCCGAGGACCTCGCCCCCACGGGCGTCCTGCGGGCTTCGATCAACCTCGGTAACCCCGTACTCGCTCAGGGAACTCCGACGAACCCCAGCGGCGTCACGGTCGACATCGCACGTGAGGTCGCGGGACGCCTGGGCCTGCCGGTGCGACTGCTCTGCTTCGACGCGGCCCGCAAGTCCTACGACGCGATGGCGACGGGTCAGGCCGACCTCTGCTTCCTGGCCATCGAACCCGCACGGGAGGCGGAGGTTTCGTTCACCGGGCCGTACGTCGTGATCGAGGGTGTGCTCGTCGTACCCCAGGACTCGTCACTGTCAAGCGTCGCGGACCTCGACCGGCCCGGCGTGCGAATCGGCGTCAAGCGCGGCTCCGCGTACGACCTCTACCTCTCGCGGACCCTCCAGCGCGCGGAGGTCGTACGCGGCGAGGAAGGAGTCGAGGTGTTCCGCGACCAGGGCCTCGAAGCGGGCGCCGGCATCCGCCAGCCTATGACGGAGTTCGTCGCCGCGCACCCGGAGTTCCGGTTGATCGACGAACGATTCATGCAGATCCGGCAGGCCGTGGGCACGACCAAGGGCCGTGCGCCTGAGACGGTCCGGTTCCTCCGTGAACTTGTCGAGGAACTGAAGGCAAGCGGGTTCGTCGCCGAGTCGCTTCGGCGGGCAGACCTCCCCGCCACCCTGGTCGCACCCGCCGAGGGGTGACCAGAACGCGAAGTCAGTTCTGTGGCTGCCGACGTCAGGCAGCCGTTGACGCCGAGCGGCTTCAGGAGCGGCGGCTTCAGGCGCCGGGCGGCCGGAACTCCACCGACTTCTTCGCCGCGGCGTCGATCTCCTCCGGTGTCAGCAGAACGGTTGCCTTCGTCTGGATCGCCCCACTCGCCTTGACCGCGAGCGCCACCGCCGCCATCGAGACGTTGTCCGGGAAGTCCAGGATGCTGTAGAGATCCACGTCGCCGAACGCGAAGTACGTGGACTCGACCTTGCCGCCCAACTGCTGCGTCACGCGCTCAACAGCGTCGCGCCGCCCCGTTCCGCCCTCTTTGACCAGGCCTTGCGAACCCTTGGACGTGTAGGTCGCCTGCACGAGAAACTTCGGCATCGAAACCACCCCCTGCGTCCAGACTCTCACCCGGCGGCCACCCGCCGTATCGCCTCAGTCCGGCGTATCTCCCATATGGGTCAGTCCTCGTCCCGGACTTGCGCGAGCACCGAAGCCGAGTCGACCTCGAGAAGCCGCAGCGCCCGGTACCTCGCGTAGCCGTCCACCAGCTTCAGATCTCGACCGAGCAGGATCAGCGGAGGGATGGACACGCCGGAACGGATCCGCTCCACGAAGCCGTCTCTTCGTCGTACGTGGACGTCGTCTCGGCCGTGGCGTTCGAGCATCCCGATGTCGGGTCGAACATCGGAGAGTGAAAGCTCCGTCTGCACCCACGGGTACTCGTTCAAAAGCGCCTCAGGGATCTCGGGTGCCTCGCGACCGAGCACCTCCCGGACGTACGCCGCCGGCTCGCGCACGCCGTCCCAGCAGAACCTTGTTGCGTTCATGACGCCTATCCTGGATCACCGGTACGGCCGATCGACCGCCGCGGGCTCCACGCGGCCGGAGGGTGGGTGAAGTGTTGCGCGACCCGAGTACCGAAGCGCAGTGGAACCTGATCGAACGCGTGAAGGCTGTCGCAGCCGACGACGACCGGATCCTCGCCGCCTGGCTGGCCGGGAGCTTCGCGAACGGGGAGGCCGACACCTACAGCGACGTCGACGTGCACTGTCTGGTCAGCGACGACAGTGCCGAGTGGTTCCGGGACAACTGGCCGGACACGGCGGCCGCGATCGCCGGGCCGTTGGTGCTCGCGACCAGCCTGCCGGGTCTGATCGGCGGGTACGCACTGACGAAGGACTGGCAGCATGTGGACCTGATCATCCACCCACGGAGCACGAGCGCACCCATCACCGCGGGCATCGTTCCGCTGTACGACTCGACCGGCGACCTGCTTCCCGCTCGCCAGGTCGCACCGGAGTTGCACATGGGCGAGCCGTTCTTCCCCGAGGCCGCGGTCAAGCTGTGCCTGTACTTCCTCGGCAACCTCGCGGTGACGTTCGGAAGAAACGAACTCACCGTCGCGCACAGTGGGATCAACGCGATTCGGGACGGGCTGGTCCAGGTCATGTTGGCCGAGCGCGGAGTTCACCGGCGCGGAGGCAACAAGAGGCTCAATCCGTACCTCAGTGCCGAGCAACGCACGTTTCTGGAATCGATCCCAGCGGCCGACGTGTCCGTCGACGGGATCACCGCCACGATCCGTGTGCTGTCGCGGGAGTTCATCCGGCGCGGGAGGGCGTTGGCCGAGCGCACCGGGGCAACGTGGCCCCGGGATCTCGAAGACGCAACAATCGCTTACCTCCTGCGGCACGTCGGCGTCGACTTCCGCTCGTGAGGACGCCACGGCACGGCGACGTCAACCCCGCTTAGGGAATGAGTGCCCTCGGCTCGATCGAGTCAGCGCCGGCCAGGCCCGGCGCCGGATCGGTGTCGACGAACGTACGAAGCCAGAGTTCGACGTTGACCAGCCGCCAGAAGACCATCGTCTCCGCGACTCCCTTGCCGGCCACGAAGTCGTCGAAGGCGCGGAGGACGGCGTCCTGCCGCCAGTACGGACGGCTCCCGAACGAGGGCGAACTCAGGATCTCCCGCACGTCCTCGTGGATCCGCAGGAACCAGGCGTGCTCCGGTGTGGTGAACCCGATCTTGTTCCGCCGGCGGAGCACCTTGCCCGGCAGCAGCTCCGAGGTCGAGTCCCGCAATGCCCGTTTGTTCCAGCCCGCGCCGATGATCGCCGCGTTGTCCAGTGGCCACAGAGTGCGGAGCAGGTCCATGTCGAGGAACGGCACCCTTCCTTCCAAGGAGAAGCGCATGGTGTTGCGGTCCTCGTACCGCAGCAGGGCAGGCAGGCTCTGCCGGAACAGATCGTCTTCCAAGCGGCGTTTCACGTCGTCGCGGACCACCCGCAGCGTCTGCCCGCTGTGCGCGGCCGTGAAGGTGGGATCGAGCAGGTCCGTGACGGGCGTCCTGGTCCGGCGCCGCAAGGAGTCCTTGACGCGGAAGCGGCCCAGTCGCCACAACACATCGGTGAAGCGGACGAGTTCACGAGCGGCCCGGCGGTTCCCGACCGTGCGCCGGAGTTCACGAAGATGGACGAGCACGTAGGGCGCATAGCCGGCGAGCAGTTCGTCTGCGCCCTGACCGTCCAGCATCACGGTGACGTGCCGGCTCGCCATACGCATCACGCAGTACTGCGCGTACGGTCCGGTGGAGATCACCGGTTCCTGCTGCGTACGAACGAAGTCGGTGAGCTCGGCCACCAGCCCCTCGGGTTCGGGACGCACCTTGTGCACCCGCAGCCGGTCCGAGCACCGATCCGCCACCGCGTCGACGTAGCGCTCCTCGTCGTTGATCTGACCCGGGAAGACCGCTGAGAACGTCTGCTGGCGAGCGCCGAGCGGACCGGCGTCGACGTCTCGTTGACCGACCATGCGGTCCAGACTGGCCACGATGGTGGAGGAGTCCAGGCCGCCGGACAGCGCCGTTCCCACCGGTACGTCACTGACCAGCCGGAGCCGGATGGCCGCGGTCAGCGCCTGCGCGAACCGCTCACGCGCAGCTTTGTCGTACGGCTGTGAGCGCGACGCCAGGTCTCGCATCTCCTCGTAGAAGTGCGTGTAGGGCTCGATCGTCGCGGTGCCGTCCGGTTCGATGGTTGCCAGGTGCCCGGGCAGCAGCCGGCGGATGCCGTCGAAGAACGTCCGGTCGGTGTCGTCGTGCACCCGGTGGCGCAGGTAGCGGTAGACGGTCGTGTCGTCCGGACGGCGGGGCAACCGGCCGGTGGCAAGAAGCGCGCCGATCTCGCTGGCGAACAACGTCTCGCCGTCCGGCCCGGTGGCCAGATGCAGCGGCTTGATCCCGAACTGGTCGCGGGCCAGGACCACCCTCCCCGTGGCGGTGTCGGCGATCGCGAGGGCGAACATGCCGTTGAACCGGTCGAACGCCGTTGTGCCCCAACGTTCGTAGGCGGCCAGAACCACCTCGGTGTCGGAGTCGGTGGCGAAGCTCCGACCTGCCGCGGCGAGTTCGGCGCGCAGCTCGCGGAAGTTGTAGACCTCGCCGTTGTAACTGAGGACGTACCGGCCGTCGTTCGAGACCATCGGCTGGGCACCTCGCGCACGGTCGATGATCGCCAGCCGTTGATGGGCCAGACCGAACCGAGGCCCGGCGAACGTCCCGTTCCCGTCCGGGCCGCGATGCCGCTGTGCCCGGGCCATCGCGGTCAGGACAGGCGCCCCGGTCGCCTCGTCCAGGCCGACGTAACCGCCGATGCCGCACACGTGAACTCCTCCCGCCACGTCGGACACCGACGGTATGGGTCTCACCTGGAAGCAACCTGTACGCCGGTTGTGAATGCGCCACCACGCCCCGGGTCGCGCGCCGTTGCCCGGGACAACCCGGCCACATGCCATCACCGTCTGAGTGGCTACGGGAAGGAGGCCGGATCTCGGCCCGGAACATGCCGACGCGGTGGGGGGAAGGTCGACGTTCGGGTAGGAACCCGCGACGAACTACCCGGCGACGGCAGGGATCGACACGCTCAGCGGACGGGCTCGAGCTCGTCCCGCTCACCGGTGGGCGGGCTCTGCTGCGGGTCGGCCGGCGCCGCCTCCTCGCTGTCGTCGGCCCGCTTCGGCATCCGCAGGGCGACCGCGACCACGACGATCGAGAGCGCCGCGCTGACCAGGAAGGCGAGCCTCATGCCGCCGAGCTGGGCGGGGCCGACGGAAGCTCCGCCGGCCGTCAGCTGATCGGCCCTTACGGTCATCACGGTCACCGCCAGCGCGGTGCCGAACGCGGCGGACACCTGCTGCAAAGTCCCCAGCATCGAGCTCCCGTGGGAGTAGAGGTGCTGCGGCAGGGCGCCGAGCGCGAGCGTGAAGACCGGCGTGAACACCGTGGCCAGCGACAGCATCAGGATCATGTACAGCCCGAGCACCTGCCAGTACGGCATCGCCATGGAGACCTGGGTGAAGCCGGCCAGCGCCGCCACGATCCCGACGGAGCCCGGGATGATCAGCATCCGCCCACCGAACCGGTCGAAAACCCGCCCGACGGTCGGGCCGAGCACGCCCATGGCGAGCCCCCCGGGCATCACCAGCAGGCCCGTCTGCAGCGGGCTCAGGCCGCGGACGTTCTGCAGGTACAGCGGCAGCAGGATCATCGAACCCATCATCGCCACGAATCCCGCCGACATCAGGGTCACGCCCTTGGTGTAGGTCAGATGCCGCAGGGTGCCCAGGTCCATCAGGGGCGAGGAGCCCGCACGCTTGAGCCGAAGCTGGCGCATCACGAACGCCCCGACAGCCACCAGCCCGCCGCCGACGACCAGGGCCGACTCGCCGGCTCCGCCCTCGGCGAACTGGGTGAGACCGTAGACCAGCCCACCGAAGCCGACAGCGGCCATGACCACACTGGGCCAGTCGATGGTGCTGTCCTCCGGCTCTCCGACGTTCTCGAGGCGACGCAGACCGAACCACGTGACCGCGCCCGCGATCGGCAGAACCAGCAGGAACAGCATCCGCCACGATCCGTGCGCCAGGACGAGTCCGGACACCGTCGGCCCCATCGCGGGCGCAACCGAGATCGCCAGGGTCACGTTGCCCATCACCCGGCCCCGGTCACTCTCGGGCACCACGGTCATCAGGGTCGTCATCAGCAACGGCAGCATCACGGCCGTGCCGACCGCCTGGACGATGCGGCCGAGCAGAAGCATCTCGAAGACCGGGGCGGCCGCCGACAGCGCCGTGCCGGCGAGGAAGACGCCCATCGCGGTCGCGTAGGCGCTGCGCGTGGAGACGCGCTGCAGGAACCAGCCGGTGACCGGAATGACAGCGGCGGTGGTCAGCATGAACCCGGTGGAGACCCACTGTGCGGCCTGCTCGGTGACGTGCAGTTCAGCCGTCAACCGCGGGATCGCGTTGAGCATGATGGTCTCGTTCAGAATCACCACGAACGTCGCCAGCATCAGGAGCCGGATCACCACGGGCGTACGAGGACTCGACACCCCCGCGGTCTCCGCCAGGACGTCTTCGGGCCGATCGGCAGGCATGAGTCCTCGCACGGGGTAGGTCTTGTCGGTACCGGTGCCGGAGCGGGCATTCCGGCTGAGAGCCTCAGTAGTCGCCGTCATGGTCGATCAGACCACTGCAACGTCCACAACTCATCGGTGGCCGGACGCATTCCAGCCCCGGCTCGCGACGATGGTCTGAAGTTGACCATCATAGAGAAGCCGACCCGGGTGGTGCCATGGAGTTGGCCCTTCCGGGCCGGGCCTCGGCCCACCCGCACCGGCACTACTACTACCTACTGTCAGGCCGCGCGGACGCTGGGTCAGATCCGGCGTACGACGTGAAGGAGATACTCCTTCCGGTCGAGCGGATTGTGGTCGGTCCGTGGCCGAGAGGGGATCTGGCCGTGGACCGGTTCGTAGCTGTCGAACGCGAACTCCAGCACGCCCTCACCGTGGGTCAGTCCCGGCAGCTGTCGTTGCAGGTCGTGCACCACCGCCGCCCGGATCCGCCCCTCCAGCACGCAGACAGATCCCCTGGTCACCGGTGCCTCCGGAACGGCACCCAGCCGGGAGACCACCGGCAGGAGCGATCCCAGCGTGTCGGCGGGAATCTCCAGCCGGAACTGGTGGACCGGCTCGCACACGACCGTGCGCGCCTGCCTGAGCGCGTCCATCACGACCAGCGGTGTCAACCCGCGGAAGTCGCCGGCGGTGCTGACCGCCGAGGAGTACCCGGAGTGCGTCAACGTGACGTTGCAGTCGGGCACCTCCCAGCCGTGCAGCCCCTGCCGCAACGTGAGCGGCACGGTCTCCTCGACCGCCTTCAGCAAGGTGGGCAGGAGCGAGCCGCGTTCGACCTCCAGCCGGAAGTCGATCCCGGCGCCCACCGGGGCGGGTTCGACGCGTAGTCCGACCGTCGCCGCGAACGGGTTGTCCGGACCGCCCATCAGGTCGTACGACGCACCGCTGCCGAGCACCCGCTCGATGCAGATGGGGGTCGTCTCGCGGAACGTCACGTCGATGCCGTACTCCAGTGCCAGGGTGGCCTCGACAACCTCCTTCTGCACCTCGCCGTACAACGAGACGTACATCTCCTGGGCAACGTCGTCCTGGCGGAGGTTGATCAGCGGGTCCTGTTCGGTCAGCTGCGTCAGTGCCACGTGCAACCGGCCCTTGTCACCCGCACGGACCGGAACCACCACCGTCTCCAACGTCGGCGGCGCGAACTGGTGTCCCAGGTTCGTTCCCGCCGCGCCGAGGGTGTCGCCGATGCGTACGCCGGTCAGTCCCCACACCTTCGCGATCTGCCCGCCCACCACGGCCGGACGCTGTGCCACCCCGCCGCGCTCGAACACCCGCAGCCCGGTCACCTTCTCGCCGTCGCCCTCACTCCGGTCGAAACGCACCCGCTCCCGCGCCCGCAGCGTTCCCGCGAAGAGGCGCAGGTAGGCCACCTTCTCCCCGGCCGGGCCACGTTCGACCTTGAACACCGTCCCGGACGCGGGTCCGTCACTCTCCGGCTCCTTCGCGGGCAGCAGCCCGGTGATGCCGGCCACCAACTCCGCCACCCCCGCGCCGGTGATCGCCGAACCGAAGAACACCGGATGCGCCACCGCCCGGGTGGTCCTGGCGGCGAGCTCTTCCCGGAGACGCGTACCGGTGAGCACCTCTGCCCTACCGTCGACGTAGGCGGCCAGGAACTCCTCGTCGGAGTCGGCCAGCATTTCCGCGGCCGCGGAGGTGAACAGCTCGTCGTCCGGTGCGTAGGGCACGAACCCCGCCTGCCGGGTTCCCTCGTCGTACGCTCGGCCCATCGCCACCACCGCGGACGTCAACTTCTCCACGATCTCGGCGAACACCCGCTCGGCGTCGGCGCCACCGCGGTCGATCTTGTTGACGAAAACCAGCGTGGGGATACCCAGCCGCCGCAACGTCCGCATCAGCACCCGGGTCTGCGCCTGCACACCCTCCACCGCCGACACCACCAGCACCGCACCATCCAGCACCCCCAGCACCCGCTCCACCTCGGCGATGAAATCCGGATGCCCCGGCGTGTCGATCAAATTCACCGTCACACCGTCCAGCACGAACGACACCACCGCCGACCGGATCGTGATCCCCCGACGGCGCTCCAACTCCAACGTGTCGGTCTGCGTACTCCCCGCGTCCACACTCCCCACCTGCGCGATCACCCCCGCCAGGTGGAGCAACCGCTCCGTCAGACTCGTCTTACCCGCATCGACATGGGCCACGATCCCAAGGTTCAACGTCCGCGCCACGCGTCATGCCCTTCGGATAGGCGACAGTTGCCTCCTGAGGTGACACGAACGCCGCACGCATGTCGCTCTCCCTGGTCGCCGGCCGATGGCCGTGCCGAGTGGTCGTGGTGCCGGAAGTGCAGCAAGCGGCGACCCCGGACGTCAACCGAATTGCCGGTGCGGGCGATCGAGGGGCCACGTCCGTTCCCGGCCACAGTTCTTGACCGTGTGACCGGATCGTGACCGCACTCGCGGCAATGGCGTGCAACCTTCCTGGTCTTCAGGACATCCTTGGTCGTTGTCGCCCAGAACAGTCGCCTAACCCCCGGGGGGTCCGATGCGCAATCGTCGTCTCGCAGCGGTGATCGCCGCCGTCGTTCTCGCGGTCGCCGCACTCGGCGGTGTCGCGTACGGCGCCGGCCTCCCGCCGTTCGCACACAAGTCGACGGCCATCACCGACGCGTCCGCCCGGTCGCATCGTCCGGCCGCCGACCCGGCACGGCCGACACCCACGCCGTCGGCCGGCGAGAAGACGCCTGGCAAGGCGACTCCCACGACGCCCGCCCCTCGCGCACCCCGCCCGAAGCCGCTCCCGAGCCGGACCCCGAAGGCGGCACCGACGCCGACACCCACCCCCACCGCGACGGCGAAGCCCTCCCCCAAGCCGGAGCCCAAGCCCAAGGCGCTGATGAACGTCGGCGCCCGCTCCGACCAGGTCCGCGAGCTCGAAGCCCGCCTGCACCAGCTCGACTGGCTGTCCACCGCGTGGATCGACGGCTACTTCGGCACTTCCACCCGCAAGGCGGTCTACGGCTACCAGGGCAAGCACGGCCTGGAGCCGCTGGGCTACGTCGACAGCGCCACCTGGCACAGCCTGCGCGAGGCCACCCGGACCCCGACCCACGACGAGCTGTATCCGCCGAAGCCCAAGCCGCGCACCGGCCCTCTCGACCCGCGCTGCACCACCGGCCGGACGGTCTGCATCGACAAGTCCACCCGGAGCCTGCGGTGGGTCGTCGACGGCAACGTCCGGTTGACGATGGACGTACGCTTCGGCTGCCCGTCCTCACCGACCCGGGAGGGCACGTTCCAGATCCGGGCGAAGGTGCGGCACGGCTACTCCAACTGGTACGACAGCGCCATGCCGTTCGCGATGTTCTTCAGCGGCGACGAGGCGGTCCACTACTCCTCCGACTTCGCCGCCCGCGGCTACAACGGCTGCTCCCACGGGTGCGTGAACGTCCGCAACTGGAACGCACTCGCCCAACTGTTCAGCGAGGCCAGGGTCGGCGACAAGGTCGTCGTCTACTGGTCCTGACGAGTCACTGCCACGTCACGACTGAATTCGAGCGGGCCCGACGGAGAGAATGCCGCCGTCGACGGGGAGTACGACACCTGTGATCCACGCAGCGTCCTCCGAGGCGAGGAACGCGACGGCGGCAGCTACGTCGTCCGGCTCGCCCACCCGGCCCAGCGGGTAGAGCCGAGCCAGCCGGGCGAGTGAGTCAGCCTGGTCGTCCCACACCCGGGTTCTGATCGTTCCGGGCGCTACGAGGTTGAAGCGGACGCCCTGCGGACCGTACTTCGCGGCGAGGTTCGCGGTCAGGATCTGCAGGCCCGACTTGGCGGCCGAGTACGGCTCGCCGCCGAACGTCGCCATGCCGTTGACCGATCCGATGGTGACCACGCTGCCGCCTCCGGGCGCAGCCCGCAGATGTGGCAACGCCGCGCGGATGCAGCGGACGACACCGACGAGATTCAGGTCGATCAGGTCCTCCCAGACCTCGTCGCCGGTGTCCGCGAACTCAGGGTGCCTTCCGCCTCCTCCCGCGGTGTTGACGAGCACGTCCAGCCGGCCGAACTCGTCCACGGCGCGGGCTACGGCGGTCTCGACGGAGGAGCGATCCCGCACGTCACACCCGACGGCGACCGCCGCGCCGCCGGCCTTCCTGATCTCCTCGGCGACCAGTTGTGCCGCCGCCAGGTCGATGTCCGCCACCGTCACGGACGCGCCTTCGGATGCCAGCCTGCGTACGGACGCACGACCGATCCCGTGACCACCACCGGTCACCATCGCTACTCGCCCGTCGAATCGGCGCATGAACTTCCCTTCCGTGGCGGGACGAAGCAGGCGGCCTCCTCGGTCACCGCCGACCGTCGCGGTGTGGTGGCCATTGGTATTCTTCGGCATCCGTCGACCGGGTAGGCATGGGGGCGGCCCCGTGTTGGTGGTATGTCTTCGCGAGCCGGCGACGCAGTGAGCAGTGTCCTGCCTGGACCGCATCACCTCGAGGGGGCACCTGATGTCGTCATCTGTCGCAGCGTCGGCCGAAGTCGTGGCCGCACCTGACACGACGACTACGAACCGACCCGCCCGCCGCTACGTCCCCTGGCTGTCGTGGGTGCGCGTCGCGGCCGCGATCGCGGTGGTCTCCGGCCACGTCTGCACCCACCTGGTGTGGGAGTGGGGAAAGGTCTCCGACCGCGAGTGGCACTTCGGCAACCTCGTCGCCGCCACCAGCCGGTTCAGTGTTCCGCTCTTCGTGATGGCCTCGGGTGCTGTGCTCCTGCAGGCCGGACGCAACCAGTCGCTGCGTGACTTCTACGCCCGGCGCGCGTCCAGGCTCGCGATCCCCCTCGTCGCCTGGTCGGTCTTCTACATCTGGTTCGGTCGCTGGATGACCGACGTGGAGCTGGTCTGGACGGACTTCTCCAAGCTCATGCTGCTCGGCCGGCCGTACTACCATCTGTACTTCCTGTTCGTGATCATCGGCCTCTACCTGATCACGCCGTACCTCCGGATCTTCGTCAACGCAGCCCCGCGCAGGTATCTCGTCACCGGCACGGTGCTCATCATGGCCATGACGTTCTTCGACAAGCTGCACAGGGTTCTGAACGGCCTGCCCCTGGAACCGAACGCGTTCAGTTACTTCCTGCCCTGGATCGGTTACTACCTGCTGGGGTACGTCCTGCTGACGATGCCCATGCCGGCCAGCCGCCGACGTGTCGGCTGGATCGCCGGGACGACGTTCGTCGTCACCATGCTGGTGAACGCCATGGGCAACTGGGTGATGCACATGGCGTACGGCAACCGGTACGGCCTGATGCTGTACCACCACCACCTGCTGGGACCGATGATCATGGCGATCGCGGCGGTCTTCCTCATGCGGGCCGTCTTCGGCGACGGCGAAGCCGTCGAGACCACCGCGCGCGAGGGCGCCGCAGCGGCCGACAAGCCGAAGAAGCGACCTGTAGGCCAGCGGCTGGCCGACCTCACCCTCGGGATCTACCTCATGCACCCGATCCCGATCGCGTTCATCCGGGAATACCAGCCGAGGTTCAGCTCACCGTGGTCCAGCATCGGTTACCACTCGGCCGGTATCGTCGCGGTCCTCGCGGTGTGCGCGGCGACGGCGTGGCTGCTGCTGCGCATCCCGTACGCCCGCAGGCTCGTCTGAGCCGTCCGCTCGTCCCCGACGCCCTCACTCGACCGGGAGCGCGGGCGGGCGAGCCGGCGTACCAGCCGGTCCGACGGGAGCGAACCCCAGACACCGTGCCCGCGGGGGGTCGACCGTTGCGGCTGCTCCGGGGAGCAGCACCTGGATGGTCACGTGGCCCTTGTCGGCGAAGTAGACCCGGCGATAGCGGTCCAGGAACGGCGCGATCACCGTGTACCTGCTGCGTTCTTCCTCATAGATCGACACCCGGTCACCGGTCAGCAACCAGATCCGGTCGGCCGAGGTGAGGGCTCGGGGAAGCGGGCAGCCGATCCGCCTGGTCTCGTCGTGGACCCGCAGCGCGCGGTACGCACGGTCCGCCGGTAGGCCGAGCCGCCGCCCGTAGACCCGGAAGGCCACCCGGTCACCGTTGCCCACGACGAGCACGTCGCCCGGCTTCCACCGCGACTTCACGAACTGCAACGCCACGCGGTAGTCGTCCACGCCGTACTGGTAGCGCAGGGCCTGGTCGAGACTCACCGGTGTGGTCCACGCGACCGACCCGAGGGCGAGAACGCCGGCCAGCCCCGCGACCTGGGCCGTCCAGGACGGCGCGACTCTCCTGACGAGGCTGACGAGCCCGTCCGCCGCGACAGAGACCAGGACGAGCACGCCGGGTACGCAGAACAACACGAGACGTCGACCGAACGGATACATCCCGACGAGCGCGAACCCGTACGCCACCACCAGCGGGACCAGGAGGAGCGGCGCGGCGCTTCGCGACCACCGTCGAAGGCACGCCACGACCAGGCCGACGGCCGGAACGACGAACAGGACCAGCGCCCAGGGCCGGTCGAAGCCCAGCTCCCGGATGCCGAAGTCCTCCCAGACGAACCGCGTCCAGTGCCAGAAGCGTCCGCCGTCACCGGTGCGCATGAACGGCATCCAGTAGAGCTCGAAGTCGGGCGCGAGCGAGGTGAGGTGGCGAGCCCACAGAGCGGCCAGCAACACCGAGACCCCCGGCACAGCCAGCCGGGCCACCAGTCCCGCGAGCGACCGCTCTCCCCTGCGCCACTGGACGAACCCGACCCAGACCGCGATCAACGGCGCCGCCAGGGTGAGGCCGTTGGAGAACCACGGACCGACGGCGATCAGCACGTACCAGGCGAGCTCTCGCCGCCGGGACGGTCCGCCGTCCGGTTCCCCGTCCGGTCCACGCGTCGGCCGAAGCATGCCGACCGCGAGCAGCAGCAGCGCGGTGACCAGCAGCATGTCCGTCGTGTACTGCTTGGCCTGGGCGGAGTAGAAGACCAACTGCGGCAACGTAGCCAGCGCGAGCACCGGGATCGCCGCGGTCCACGTACGCCGGACGAACTTCCTCGCCAGCAGTGCCACCAGGACCAGCGTCGCGCAGCCGGCCAGCAGAGGGACTACGCGATACGCACGCTCACCGGTGCCGAACGCAGTGGTCACCAGCCGCTCGAGCAGCAGCCAGCCCTGCGGCGCCGACTGGGTGTCGGACAGCGGGCCGAGCAACTTCGCCAGGGGGTAGGTGTCCAGGCTCTGCACCAGTGCCAGCTCGTCGCGCCAGAACGCGCGACCCTGCCACCACAACCCGACGCGGATCACGATCCCAACCAGGGCCGCCGCCCACACCACGAGTTCTTCCACCAGGCCCACGCGGGCACGAGGGTGCTGGCTTCTGGGCACCCGCCGATCCTAACGACCCACGCCGAGCGGCCCCGGCGCCCTGGTCGGCCGTCGGCCAGGCGGCCACAATCAACTCACGGTTGACGCAGCACGGCCTCGACCGACCGGCGGGCATCGTGCAACCACAGCTGCAGCGTGGGGACGTCGGCGACGTCGGACGGGCCGGTCAGCGCGAGTGCGACCGGGTGGTCCTCCTCGACCTCCACCGGTATCGCCGCGCCGGTTTCTCCCGGCCGGTTCCATCCCCGCAACACGATCACATCGTGGGAGAGATTCCCGGCGGCCAGGTCGAGCACCGCCTCCTCGGTCTCGGGTACGACGCCGGGCTGCCCACCCCACCCGAACCGCTGGCGCGACCCGCGCAGAATCTCCACCGCCTGCTCACGAGGCAGGTCCAGCAACAGCCGCAGGCCCGGCGCGGACAGGTGGATCGGGAAGTCCGACCACCAGAAGTCGATCGTCTCCCCGCGTTCGGACGTACGCAGGAAGTAGATCATCTGGTTGCGCCACAGCATGGCCAACGTGGGGCTCAGCCCGCCGCAGGTGGCCGCGATCCTCCTCATCGCCGCACGCGGCCTGCGGATCAGCGGGAACTGCGACGTCGCCGAGGCGAGCGACAGCACGCCGAAGTCGGGGGTGAAGCCTCGTGCGGTTCTGCGTACGTAGCCGACCTCGGTCAGCGTGGACAGGATGCGCGAGGTCGAGCTCTGGTGCAGACCCACCCTGCGGGCGATCTCCGTGCCGGTCATCGGACCGCCCTCGTCCACCAGGACGCGGAGCACCTCCAGGCCACGTGCCAGCGCCTGGTGGTGCGTCGCGCCGCGTAGCCCCTCGTCACCCCGCATGTGAGGCACCCTAGTGGGACCCGCGCCCATGCCGGTGGCGGTGACAGCCGCTCAGCGCGGCTCCGCGTAGACGCGCAGCGCCACCACGTGTGCCCGGGGCGCGCCGTTGGTGGCCTCGACCAGCACGCGCAGCCGGCGCGTGGTGACGGTTTCGTCCAGACGGTGCACCCGGTGCCGCCGGCGGTTGTCGCGTACGGACACGACGGTGACCCACTCGCCGTCGGCCATCGCCTGCATGCGGTAGTCCCGAACGAGTCCGGGCATCACGTCGAACGGCGTTCGGTGGTGGTGCAGGTTGATGAGGTCCTCCTCGACCTCGTCGTCGAAGAGGACCGCGACCTCGCCGAAGGTCACCGGCTCCTTCCACGTCAGGCCGATCCAGGGCCGTTCGTCCCACTCCATCCGCTCCGACACCCACATCTGCGGGCCGCCGTAGGGACGGGCGTAGCCGCCGATCGCCTGACCGGCGTCGTAGGCCCTGGTGGGAGAGCCGAGCCGCAGGCACAGGCTCTCCCGGTGCAAGATGTGCTTCCACTCCCGCCACTGCTCGGTGTACTTCTCCTCCGGCGGTGGCGTGCGGTGCCGGAAGAACAACGTACCGGGCTCGGCGCTGTCGCCGCGGTGGACCGAGACCGAGTCGTTCGCACGTACGACGAGGAAGGCGTTCTGCGGCCGGTCCGGAGTCCAGTCGACGTCGAACCGCACCCACTGCTTCTGGCCCGCGGTGACGTGAGCGACGGCCGTCCTCTCCAGCTGGAGGGGAACGTAGTTCTGCGGCTCACCCGTGCTGTGCAACTCCACGTCGACGGTGGTGTCGGAGTCGGCGTCCAGCAACAACTCGACGAAGCCGAGCGAGGGGTCGACCGGGACCACCATGCCCAGATGGGAGTCCAGCGGAACGGTGCCGGCGGACGTGTCGACCACGAGGCGCCGCAGCGTCGACGAAGCCTGCACCTCCGCCGACCGCGCGAGATCGTCCGGGTCGGTGTTCTCCACCCCGAGCAACGCGGCATCGGCGCGCACCATCGCCCGGTGCACCAGGTCGATCTCGTTCGTGGCGAGCTCGCGAGGCCGCAGTCCGCGCCGGGTCGCCAGGGCCGCGCCTGTCCCGGCCGCCTCCCCCACGACCGCACACGTCGCCATCACCCGCGTACTCCCGAACGCCACGTGGCTGCAGCTGATGTTGCGGCCGGCCATCCACAGGTTGGTGACGTTCTCGGAATAGAGGCTGCGCAGGGGGATGTGGTAGTTCCCGTGCGGGTGCCAGTGCCGAGACCCCTTCTCCGTGGCGTACATCCCGCCCGGAGGGTGCAGGTCGATCGACCAGCCACCGAAGGCCACCCGGTCGGGGAAGAGCTCCTGCCCCAGGACGTCGGCTTGCGTCAGCGTGTGGTCACCGACGAACCGGCGGTACTCCCGTTTGCCCGGCACCGCGCCGATCCACTCCAGGGTGAGGTTGTCGGCGTCGAACTTCCCGGAGTTCTTGATGTGGTCCCAGATGCCGTAGATCGCGGCCTGCAGTTCGTCGCGGATCTCCTCGTTGTCGTGGACGACGTCCCGCTCACCGCCCCACTCGATCCACCAGTACGCGCATCCGTTCAGATCGGTGCGGATGATCCGGCGTTCCGGGATGGAGGTGCGGGTGATGTCGCGGGCGAACGACGGAGGGACGTACTTGACCGGATGCCCGGCATCCTTGGAGTAGAACAGGATCGTGCTGCCCAGCGTGGTGCTGTCGGCCTGCTCCGGTGCCCAGGACTCGCCGTACTCCTCGCGCGACTCACAGCCGGTCCGGAAGCGAGCGCCGGCCAGGAAACCCACCAGGCCGTCACCGCTGCAGTCGAGGAACGTCGGGCCGGTGAACCTGATCTCGCGTTCGGAGCCCATCATCCAGCCGGTCACGGCCCGGACGGTCCGCTCGTGCTCCGGTCCGTCGGCCTCGACCGAACGTACGTCGGTGTTGAGGAAGAGACTGATGTTCGGCTCGGCACGGACGGCCTCCAGCACCACGAGGTCCCAGTAGTAGGGGTTGCCGTCGGGGTTGCGGTACTGGTTCTCCACCATCAGCTCGCCGATGATCCCGGTCTCGCGGGCGTAGTGGTGGGTGCCGTGCGCGGTGGCCCCGCACACCCAGACCCGGACCTCGCTGGAGGAGTTTCCGCCCAGCACCGGCCTGTTCTGGATCAGGGCCACCCTCGCGCCCTGGCGGGCAGCCGCTATCGCGGCACAGCAACCCGCGAGCCCACCACCCACGACCGTGACGTCGGAGACGACTTCCTCGTGGCGCATTCCTCGATCACTCCCACCGGAGTCAGCTGATGAAGTACTGTTCGGGGTTCGTCGGGCCCGGCGTCGGATACACCCAGGAGTTGGGCATCCGGTCCGGGACGTTGCGCAAGCGGTCGTTGACGGTGGCGTACTCCTCCGGCTGGAGGTTGATCCCGATGGTGTAGAACTCCTCGCGAGTAATGGCGAGGATCTGCTTCATCAGGGACGTGCGTTCCCCGGCATCCGCGGTGCCCTTCAGCTTGTCGAAGAGACTCAGTTGCCGCTTCGTCGGCTCCGGCGGCTCCTCGCCGTTCTTGCCGCCGCTGAGGTACCAGTCCCACCAGGCGCGCCCGAAGTAGGTGGCACCCGCGCTGACCGGCAGGTAGAAGTAGGGGTTGAGGTAGATGTCGTTCCATCCGCCGGCGCCCTGCCAGACCGCCGCGTCGTGCTTCTGCGCCTCGCCGGTGCGTACGTCGAACAACGCGCGGTCCTCGCCCTTGATCCTCAGGTCGACGCCGACCTTGGCGGCGTAGCCGCGGATGAGCTCGAGGACCGTCGGATACTCCGGCCAGATCCCGTTCGCGAACTCCACGGTGAACTCCAGCCGCCTGCCGTCCGGGCGCAACCGGAACCCCTTGTCGTCCTTGTCCGGCAACACCCGGTCCAGATGCCGGTTCGCACCTGCCACGTCGTACTCCGTGTACTGCGTGGCGTGCTCCTCGTCGTAGAACTCCGACTCCGGACGCGGAGCGGCCTGGTAGGGCTTGCCCTGCTTCTGGTACGCGGTGTCGATGATCTCCTGACGGTTGATCGCCAGCGACAGCCCGATCCGGAAGTCCTTGGTGCGGAAGACGTCCCGCAGCACCCGGTCTCCGTGCGTGAGGTTCAGGCACAGCACCATGGTGTTCATGTTCGACGGCACGGCCCGGCTGAAGCGGTAGTGGCCCTGCTCGCGGCGGCGAGCCAGCACCGGCTTGTTCGTCAGGGTGTTGGTGGGTCGGAGCTGGAAGTCGATGTCCCCGGCCAGCACGTGCGTCAACAGGACCTCCGGGTCGGAGACCACCGAATACACGACCCGGTCGATGTAGGGAAGCTGCCGGCCGTCCGGATCCACCTTCCAGTAGTACGGGTTGCGCTCGAGGACGACCCGCGTCCCCTCACCGACTCCCTGGGTGATCCGCCACGGGAACACCGTCGGCAGGTCGGGGTTGACCCACCGGTCCGCCTTGGCGGAGAAGTACTCCGCCCAGCTCGCGAACTTCTCCTTCTTCGCCTCGGCCGCGACATTCTTGTTGTACTTCGCGTGGAACTGCTTGAGGTAGCGCGACGGCCTGGTGACGTAGTCCAGGCCCATCGTGGACGCCTGCTCCTGCAGGAACAGCCCGTTCGGTTCGTCGAAGGTGAACCTGACCGTGTGGTCGTCCAGCGCCTGCGCGGTGCCGGCGTTGGTCGGGCCCGCCGGATACAGCTCCTTGTTGTTGAACACGTCGTTCTGAACGAAGATGATGTCGTGCGCGGTGAACGGGTCGCCGTTCGACCAGCGCATTCCTTCCCGCAGCCCGAACGTGAACCGCCGGGCGTCCGGACTGGCCTCGACCGACTTCGCGATGTTCGGGATCGGACCGGCCTCCCACTGCGGACTCCAGCGCATCAGGAAGTCGTACCCGACGATCCGGTAGAGCTGGACGGCCTCGGCCGGGCCGAGGATCGCGCTGGTCAGGTCGCCGCCGTAGCGGCCGGTCCGCTCCACGGGGGTGACCGTGAGCGGTGCCTTCGGCAGGCGTTGCGCCAACGGGGGCAGCTTTCCCGCCTTGACGAGTTTCGCGAGGCCGGGCGCCTCCTTCGCGCCGGAGTCGCCACGGTCACGACCGGACTCCTGCTTGCCGTTGCTGGGGTCGGTGGACAGCAGGTCGCACCCGGTGAGCGAGGTGAACGCCAGGGCGGCGGCGCCGGTGGTGGCGAGGAAGCCGCGGCGGTTCACGGCGTCGACACGGGAGGTCGCGGGATCAGGGCTCATCGGGGTCCTCCTCGCGGCTCCTGTGCCGAGGCGGTGGCGTTACCCGTTACACGCATACTCAGGTCACAGCATGCACTCCTGCGGAAGTTCGGTCACCACACGCATGTGGCCAGTGCCGGTCAGTGGCTGTGCGGGTCGCACGTAACGGCGGCCAGCATGCAGAGATGACCACACCCCCCACGCCCGTCCCGCCTTCGGTTTCGACGGCCGGTCCCGCGACCGCTCCGGGTCTGGACCGCGACGAGGTACGCCACTTCCACGAGCGCGGCTACCTCGGCCCCTACAGCGCACTGTCGCCGGCCGAGATGGCAGCGATCCGGCAGCGAATCGACAGCGAGGTGGTTCCGACCCCCGGCCCGAACCCGAAGAACCCGTTGCAGTCACGACACCTCGACCATCGGCTCGTCCACGACCTCATCACCCGGCCCGAGATTCTCGGCAGGCTGCGCACACTGGTCGGGAACGACCTCGTGGTGTGGGCGAGCTACTTCTTCACCAAGGACCCCGGCGGCAAGGAGATCCCCTGGCACCAGGACGCCAACTACTGGCCCCTCGAGCCGCCGCTGAACCTGTCCATGTGGATGGCGATCGACGAGGTGACCACGGAGAACTCCTGCGTCCGCGTCATTCCCGGCTCCCATCGCCTGGTCGTCCCCCACGTGCCGGCGCGCGACGGGGTGGCTTTCGGGCAGGAGGCCGATCCGGCGTACGTCGACGAGACCGCCGCGGTGGACATGGTGCTGCACCCCGGGCAGTTCTTCCTCTTCAACGAGCGCCTTCTTCACCAGTCGCACCGGAACACCTCGAACGCGCGGCGAATGGGGCTGTCGGCGCGTTACACGCTGCCGTTCGTCGCCCTGCTCGACCAGGACGCGCCTCCGCTGTTTCCCGGGCATGCCTGTGTGGTGGTCAGTGGCGAGGACGCGTTCGGCCTGAACCGCACGACGAGTCCTCCACCCCGTACGGCGTGACAGGCACGGGCGCAGCGTCGACACACGATCGGTTGCCGGTCAGCCTGCCTGCGGGCGGGTGCCGCGAAAGACGTGCGCCTACCGTTCTGGGGCGTGTACCAGGTGGGCCTCCTGCCGGACGTCACCGGTGCCGAACGTCGGTGGGGTGAAGGTGCTCTCGATCGTCCTCGTCTGCCCGTCCCGGCCGGCGTCGATCGCCCTGATCATGACCTCCAGCGCGTGGTACGCGTGTTCGGGCGTGATCGCCGGGGCGACGTCGTTGTCGATGCAGTCGACCAGGTGCCGAAGACCGTCGGTCCAGGGCCACCGCGGGTCGCGGTCAGCGTGGATCTTCCACGCGCCGACGTCGTTCTGCCACAGTTCGTATCCCGCGGGCGCCCAGTCGTCGCCCATCATCTGGACCGTGCCCTTGCTGCCGTAGACCTCGATCGCGGGTCCGCGGTAGGCCTGCATCGAGAACCCCGTCGTGATGGACGCGAAGGTCGCGTCGCCGAAGTCGAGCATGATCTGGAAGTTGTCCTCGACCTCCACCTTGATGAGTTCCTCGTCGACCACCCGCTCCGGCGTCGCGGTACCCGCCATCGCGGTCACCCGCTGCACCGGACCGAGCCACCCCGTCAGCGAGGTGACGTTGTAGACGCCGAGGTCGAACAGCGGTCCTCCCCCGGAGCGGTAGAACCACTGCCCCCACCATGGCCCCGCCCATCCGTAGCGTGCCCGGGCGAGATGCACCCGGCCGATGTCGCCGCGGGCGATGTGCCGCCCCATGTCCTGGTAGGTGGGGCTCAGGATCACCGCCGGCGCGCAGACCAGGTGGCCGCGACTCTCCTTCGCGGCCTCGACCAGCTTCGCGGCCTCGTCGAGGGTCACCGCCATGGGCTTCTCGACCAGGACGTGCTTGCCGGCCTCCAGCGCGGCCAGGGCCAGCGGCCCGTGTTCGGGCATCGAGGTGAGGATCAGTACGGCGTCGACGTCCGGGGATTCGATGACCTCCCGCGGGTCGGTGGTGACCCACGGGATGTCGTGCCTCTCGCCGGTCGCCCGGGCGCGCTCGGCGTCGACGTCACACGCGGCGACCGTGCGGACGCGGCCGCGTTCACGCAGTTCACGGGCCAGGCTCATGTAGGGCCCGTTCATCACGCTGCCACAGCCGATGAACCCGATGGTGACCGGACGGCCCACGGCCATCTCCCTTGTTCGTGCGTACGTGGACGAGCCCCAAGGCTAGGGGTTGCCGACCCCACTATGCGCGGAGGTAGAACTGCTCCGGACCGGCCGGAGCCGGATCCGGATACAGCGAGCCTTCGGGGACGGGCTCGGGGACGTTCCGGACCTTGTTCTGCACGATTGAGTAACGACCGGCGATCAGAACCGTGCCGATCGTGTAGAACTCCGCCGCGGAGATGCGAAGGATCTCCGCGAACAACCGGCGGCGTTCCTTCTCGTCCATGGTGATCTTGATGGTGTCGTACAGCTTCATCTGGTGGAGCGGCGCGGCCGGCGGCTTCTCGCCACTCGCTCCGCCGGTCGCGTACCAGTCGGCCCACTGCCGGGCGTAGTAGCAACGTCCGCCGACCGGGAAGAACCAGCCCGGATCGAGAATCGCGTCCCGCAGGCCGTTCTCCGCACTGTAGAGAACCGCGTCGTGTTCGTTGGCGAAGAGCCGTTTCCAGAACAGCGGCCCACCCTGCGCCTGCACCCGCAACTGGACGCCGACGGCCTTCCAGTAGTTCTGCACCAGTTCGGCGGTGGCCGGGTAGGTGGGGTCGAAGCCGGTCGGCAGCTCCACCGTGAACGCGACCCGCCGCCCGTCCGGGCGCAGCCGCCAGCCGGCCTCGTCCCGTCGGGTGAGACCGGCACGGTCCAGACGGCGGTTCGCCTCCGCCACGTCGTACTTCGTGTACTGCGTGGCCAGCTTCTCGTCGTGGAAGTCCGACTCCGGCCGGGGTGCGGACTGGTACGGCTTGCCCTGTCGCTGGTGCACCGCCTTGATCAGTTCGACACGGTTGACGGCGTACGACAGGCCGATGCGGAAGTCCTTGTTCTGGAAGAGCTTCCGGGTCGCGGGGTCCTTGTGGGTGAGGTTGAGGCAGAACACCCCGTTGTTGATGTCGGAGGTCAGCTGGTCGATCATCCGGAAGTCGCCCTTGTCGGTGCTCCGCGCGAAGACCGGCTTGTTGGACGGGGTCAGGATGTCGGTAGAGGGCAGCGTGTACTCCCCGTTGCTCACCTTGAGCACCGCCGTCTCCGGGCTGGTGACGACCTCGACGACCACCTCGTCCAGGTAGGGCAACTGGCGGCCGTTGGGATCGGTCTTCCAGTAGTACGGATTGCGCTTCGCGACCAGCCGGTCCTTCGTCAACGGCGTCGCGACGACCCACGGCAGCAGCACGGGCAGGTCGGGGTTCTGCCAGATCGCCAGGCCCGACGTGCCGTCACCTCCCTTGCCGAAGTACAGCTGGTTCCAGTCGGTGAGCCGCGCCTGCTTCACCAGCTTGTTCAGGTCCGGGTTGTACTTCTTGTGGAACTGCCGCAGGTAGTGCTTGGGCGAGGCCGCGAGGATGTTGCCCTCGGGACTCGCCAGGCGCTCGAGGAAGAAGGCGTGCGGCTCAGCGAAGGAAAACCTGCAGGTGACGTCGTCCACCTTGGTGAAACGGGCGGGCTTGCCACCGGGCGCCAGCCACTCTGGGAAGACCGGGAAGAGATCCTTGTCGGAAAGCACGTCGGAGAAGGCGAACGCGATGTCGTCGGCGGTGAACGGATGGCCGTCGGACCACCGCATGCCCCTACGCAGATGGAAGACGTACTCCCGCCCGTCCGCGTCGACCTCCCACGTCACGATGTTCGGGATCACTCCGGAGAAGTCAGATGCCCAGCGCACCAACGGGTCGTAGCCGATGTTCTCGTACACCGACGAGCCGTCGATCCCCTGGATGAACGTCTTCCACGTACCGGCCTCCTGGACCGGCTTGAGGACGAGCGGGCGTGCGGGCAACCGGTCCTTGACAGCCGGCAGCTTGCCCGCCTTCACCTGTGTGGCAAGGCCGGGAGCTTCCTTTCCCTTACCGCCCGCGGCTTTTCCCTTGGGCTGGTTGGTGGGATCGGTGCTCAACAGGTCGCAGCCGGCCAGCGACGTCGCCGCGAGTGCAGCACCGCCGGCCGATCGGAGCAGGTCTCGTCTGGTGAGGTGTCGTTGCTGGTCGCCCATTGGAATCCAGCCCCCGTCGTCGGGTCCGCGGCAGCACGTCGGATCGACACAGCCTGATCAGGTCCCGGCCGGATGTCAACGAAACGGGACGAACGAGGGCAAAGGCGGTCGTTTCGGTGGGAGGTTTCGGTGGTGCGTTGCCGACCGCGGACCACTGCGGATTGGTGTCCGACCTGCGCGGGAAGAAGCCCGGCATGACGTCTCGATCCGACGCCGACGGTCCGCGCATCGTCGTGGGCTTCGACGGCTCGGACTACTCACGGCTGGCGCTGGAGTGGGCGGCCCGCGAAGCCAGGACACACGGTGCACGCATGGAGGTCATCTGCGCGTGGGAGCCGGTGACCCGGGTGGCACCGCCGTTCTTCGTCTACGCCGACGAGGAGTTCGAGCCCGAGGCACAGACGATCCTCGACTCCGCCGTCGCCGGACTGGGCACCGAAGGTCAGGTGGACGTTGAGCGCAAGGCCGTGATGGCCCACCCGGCGGCTGCGTTGATCGACGCCTCGCGGGGCGCGGACCTCGTGGTGGTGGGATCCCGGGGCCACGGCGGCGTAGCAGGGACGCTGCTCGGATCGGTCAGCCAGCGGGTGGCCATGCACGCACACTGCCCAGTGGTGATCGTTCGAACCGGTGGTTGAGCGGGCCTCAGCCTTCGCCGAGCCGGGTCAGTTGCTCCTCGGACAGCTTCAACTGCAGCGCACCGAGGGACTCCCCCAGTTGGGCGAGCGAACTCGCACTGAACAGCGGCAGGATCGACGGTGTACCGGCGAGCATCCAGGCCAGCACCACCTGGTTGGGCGTCGCGCCGAGTTCGTCGGCTACCTCCTCCAGTACCGCCAGGCGGCCGGCGCTCGCCGGGTGGGCGTACGGCAGCGGGATCGGCCGGTCGGATCGGCCGCTGTAGGCGCCGCCCAGCAGCGGGGAGTAGGCCACCAGGGCCAGGTCCGGCTCGGTCCGCGCGTAGTCGAGGAGTTCCTCACCGAGGATCGGCATGAACTCGTCGTGGAAACCCGGCCTGGGCTGCAGGTAGGTGTGGCGTTGCTGGACCCAGGTGTACGACGGGAGCCCTGCGTGTGTGGCGATCTGGCGTGCTCGCTCCACCCGCCAGGCCGGCTCGTTGCTGACGCCGAGCGCCTTCGCCTTGCCGGCTTGGACGATCTCGCCGAAGGCTCCGACGGTCTCCTCCAGCGGCACGGACCGGTCCTCGTGATGTGAGTAGTACAGATCGACGTGGTCCAGCCCGAGCCGGCGCAGGCTCACCTCGATCTGCTCCCGGATGATGCTCGCGGACAGCCCCTCGCGGTTCTCCGGGAAGTCACCGCGACCAGGACCGGTGATCGGCCGGGCGCCCACCTTCGTGGCGACCACGATCCGGTCCCGTCCGGCGCCCGAGGCGAGACCACGGCTGCGCAGCCACCGGCCGAGCAGCTCCTCGCTCTCGTGGCCCTGCCCGTCGCCCTCCCAGAACTGGTAGCAGTTCGCCGTGTCGAGGAAGGTGCCGCCGGCCTCCACGAACCGGTCGAGGATCTCGAACGACGTCCGCTCGTCGACCCTGGTTCCGAACATCATCGTGCCCAGGCACAACTGGCTGACGTCGAGTCCACCTACGTTTCTGTACTCCATGCGCTTCACCGTATGGACGATCGGCGGGGCCGAGCAGACCAATCACAACCGGCGGTCTCGGACCAATCCGCGCTCCGTACATCGCCTACTACGTCGAGGCCACCGAGAAGAGCTGACCGTGCGGGCCGGGGCTCCTGCGCCTCGGTCCGGGGCGCCGCGACACAATAGCGAGCATGACTGCGTACTGGATCAGCATCTACCGGGAGATCCTCGACGAGGACAAGCTCGCGGCCTACGCCGAGCTCGCCGGGCCGGCGCTCACCGAGGCGGGTGGCACGTTCGTCGCCCGCGGCCTCCCCGAGAAGGTCTACGAGGCCGGCGAGAAGACTCGGACCGTAGTGATCAAGTTCGACTCGATCGAGGCCGCCGAGGCCGCGCACGACAGCCCGGCGTACCAGAAGGCGCTGGCGGCGCTGGACGGCGGCGCGGTCCGCGAGATCCGGCTGGTCCCCGGGACCGACTGAGCCGGGTCGACCGAGCCAGGTCGACTGGGCCGGAACCAGCTCAGCCGACCTGCTCGGCACGTATGTCGAGGTTCCACCCGCCACGCCTCCGGGGCTGGGGAGCGCGCAACGCGACCCGCCACAGCGCGGGTCCCCAGACCCATCGCAGCCGCCGGTCGTCGAGATCGATCCGCTCCACGGACGGCGTACCGAAGTCCCTGACCTCGTACTCGATCCGCAATGCGCGGCCAGGCGTCGGCACCCGGATGGCTCCGCTGTCCAGCTCCGGCTCGGCCGATGTGATCAGGTGCAGGGTCATCGATTCCGGGTCGTGGTCGAGCTCCCACTCGTCGTGCCAGCGAACGTGCGCGGCCTCTCCGCGTTCGAACGTCACCTGCCGCGAGAACCGGACCAGCCCGGCGTCCTTCGGATAGGCGCCGGCGAGGTCGAGGCGTACGTCGACCCGATCGTCACCCAGGTCGGCCGTCACGTCACGGGCACAAAACTCATTCCCGGGCCGCTGCTCGTGCCCGTCGACGTTCGGGACATTGTGGTAGTCGCTGCGCATCGTCCAGATCTCGTACCGCCGCGGCCCGAAGTGCTGGCGGGTGTACTGCGCGACGCCGGCGTCGACCAGCGCCGGATGCCCGTCGACCGCGACCAGCACGGTGCCGACGTCGTTGTGGTTGTGGCTCTCGCCGTTGTGCCCGCCCTTCACCGACACGAACAGCCCGCCGACCTGCCCACCGGTCTCGCGGGCGGTCAGCAGCTGGGTCTGCGGCCACCACGCCTGCAAGGTCAGCGGAGCGGGAGTGGCCGACGCCGGCGCCTGTGCCCACTCGGGGTCGGCCAGCGCGAACAGCGAACGGCCGAGGCTGAGCCGCGGCAGCGTGACCGCTCCCTCACCACGCATGTAGCGAGCATGGGCAACGACCTCGTCGTCGCCCGTACGACGCCCGAACAGGTGGAGCACGTGCGGCTCGACGGTGTCGGCGGCCTCGGTGCGCGCTGGTCCGTCACCGACGTTGACGTACCAGTCGTCGGCGATGTGGACGCGGTGCGGGTACCGGGCCATCTCGCGCACCTTCGGGACGGCGTACCCGTCGAGCGCGCCGCCGGTGGCGTCGTACAACTGCTCCAGGCACTCCGACAACGAGGCTCCGGCCCGCCACCAGTACATCTGCCCCTCGTCGCACCCGCCGTCGTCGGGATAGTCGGACACGAAGACGTCGAGCCCTTCGAGCACCCGGCTCACGGTCGTCACGATGTCCTCGCGGTCCTGGTCGAGGAGCAGCGAACAGGTGAGCACGTTGGAGTTGATCCACGGGTTCCAGTTGTTCACCGGGCCTGAACGCCCGAACCACGTCCACGTGTCGTCCGTACGCTGCGGGACCAGGATCCGCCGGCGTACCTCCTCGACGATGCGGGGCCGGACCAGCGGTGACCGTTCGTCCAATCGCGAGCCGAGAACGTGCAGCGTCCACGCCAGCAGGGCGCCGGTCTCGGCCGCGAACAGGTCCAGAAACGGACGCGCCGGGTCGGGCAGCCGAGGACCTTCCTCACGCGCGGAGAAGTCGTGTGCGGGCACGCACCACGTCGTCTCCTCCAGCAGCAGCCACACGCCGTCGAGCACGTCGTCGTGCCAGTTCGGGTCGTCGGTCAGGCAGGCCGCCAGAGCCGAGGCGACCGTACGCCTGCGCCGGCCGAAGTAGCGGTCCTCGTATCTCGTCCGGTTGCCGGTCTCGACGAAGTCCCGCCATCCGCGGGCCGTGAGCACCGGCCATTCCTGCGTACGGAACTCGTCCGCCCGCGTCAGGATGGCCTGGCGGGTCGGCGCGTCCACCGCGTCCCAGAAGTCTCGGTCGGACACGTCGGGGACGGGGCGCCACTGTCCGGGCGCCGGCAGGACCTCGGCGAGAAGCCCGGTGTCGTTGAAGTCCGCCAGGGACTCCGGCGCCGATCCGCCGGAACGCCGCGGTCGAGAGGACGGCGACTGCTGCACGAGGAACCTCCTGGCTGGCTGGTGCGGACTCGATTCCATCCGCCACGACGGCGATGCCGACGAGGCGCGATCCTTCCAGTACCCACCCAACACCGGTATGGGTACGGTGACCCTGTCCGTGACAGGTTCCGGAAGGGAACGAGGCCGACTCATGACTGCCGAGCGCGCGATCACGAGACTCCCTCGCAAGGTCGTGGTCGGCACGACGATCTTCGGTGGCGGCCGGGCATACCCCGGACTGGCCGAGCGCGCACGTGAGCTCAGTGCACTCGTGGACCGGATGGCCGTTCAGGCAAAGGAGTCCTGGGACGGGAACGGCCTGGATCTCGCGGTTCTGCCGGAGACTGTGCTCACCCCGGACGCCGAGCTTCCCGCGGACCGGTCCATCGGGATGGACGACGAGGTGATCGACGTGCTGCGTGCGGTCGCGCGGCGGCACCACACGTACGTGATCGTCCCGTTGGACCTTCGCGACCCCGGCCCCTCCCCCGCGACTCCGGCGTACTCCAACGCAGCCGTGTTGCTGGACCGGTACGGCGAGGTCGCGGGCACCTACCGCAAGGCGCATCCGGTCGGCGTACGTCCCGCCGAGACGCTCGAGGGCGGCATCGTGCCGGGGCGGGACGTCCCGGTGTTCGAATGCGACTTCGGCAGGCTCGGGATCCAGATCTGCTGGGACGTGGTGTACGACGACGGCTGGGCCGAGCTTGCCCGTCGTGGTGCCGAGATCGTCGCCTGGCCGAGCGCTTCCCCGGCGACCATCCTCCCGGCCGCGCACGCCGCCCGGCATCGCTACCACATCGTGTCGAGTACGCCGCGCGACAACGCCACCGTCTACGAGCCCACGGGGATGGTGGCGAGCAGGATCACCGAGGCCGGCTCCGTGCTGGTCCATCAGCTCGACCTCAGCCACGTCCTGCTCGGCTGGTCGCCGGCGCTGCGGGAAGGTGCGGCGCTGCGGGAGAAGTACGGCGACCGGGTGGGCTTCCACTACGACGCATGCGAGGACGTCGGCCTGTTCTGGTCCAACGATCCGAACCTCGGCGTCGACGAGATGATCGGCACGCTCGGCCTGGAGCCGATCGACGCCCAGATCGCGCGTAACCTCGCCCAACGCTCCGGCGCAGTGGACGCCGCTCCTGCGCCGACGCGAACCTAGACCTTTCGTACGCACCCATCCTCTGAACGCGCTCCCGCCTGTCTCCTGTGACCATTCGTCCGATGCCGGCATACCCGGAGCCGAGAAGCGGCGCGACTGCTTCCGGTGATGGCCAGCTCCCTTGACGCGCGCTGGGACGACGTGTCGACTGGTCTGTGGTCAGTTCAATCTCCCCACGGGGCCTTTACGGCGCGGGAAGGATCGACATGGCCGAACAGCGTGGAAGCCTGGCGCGGGTGGCATTCGCGTCCGGGATCGGCTCCTGCCTCGAGTGGTACGACTTCACATCGGCGACCGCATCGGGCGAAGGTACGTGCTGATCCTCACGTTGCTGCTGGTCGGCGGCGCCACGTTCTTGATCGGTTTCCTTCCGTCGTACGCCACCATGGGTGTGGCCGCCCCGGTCCTCCTTGTCTTGTTGAGACTCGTACAGGGTTTCGGGGCAGGTGCGGAGTACAGCGGTGCGGTCATCTACGCGGTCGAGCACGCGCCACCGAACCGCCGCGGCTGGTTCGGGAGCTGGTCACCGATGGGCGTCTCGCTCGGCACACTCATGGCGGCCGGGGTGTTTGCGCTGGTGTCGTTGCTGCCCGAGGACGACTTCCTGTCGTGGGGCTGGCGAATCCCCTTTTGGCTGAGCATCGTGCTCGTCGCGGTCGGCATGTACCTTCGCCTGCACCTGGCGGAGACGCCCGTGTTCAACCAGGCCAGGCAGCGCCGCGACGTGCTTCGAATGCCGATCAGGCACGCGCTGGCTACCCAGCCGCGCAGCTTCGTGGTGGTCATCGGCGCGCGGTTCGCGGAGAACGGTCTCGGCTACCTGTTCCCCACCTGGAGCATCAGTTACCTCAGCGGACAGCTGGACTATTCGAAGACCACCGCACTCGTGGCGGTCACCATCGCGACCTGTGCGCAGTTCGTCATGGTGCCGGTGTGGTCGCTGTTGTCCGACCGGATCGGTCGGCGGCCGGTTTACGCGGGGGCGGCCGCCTTCTGCGTACTCTTCGCGTTCCCGTACTTCCTGCTGCTCAACACCAAGAGCACACCGTTGGTGATCCTTGCAATGGCCGCCGCGGTCGGGATCGGAGTCGCGGGAATGTTCGGTCCGCAGGCGGCGTACTTCACCGAACTGTTCGGACCGCGGGTCCGCTACAGCGGCTTCGCGTTCGCGCGCGAACTCGGCTCCATCCTCGCCGGTGGGCCCGCGCCCTTCCTGGCAAGCCTGCTTCTGGTGTGGGCTGGGGGCGCCCCGTGGGCGGTCGCCGGCTACATGGCGGTGCTGGCTGCAATCTCCGTGGCCGCTGTCCTGTGGGGTCCGGAGACCTACAAGAACGACATCCTCGCCGAACCGGACCAAGGTTCGTCCAGGGCGCAACCCGAGGTTGCCAGAGGCCGCGCATGACGACGCCTGAACCGTACGGCGGTGGCCGTGAGCCGTTCCGGTTGTTGCCTATCAAACAGGTTCAGGTCTACCGCGAGATCTTCACCCAGCTCGACCGGTTGGTCAGCGGCTCGAACCCCGGCACCCGCCTCCTACCTGAACGCGAACTGGCTGAGCAGCTCCAGGTCAGCCGGGTGTCGATCCGCGAAGCCCTACGAGCCCTGGAGAGTATGGGAAAGGTCGAGATCCGGCGAAACTCGGGCACGTACGTCGTGGATCCCGACGGCACGCTTCCGGTGGAGTATCTCCTTGCCGGAGCCGAGCCCGGAGTCGCGACACTCCGCTCGCTGACGGAGGCTCGTGCGGCCATCGAAACCAGGTTGGTGCAGACCGTCTGTCGTCAGGTCGCGCCGGATCTTCGCCCGGCGAGGGAGTTCCTGACCCGCGCCGCGCGGGAGTTGTCCGGCGAGGACACCGACCAGGGAAGCCTCGACCTGAGGTTCGAGGCGATCCTCGGACGCGCAGCCGGTAGCCCGGTGCTCGTCCGTGTACAGAAGTGGATTCATCAGGCGTGGATCACCGCATGGGGCGACTACGGCGTCGCTCCCGGAGACCGTCGTTCGCTGCACGCCGAGCACGTCGCGATCCTCGACGCACTTGAACGCGGCGACGTCGCCCTCGCGGTCAGCCAGATGGACGCACATGTCGACCGTCACATCAACGAACGCACGCACCCGGACGAGGGAGGGTAGCCAGATGACGACCCGACATGAGAACCGGAACACACGGGCCGCACGCCTCAGCGCCGACGACGTTGCGCGGTACCACGAAGAGGGTTACATCGCCGTCGACAACGTACTCACCGACGAGGAGGTGGCGGAGCTCCAGCGTGTCACCGACAGCTTCGTCGAACAGTCGCGCCAGGTGACTGAGCACACCGACGTCTTCGACCTCGAGCCCGGCCACACGCCCGAGCAGCCACGGCTTCGTCGATTGAAGTCGCCGGACAAGCATCACGCGGCTTACGACCGGGTGCTCCGCAACGACCGAGTCCTCGACATCGTCAGCCAGTTGATAGGACCCGGGATTCGTTACAAGACGACGAAGCTCAACCTCAAGTCGCCGGAGTACGGCAGCCCGGTTGAGTGGCACCAGGACTGGGCGTTCTACCCGCATACCAATGATGATCTGCTGGCCGTCGGCGTGGCGATCGACGACATGATGCTGGAGAACGGCTGCCTCATGGTAGTTCCGGGCTCGCACAAGGGGCCGGTGCTCGATCACCACCGGGACGGATACTTCGCTGGCGCGGTGTCGCCGGACGGCCTGTCCGAGAGGGCCGTACCCATCGAGCTGCGCGCCGGCGGCATCTCTCTCCACCACGCCCGGCTGCTGCACGGCTCGGCGCCCAACACCTCCCCGCGTCCGCGTCGGCTGCTGCTGTTCGAGTACGCCGCTGCGGACGCGTGGCCGCTGACCGGTGGCATCGAATGGGACGACTTCAACGCTCACCTCCTACGAGGTGACGTAGTCCTGCAGCCACGGCTGGAGGACGTTCCGGTGCGGATTCCGCTACCCACCCACGAACGCGAAGGATCCATCTACGAGGTGCAGAGCATCGTCGCTGACCGCGGCTTCGGCTCCACCTGACGGTCCTCAGATCAGGCAAGCCTGACTGTTCCCAGAACCTTCCGCCGATGCTGGTTGTCGACTTGGTGTCGTCAGGTGCGGAGGCCAGTTCGCTCCCAAAACCTCGACCTCACTAGTTCGTCATACATCAGAGCGGACTGTTCAGGTCGACAGCAAGTCGATGCAGACGCACCAAGAGGCCGGGCAAGCGCTCCGGAGCGTGCCGCTCATGGAAGCGCACGATGTCGAACGCCGTCGCCGCCACGCAGTACGCGAGAGCTTCCGGCCCGGCGACAGCTTCACCGGCAAGCCGTACTCGCCGAACGGCTTCGGGCTCCGCGTCTGTCGCATAACCCTCGCGCAGCAACCACGCGTAGTCGATCACCCGGGGTTCCGCTGCCGAACGCCTCGATGTCGATGACGCCGCTGACCTTGCCGTCGCGCAACAGTACGTTGCAGGTGTTGAGATCGCCATGGACCAGGTCACCTCCGGGAAGGCGCACCGGCCCGCTGTCTGCGAGAAGACGATCGAACGCACCGAGGAGGTCCAGCCCGGGTGCCCCGAAGCCACGAAGAAAGGCCCGGTTGTCATCGCGAAGCTGCCCGCTGACCACGGAGTCGATGTAGACGTTCCAGTTGTTGGCCGGGTCCGGATCCAGGCCGGCATGGCGTTCGATCACCTCGACCAGCAATGCGGCCGTGCCTGCGTTCAACGGTGACGACGGCTCCCCCTCGACGAATTCCTGTACGTGGTAACGGATCCCGGATTCACCGATGCCGGCCGCGATCCACCGGGGCGTGGGATAGCCCGCGGCGTTCATGCGGTTGACTGCCTCGAGTTGGGTCGATGGTCTGCGGGAGCCCGGCTTGTCCGCTTGCAGCTTCATGACTGCCGGTCGCCCCTCCGGATCGACCAGTAGCCACGCTCCGCCCTGCATCCCGCCCGCGCACCGGCCGTGCAGCGCGTATCGCAGACCATGCGTGCGGTTGATCTCGGGCAGTACGGCTTCCGCGGCGACCGGCACAGTCCGCACCCTAGCTTCGTGGGCACGAAACGGCCATGCCATATGGGTTGCCCGGCTGCGAGGATTGCCACCATGGCCGAACTTCGTGAACTGCCACCCACGCGACTCGTCCTGATCCGCGATGCCCTGAAGATCTATCACGACCCCGTACGCCTGGTCGACCACGACGACCTGGGGATCTCCGAAGAGGGCCGCGTCCAGGCCGAGAGGTTGCGTGCCCGGCTCGCTGCGACCGGAGAACTCGCTGGGACGACGCGGCTGTTGTGCAGCAGCGCCCGCCGAACGATCGACACCGCACGAGTCATCTCTCCGGCGATCGGCGACCTCGAGCCGGAACCGAGCTGCGGATTCTGTGAGCCGCACAACGGCGAGTGCGACGGGATCCCCGTCGCGGAATGGCAGGCCACCCTCGCCGAGGAGCGGATGGCCAACTGGTCGCCGTACGCACCGAAGTCACCGGGCGGCGAGTCGTACCGCACCGCGATCGAACGCGCGGCCAAGGCGCACATCGAAACTGTTCTCGACAACGCGGGTGGCACCGTCGTCGTCATCACCCAGACCGTGCCGCTACGAGCCAGCCTCTGGGCGTTCCTCAGCCTGCCCTTCCACGGCTCGTACTTCTACCCCGAGATCACCGACACCGGCATCACAGAATGGGTCGCGGACGGCTGGCTGCCGGAGTCAGGCCAGATGAGGGCGCGACTCGTGCGCTACAACGATGCCGCGCACCTGCTTCCTCACGCCTGGACGGCCGGGGAGGCGAGCAGCCGTGCTACCGGCGTTCGGAACGGTAGGACTCACTGACCGACCTGCGGCGGGGCGGGTTGCTGCGTGTGGACGGGGCGTTCCTGACCCGACGCGGCATCCAGATGGCCAGCGTGGCGACGACCCCCAGGGCACCCGTCGTCATGAGGATCCATCCGATCAGAGCGATGTCGACGCCCGCGAGGCTGTAGTCGACCGCGAACGCGAGTATCGCGCCCACGGCGACGAGAAGGAGGCTGACCCCGATGCCCATAGAACCACCTTGCCCGCGTAGCTTGTCTGACCTTTCGGTCCCCCCTTGCCGAGGTCACACAGCGAGCGTGAACGTCACAGGCAACTCGGCACCTGGACACACTAGGACAAACGGATCACTCGCCGCGAAACTTGTCCACAGCCCTCGTTCCGGGCCCTCAGCGTCAGGTGCAGCCGGACGCGAGCGTGAGCACCGTTTCCTCGTCGGTGTACGGGACCTTCGTACGGCCGACGATCTGGTACGTCTCACTGCCCTTGCCCGCGACGAGAACCAGGTCCCCCGGCTCGGCCGCGGCCATCGCCGCCGCGATCGCTTCGGTGCGGTCAGGGATCGTACGGACCCGATCGACATGCGCTGTCACACCCACGCTCGGCTCCGGCGAACAATCCGGTTGACGGGCCGAGACCGGCGCGGGCAGGCTGGCCGGGACCTCGACCTGGTCCGGCAGCCTGCGCCTCAACGCACGGGCTTTGTCGGCCGGTCGCCAGTGACGAAGTGGCAGCGGAAGGGGGTGGGCGCGTTGAGCCTGCCGATCATGCCCGCGCCACCGCCCCGGCCGGTTCGCTGACCGCACGGACGCAGGACGGTGGCCCACGACTGCCGCGGAGCCCGCCTTGTCCGACCGGTTCACCTCGACTCTCCCGCACACCTCCCCGCCGGCCGCCACTTCCCCTGCACGCCGCGCGTTCCTCGACGACTTCGGCGTACGGCCCGACCCGTTCCAGGTCCAGGCGATGGACGGCCTGGACGCCGGCCGGTCCGTCCTGGTCATGGCACCGACCGGTGCGGGCAAGACGTTCGTCGCCGACTACGCGGTGGCGCGCAGCCTCGACGCCGGCACCACCGCCGTCTACACCACCCCGCTGAAGGCCCTCAGCAACCAGAAGTACCGCGATCTGTCGGCTCGTCTCGGTCCCCATCGCGTCGGGCTGATCACCGGCGACCGGACGGTCAACCCCGGCGCACCCGTGCTCGTGGTGACGACCGAGGTGCTGCGAGCCATGTTGTACGAGGTACGCGGCGCCCTGCGCGCGTCCGGGCCGAACGGCTCCCGCCGTCCCGATCCCGCACCCGGCGCCGCGGCCCTGGACCGGCTCGGCGTCGTCGTACTCGACGAGTTCCACTACCTCCAGGACTCCGACCGCGGCGCGGTCTGGGAGGAGGTGGTCATCAACACCCCGGCCGACGTGGCGCTGGTGTGCCTGTCGGCGACCATCCCGGACGTCGGTCTGGTGCACGACTGGCTGACCCGGGTCCACGGCCCCACCGAACTGGTTGTCGCGGACCAGCGGCCGGTGAGGCTCAACCATCTCTACGCGGTCGGCAACCTGCGCCGGACGGCGCCGATGCTGCTGCCGGTGTTCGTCGACGGGCATCTCAACACCACGGCCGAACTCCTCGACGGTGCGCGGCGCGACACCCGGGGCGAGGGGCTGCGTGCCCGCGACCGCGACCGTCCCGTACCCCCCACCCGGCACGACCTGATCGCCCACCTGCGGGCGAACAGCCTCCTTCCGGCGATCTGGTTCGTACTGTCAAGGGCCGGTTGCGACGAGGCGGTAGCCGACTGCCTGGCCGGTGACCTCACGCTCACCACCGAAGCCGAACGACTGCGCATCCGGGCCCTCGTCAGCCGAGCCCTGGCTCCCCTGTCGGGTGGGGAACTCCGTGCCATCGACGCCGCCGGCTGGCAGAACGCGCTGGAGGCCGGCGTCGCGGCCCACCACGGCGGCCTGGCACCGATCCAGCGCGACGTGGTCGAGGCGGCGTTCGGCGAGGGCCTCGTCAAGGTCGCCTTTGCGACGGAGACGCTTGCCCTCGGCGTGAACCTTCCTGCCCGCACGGTGGTGATCGACCGGGTGGTCCGGGCCAGTGGCGAGGTGCTCGACGCGGGCGAGTTCGCGCAGCTCGCGGGCCGGGCTGGGCGCCGCGGCATCGACGACATCGGCCACGTGGTGGTGCCGTGGTCGCCGTACGTCCCGTTCCAGCGAGTCGGTGCGCTCGCCGGCGGACACCTCACGTCGATCCGATCTGCGTTCCGGGTGACGCCCGCGATGGCACTGAATCTCGTGCGGACGGGCACGTTGGAGGAGGCGCGCGCCACGGTGGAGGCGTCGCTGCGGCATCGCTGCGCTCTCGACCAGGCGGCGATCCTTCGTAGCGACCTGGCCGAACGTCAAGCCGAGCTTGCCGAGGTCGAGGAGGACCTGGCGGAGTTCGCCGGGTCGCCCGGGGACAGCGACCGCGAGCAGGACGCTGCCGACCATGATCCCGGCGAAGGCGCGGACTCGACACGGGAGTTGGCCGACCTCCGACCCGGGGATGTCGTCGTCGACACGGGACGACCGGAGTACGGTCCGGCGGTCGTCCTCGGGGTCGGCACCAAACGCGGCACCGTCTGCGTGGAGGCCATCCACAGCACTGGAAGGCGCCTCCAGCTCACACCGGCGACACTGCGCGGCGGGCCGGCCGTCCTCGCCCACCTCGATCTTCCGGACTGGGAACCGACGAAGCGCGGCCACGCGAAGCGAGCGGTCGACGCACTGGCGCTGCTGGACCTGCCGCTCGAGGATCTCCGGCCCTCCACCACCCACGGACCACGCCCCAAACCGAAGCGGCCGGCGACCCAGCGGCGCCTCGGCGTACGACAGAAGCAACTGACCGCCAGCATCGAGGACCTGCAGGCATCGCTGGTGGTAGCGAGAACCGGTGTGCGCACCGAGCTCGACCAGGTGCTGGCCCTGCTTCACCGACGAGGACATCTCGTCAACCAGACCTTGACGCCCTCCGGCGAGGCGATTCGGCGGCTGTTCCACCCGTCCGGCCTGCTGCTCGGGGAGTGCCTGGTGGCCGGCCTCCTGGACGACCTGGACCCGGCTTCCCTCGCGTCCTCCGCGTCGTGGTTCACCGCACGTACGCGCCTCGGCGGTCCGGCCTCGACCGGCCTCGCCACGGCGGAGCTGACCCGGCGGTGGGAGACCGTCCGGGCCATCACCAGGGAGGTCCAGGCCGACGAGGCCGCCGAGGGGTTGTCCCCGACACCGCATCCCGAACCCGCGCTGGGCGTTCCGGTCCACCGGTGGGCCTCCGGTGCGCCGCTGGACGTAGCGGTCGGCGGCAGTGGCGTACTGGTCGGCGATGTCGTACGCGAAATCCGTCAGGTCGCCGAGCTCCTCGACCAACTGACGACCGTGCCCGGCAGCCACCAGCAGGCAGCAGCCGAAGCGGTGGCCGCGTTACGCCGAGGTGCCGTCGTCGCCGACGACGCGCAGCCCTCCTCGTCCAGCTCCGGCGCGACCGCCGCCGCGACGGCGAGGAGCTGAGGGTCGATGCGGCTGTCCGTACTCCTTCGGCTGCGCACCTGGCCGACCTGGACCCCGCGGCTCGGCACCGAGCGGTCGGGATGGTCACCCAGGACGTGTTCGTCCTGCATGCCAGCCTGCGCGCCAACCTCACCGTGGCCCGGGCGGGTTCGACCGACGAGCAGATCATCGAGGCCCTGCGCCGCGCCCAACTCGGCGATCTGATCGACACCCTGCCGCAGGGACTGGACACCACAGTCGGCGACCGCGGCTTCCGGCTGTCCGGCGGGGAGCGCCAGCGACTCAGCCTCGCCCGGCTCTTTCTGGCCGACCCGGACGTCGTCATCCTGGACGAGGCGACCGCCCACCTGGACAGCTTGACCGAGGCCGCTCTCCACGAGGCGATGACGCGTCATCTGGCCGGTCGCACCCTGTTGATCATCGCCCACCGGACGAGCACCATCGAGAACGCCGACCAGACCGTCCGGCTCGACCGCGGCCGGGTCGCGGAGATCGAGTCCGCCGCTGCCGGATGACCCTGGCAATCGCTGCATACGGTGACGGGCCGGCCCGAATGATGGCGAGTGGCCAGGGAGCGGGGGTACGGTCTGGCCGTGGCCGAGTACGTGGACAGAGACCTGCGCGAGTCCAGGTTCGAGCGGGTCGACCTGCGCGGAGCGCAGATCCTTAACAGCGACCTGACCGGGACGCACTTTCGCGGCGTCTGGCTCAGCGGCCTGGTGATGCGCGGCGTGGAGCTGGTCGACGTGGAGATCCACGGAGAGATCAGGAACGTCACGATCAACGGCGTCGACGTCGCGCCGCTGGTCGAGGCCGAGCTGGACCGGCGCTATCCCGACCGGGCCAGGATGCGGCCGACCGATCCGGCCGGGTTCCGCGATGCCTGGAACATCCTGGAACGCCTGTGGGACGGGACCGTGGTGCGGTCCCGAGGGCTCGAGCCCGCACTGCTGCACGAGTCGGTCGACGGTGAGTGGTCGTTCGTCCAGACGCTGCGGCACCTGGTGTTCGCCACCGACGCCTGGATCAGGCGCGTGATCCTCGGTGACCCCTCCCCCTGGGATCCGCTGGACCTGCCCTGGGACGAGATGCCGGAAACTCCCGGAGTGCCCAGGGACCGCACCGCGCAACCCCCCCTTGACACCGTGCTCGCGCTGCGCCGGGACCGGATGACCACCGTGCGGGACGTCGTCGACGGCCTGACCGCCGAGTCGCTTGCCGGGCAGACCGAGCCCGTCGAGGGTCCCGGGTGGCCGCCTTCGCGCAGTTTCCCCGTACGCGAGGTCCTGCTGTGCGTCCTGAACGAGGAGTGGCAGCACCGGCTCTACGCCGAGCGCGACCTGACCATCCTGGAAGCGCGTTCCCCCGGCGTCTGACTCCGGTCCTCAGCCCTTGACCGCGCCGACGGTGATGCCCTCGGTCAGGAATCGCTGTCCGAAGGCGTACATCACGACGACCGGGAGGCTGATGAGGATCGAGGAACGCAGACCGGTACCGGGTCGCCCAGAACTACCACCCGACACCTGGATCACGTTCAACGCCCCAGGCGCCGTACAGGGCTGAACCGTCACCGCCCCGTTGATGCTGAGCATGTATCGGCGTAACGGAAAACGACCCTCCTGTGTCGCCTCGCGTCTCACCACTCGCGGCAGAGGCGCGTGACAGTGCGCAGCCAGGCCCGGATGCCGTCCAGCCGGTCCGGGTCGCCGGCCCAGCCGTACGACATTCCCAGCCCGTCCATGACGAGCATGAGCTTCCCGTCCTCCACGGTTTCCACCGCCTCGGCGTGCGACAGCCCATATCCGCTCAGGAACGCGGCCACCCGAGGACTGTCGACCGAGGTGGGCTCGGTCTCGAACAACTTGATCAGCTCCTGCCGGATACCGATCCCGGCGAGCGACAGCCCCCAGTCCAGGACGGTGATCCGGCCCGCGTTGCCCGCGCCGGACGCCTCCACGACGAGGTTGTCCAGCCGGTTGTCGTAGTGGGTGAGGACCGACCTCACCGGCCACTCCTGGGCCTCGCGCACCTTGGCCGTCACCAGTGCGAGGTCGTTCTCGGTGACGATGCCCTGCGCCAAGAACAGATCCAGCACCTTCTGGTCCTCGGGTCGGGACCGGCCGACGCACAGGTGGACGCCCAGCCAGTTGTCGAGATACTCGGCCCAGGACGCGAAGCGTCCGCGATACCCGCCGGCTCCGTCCGGGACGAACATGCCGAACCCCGCCGTCCGCACCCGATGGGTCCGCGCGAGCTCCTCACCGAGCTGACCGAACCAGCCGGTCGCATGTTCTGCCACCCGCGGATGGTCGGTCGCGAGGATGCCGCGAGCGCGTTCGACCACTGCGTACGGACGGGGCTCGTCACCGACGGCAAGGAACCGCGGTGTCCGCACGCCGACGTCGGCGGCCTGGGACGTCAGCCATTGGAGCACGGCGTAGTTGTTGCAGGTCGGATGCCCCTCGCTGCCGGGAACGACATGCCCGGTCAGATCCGCGACCCTGTCCACGTCGGCCGAGCGGCTGAGCAGCACCGCGACCTCTTCGGTGCCGTAGCACGCGCTCTGCGCGCCGGCTCCCACGAACGCCAGCCCCGAGGTGCGGTAGCCGTGGCGCCGAAGGACGTCCCCGGCCTGCGCGGCCATGCTCTGTTCGTTCACCCGGCCGAACCTACCCTGTCCGGACCCGCCGCCGCTGGCCGATTCGGACGTCGTACGCCCGCACCGCTTCGGGCACCGGCCCTTCGTCCGTAGGCTCGACACGGTGAGAATCCGCGAGCTGGTCATCACCCCGATCGCGTTCCCGGACCCGCCGCTGCTGAACTCCAGCGGCGTGCACGAGCCGCTGGCGCTGCGCACCATCCTGCGCCTGGTCCTCGAGGACGAGACCATCGTCGGGCTCGGCGAGTCCTCCGGCGACGCCCCCCACCTGGAACTCCTGCGGACGGTGGCCCCGCGGCTGGTGGGTCACGACGTCTTCGCCACGACGGCGCTCCAGGCGGTCATCGACTCTGCTGTCAACGACAGCTTGCCGGTGCCGACGCAGCGCCGGCGCACGGCCGTCCACTCCGCCATCGAGGTCGCCTGCCTGGACGCCCAGGGCAAGCTCACCGGCCGCCCGGTCTACGACCTGCTCGGCGGCGCGGTGCGTACGACGGTTCCCTACTCCGCGTACCTGTTCTACAAGTGGGCCGACCATCCCGACGGCGCGTACGACGGAACGCCGGACCCCTGGGGTGAGGCCCTCGACCCCGACGGCATGGTGGCACAGGCGCGGCGGATGATCGACGAGTACGGCTTCGGCTCGCTCAAGCTCAAGGGCGGCGTGTTTCCACCGGACGTCGAGCTCGCCACCGCCAGGGCGTTGCGGGCGGCGTTCCCCGATCATCCGGTGAGGCTCGATCCCAACGGCGCCTGGACCGTGCCGACCGCGAAGCGCGTCGCCGCCGAACTCGAGGGCGTTCTGGAGTACCTGGAGGACCCGGTCCTCGGGGTCGACGGCATGGCCGAGGTCGCCGCCGGCACCGACCTGCCGCTGGCGACGAACATGTGCGTGGTGGCCTTCGAGCAGGTGCCGAGGGCCGTCCAGCTCGACGCCGTACAGGTGATCCTGTCCGACCACCACTACTGGGGCGGGCTGCGCCGGACGGTCGCGCTCGGAACGTTGTGTGACACGTTCGGCATCGGCCTGTCGATGCACTCCAACTCCCACCTCGGGATCAGCCTGGCCGCGATGACGCACGCCGCGGCGGCCACGCCGGAGCTCACCTACGCCTGCGACACGCACTATCCGTGGAACGGCGCGTACGACGTGGTGCGGCCAGGAGTGCTGAAGTTCACCGAGGGTGCACTGGCGGTCCCCACCGGACCGGGACTCGGTGTCGACCTCGACCTCGACGCCCTCGAACACCGCCACGCCGACTACGTGCGTTCCAAGCGTCAGGTGCGCGACGACACCGGCTACATGCGGCGGGTACGGCCGGACTACGACCCGACCCTGCCGCGCTGGTAGGCGAGGCAGGGCCGGGTTCGCAGCTCAGTCGAAGAAGTCGTGGTCCTCCTCCGCGAGGTACTTCTTCGCCGCTTCCGGCACCAATGTGACCCCGAGCCCAGGGCGGTCCCACACCTCGATGTGGCCGTCGCGCACGATGGGGTCGGGCAGGCCCTCCACGATGTCGTACCACCAGTCGTGGGAGGCGATCGGATATTCGAACGCGACGTAGTTGTCCGGCAGTGTCGCGGACACCTGCACCAGCGCGGCCACCCCGAGTACGCCGTCACCCACTCCGTGCGGCGCCATCAGCACACCGTGCATGTCGGCGTACTCCGCGATCCACTTCAGCTCGGCCAGCCCGCCGACGTCGCACGGGTCCGGGCCGATCACCCGCACCGCGCGGTTACCGACAAGCTCGAGGAACGACTGCCGCAGATAGAGCTGTTCGCCGGTGTGGATCGGTGTCGACGTGGCCCGGGTGACCTCGCGGTAGGCGCCGGCGTCGGCGTACGGCACGTAGTCTCCGGCGAGCAGATCCTCAAGCCACAACAGGTTCAGCGGCTCCAGGCGCTGGGCGAACCTGATCGCGTCCGGGACCGTCCAGCCCGGCCCGCAGTCCAGAGCGAGCCCGATCTCCTCGCCCAGCACCTCCTTCATCGCGCGCACGCACTCGACCGCGTGGTTGAGACCGCGTTCGGTCATCGGCCCACGCGAGGGATGCGGCGGGCCGGTGCGCACCTCGCCGTAAAGAAGACCTTCCATCTCCGCGACCATCGGGTCGTGGAACCCGATCGCCTGCTTGATGATGCTGAAGCCCTGCGGTGCGTCCCTCATCTGCCGCATCACGTCGGCGAAGTCCTCGGGCCGGTGACCCTTCCGCGGAAACCGCACCCCGCCGTTGTAGACGCGGACCCGGTCGCGCACCTTCCCACCGAGCAACCTGTGCACAGGAAGACCCGCGGCCTTGCCGGCCAGGTCCCACAGCGCGATCTCGATCGCGCTGACCGCACTCCCCCACGGCTTGGTGCCGCCCATCCGGCGGATCCGCAGCATGACCCGCTCGACCTCGGTCGGATCCTGGCCGAGGAGGTACTGCTCGTAGAAACCGACGACCGGCTTGAGGTAGTACTTCCTGGACTCCACGACCCCGAAGCCGTCGATCCCCTCGTCGGTCACGATGCGGACGACGGGGTTAGTTCCGAGTACAGCGCACTTCACCGCGGTGATCTTCACCGGCGCGACACCACCTCTCCTCGACCCCTTCCATGCTGGTCGCCGAGCCCACTCCCGCGAACTCTCCTGCCGGTAACGGCAACCAGATCCGTGGGGGAAGTCCGGTCCCGGCCGATAAGTTTCACGGTCGTACGAGGTCGGTAGGGGGTCGCCAAGCAATCGAAGGAGGCCCAGATGGGCAGGGTGCTGACTCACATGACGATGTCGCTGGACGGGTTCGTCGCAGACCCGAAGGACCAGGTGGGGGAACTCTTCGAGTGGTACGAGGCCGGGGACGTGACCGTGCCGAACCCGAACGACACCGTCTCCTTCCGGGTCGACGCGGCCAGTGCGGAGGTGCTGCGGGATCTGACCGAGAACGTCGGCGCACTCGTCGCCGGACGACGGCTGTTCGACATCGCCGGAGGGTGGGGTGACAACCACCCGGTCGGCGCCCCGGTGGTCGTCGTCACCCACCGCATCCCGGAGGACGCCACCACGAAGTGGCCGAGGACGACGTTCACCGACAGCGTCGAAGCCGCGATCGACGCGGCCAGAAACATCGCCGGGGAGCGGGACGTCACCATCGCGAGTGCGTCGATCATCCAGCAGGCACTCGCCCTCGGCCTCGTGGACGAGGTGTGCGTCAGCCTCGTGCCGGTGCTGTTCGGCGAAGGGATTCCCTATTTCGGGAAACTTGGTGAGAGCCACCTGCTCCTCGAGGACCCGATCGTCGTCCAAGGCCGCCGTGCCGTTCACCTCCGCTACCCGGTCCGGCGATAGACCGTCTGTCGAGCAAGCCGGCCCGCTCAGCCGAGCAGGTCGGCACCGCCGGTGAAGCGAGCCACCGCGTCGGGGTCGAGTGTGAGTCCGAGACCCGGATCGGACGGGATGGCGAGCATGCCGTCGGCGTCCAGGCTCCATCCGCCGTCGACAAGCTCGTCGATGTAGGGCGAGCCGGTCTTGTACTCCACCAGGTCGGTGTCGGGCAGCGCGGACACCAGCTGCAGGTCGGCGGCCAGGCCGACGGCGGTGTTCCAGCCGTGCGGTATCAGCCGGGATCCGTGCTCCTGCGCCGACCAGGCGATGCGGCGGGACTCCGACAGGCCGCCCACCTTGGTCACGTCGGGCTGGACGATGTCGAAGGCGCCGGCACGCAGGAACGGCGTGAACGCCTGACGCCGGGTGAGCACCTCGCCACCCGAGATCGGCACCGGCGCGTTCCTGCGCAGCGCCACGAAGTCCTCCAGCGCGTCCGGTCGCAGCGCCTCCTCGAACCATGCCACGTCGTGGTCCGCGAGCATGTGGGCGGTGCGCAACGCCCACTTGTAGTCGCCCTGCCAGTGGGCGTCGCTGCCGCCGGCGTCGACCGCGAGCAGCGCGTCCGGTCCGATCGCCTCCCTGGCCGCGGCGACGATACGTTCGTCCTGCGCGGTCGTCGCACCGCCGCGCCCGAACGGACCCCAGCCGATCTTGTACGCCCGGAAACCCTGTGCGGCAAGGCGTTGCAGCTCCTCAGCCAGCACCGCCGGCTCGTCCATCAGCAGCGACGCGTACGGCAGAACGCGATCGCGGTAGCGGCCGCCGAGGAGCCGCCCCACCGGCTGACCCGTCACCTGTCCCAGGATGTCCCACAACGCGATGTCGATCCCGCTGATCGCGTGCGTGACCGAGCCACCCCGGCCAAGCCAGAACGTGTTCTGGTGCAGCTTCTCGGTGACGCGCTCGGGTTCCAGCGCGTTCTCTCCCAGCAGCAGTGGGTGGAGCACCTCCACCGCTCCCCTGACCAGGGCCTCGCTGGTGAAGACGCTGCCGACCCCGACCGGTCCGTCGTCGGTGTGCACGGCCACGAGCGTGTGTACGACGTCGTCCGGTTGCAGCTCCGCGCTCCAGCCACCTGGTGGCGTCGCGCCTCGCAGGCCGGCCACGCGAATCTCACGAATCCTCATCGGGTTCCTCCCAGTGCCTGTCGCTGGTCGAAGTCGCGCGCGCGTATCCCTGTCCCGAACGAGGGTATGAGCACCCTCATGGCTACCCGACAGCAGATCGCCCAGGCCCTGATCAGCCGGCACGGCACGACGTACGCCGAGGAGGCCGGCATCAGGCTGTGCGACGCACCCTCGCCGCTGTACCAACTGCTCGTCCTGTCCACGTTGCTGTCCGCGCGCATCGGCGCCGACATCGCGGTCGCGGCGGCTCGGGAGCTGTTCAGGGCGGGTTACCGGACGCCCGCGGCCATGCGGGACGCGAGCTGGCAGGACCGGGTTGACGCCCTCGGGCGCGGGCACTACCGCCGTTACGACGAACGCACGTCGACGATGCTCGGTGCGGGTGCCGACCTCGTTCTCGAACGCTGGAAGGGTGATCTGCGCCGCCTGCACGCCGAGGCCGGTGATGCCGGCGAGGTGGCCAAGCTGCTCCAGCTCGTACCTGGTATCGGTCCCACAGGTGCGTCGATCTTCTGCCGCGAGGTGCAGGGCGTGTGGACCGACCTCGCGCCGTACGTCGACAACCGCACCGCGAAGGGAGCAGAAGCGGTCGGTCTGCCGTCCTCGCCGGGCGAGCTGAGCAAGCTCGCCGGCGAAACCGACCTGCCCAGGCTGGTCGCGGGCTGCGTCCGCGCTTCGCTGTCGAAGGACATCGCCGCCGACGTCCGCGGCTGATCGCCGGTGCGGGCCGGTGACCGTCATCGAGAGCGCGGAAGGTAGCGGCCTGCTCGCGCGCCGGTGTGGTCGTGGTCGTCGACGACCACGGCGCCGTTGACGATCACGAACGGCACGCCGTGCGCGTACGCATGCGGAGACGCGACCGTGGAGCGCTCCCGCAGCCCGGCCAGGTCGACCACCGCGACGTCAGCGAACGCACCCGGCCGCAAGCGGCCACGGCCGGCCAGCCCGAAGTGGTCCGCGACCATGGCGGTCATCTTGTGCACGGCCGTCTCCAGCGGCAAGGTGCCGTTGTCACGCACGTGATGGGCCAGGTAGTGCACGTGCCCGGCGAAGAACAACGGATGCCGCGACCGCGCCGCCAGCGGGCCGTCCACCCGGCTGGTGAACGCGTCGACTCCCAGGCAGAACAGCGGATGCGCCACCGCCTCCGCGACGTGCTCGTCGCTGAACAGCCGGCCGAGCAGCTGCACCGCCGCGAGGTCGGGCCCCGCGGCAGCGAGGACGTCGAAGAAGGCGTCCCACTCGTCGCAGCCGAGCCGTTCGGCTATCGCGGGAAAGGCAAGCCCCTCCAGCTCCGGCGTCGCAGGACTGGCCTGCAACCGCACCCGGCCCCAGCCACCCCGGTGCACGAACCTCCAGTACCGGTCGCAGTCGGCCCGCAGCCGGTTCCGTACGCCCGGATCGGCGAGCCGCCGCGCTGCCTCCTCCGGGCCGGCGGACAGCAGCCACGGCGGGAGCAGTCCGGTCGCCATGCCGATCCCCTCGTCGTACGGCGTCATGTCGGCCAGCACGTCACCGCCGGTGGCGCGTTCGGCCGCGAGCCGTTCGACCGCACGATGCCACGCGTCCGGCGCCGCTCCGGTGTCCTCTCGTACGTTGAGGTGCGACAGCTGGGCGCGGCCTCCGGCTGCGCGAGCCACCGCGAAGAACTCCTCGACGGCCTCGCCGAGTGCCGCGTCCCGGTTGCGGATGTGGCTGGCATACCTCGCGCCGTGCGCACGGAGCACACCAGCAAGGTCGGTCAGCTCCTCGGTGCCGGCCGCGCGGCCCGCGCCGTACTCCAGACCGCTCGACATGCCGAGCGCCCCGGCGTCCAGCGCCTCGGCCAGCAGGTCGCGCATCGCGGCGAGCTGGTCGTCGCCGGGCGACCCCGTACCGACCCCCGCGGCCTCGCGAAGAGCGCTGTGCCCGACGAACCACGCGAGGTTCTGCGACGTGCCGACGGACTCCACCCGCTGCAGAAGCTCACCGAACCCGCGCCAGTCGACCGGACCGTCGTACCCGAACGCCGCGAGCGTCGCCGCCGCCTGGCGTGCAGACTTCGGCCCGAGTGGTGCGTAGGTGACACCGCAGTTGCCGACGACCTCGGTGGTGACCCCCTGGCGGATCGTGCTCTGGGCCTCGGGGTTGCCGAGGATCGACCAGTCGCTGTGGCTGTGCGGATCGATCAGCCCGGGAAGGACGAAGTGGCCGGCGGCGTCGACGCGCCGGCGGGCCTTCGCACCGGGCAGCGGCTCGACCGCGACGATCCGGTCACCCTCGACCGCGACGTCCGCGGGGTAGGGAGGTCCACCGTCGCCGTCGACCACCGTCCCGCCGCAGACGAGGAGATCGAGCATGACCCGACCGTAGTCCGGCCCCTCGGGCCGTGACCCCGGGTCGGCAGGCCTATTCCGGCAGGTCCACCGGCGCGTACGTCCCGGCGGCGATGTCCTCGAAGAGCGTCGGTCCGGTCGGCTCCCAGCCGAGGAGTTCGCGAGTCCGGGCGCTCGACGCGACCGCATCCATCCCGAAGAAGCGGCCGATCCAGCCGAAGTGCGCGTCGGCGTCCTCCGGTGCGACCGACTCCGTGGGGAGGCCGAGGTGGTCGCCGATCGCGGTGGCGATGTCGCGGGTACGAAGACCCTCCTCCGCCACCGCGTGCACCCGGGAGCCGGCGGGCGCCTTCTCCAGCGCGAGCCGGACCAGCCGCGCAGCATCACTTCGATGTACGGCGGGCCAGCGGTTGGAGCCGTCCCCGATGTACCCGGAGGCTCCGCGCTCCTTCGCGATCTCGGTGAGCCGCGCGACGAAACCGTGGTCACTCATGCCGTGCACGCTCGCGGCGAACCGCAGCGCCACCGGCCGGACCCCGCGACCGGCGCGGTCGAGTGCGAGGTTCTCACTGCCACCGCGCATCGAGTCCGCGCCCCGGAACGGCGACTCGTCGTCCTCGGTCAGGACCGGCCCGGAGCTCCCCATCGCCAGTCCCGAGGCGACCAGAAACGGCCGGTCGCCGCCCTCGATGGCGTCCAGCATCCGCGCGACGGCGGCGTGCTCGGTGCGCCCCGCACCGGCGTAGTCGGTGAAGTCGTGCCTGAAGGCGAGGTGGATGACGGCGTCGGCCGCGGCCGCACCGGCGGCGAGGCTGTCGAGGTCGTCGATGTCGCCTCGGTGGGCGGTCGCGCCCTTGGCCTCGATGGCGGCGGCGGACTCCTCGGAGCGAGCCAGGCCGACCACCTTGTGGCCGTGGGCGAGGAGTTCGTCGGTGACCGCCGAGCCGATCCAGCCGGAGGCGCCGGTGACGAATACGCGCATTGTGGACGTCCCTTCATCGCGCGAAACGGATCACGTCAGTCACTGACGTCAGTGACTGACATGGACAGTAGCACCGCATGTCAGTAGCTGTCATCACTACACTCCTCGCCATGGGGCGCTGGGAGCCGGACGCGCAGGGCCGGATGATGCGGGCCGCGATCGAACTCTTCGACGAGCGCGGCTTCGACAAGACCACCGCCGGCGACATCGCCGAGCGGGCCGGGGTCACCGAACGCACCTTCTTCCGGCACTTCACCGACAAGCGCGAGGTACTGTTCGCCGGCTCCGACGTCATGGAACGAACGGCGCACGACGCGATCGAGACCGCATCGGCCGACCTCTCCCCGCTCGACGCCGCGCTGGTCGGGATGGTCGCGGCGGGCGGTCTGCTGGCAGACCGGCACGATCACGCCGTACGCCGAGCCCGGATCGTCGCTGCCAACCCGAGCTTGCACGAGCGCGAGCTGCTCAAGCTCGCCGCGCTGACGGAGGCGACGGTCAGGGCACTGCACGGTCGCGGCGTGGACGAGCCGACCGCGGGCCTGGCGGCCCACAGCGCGGTGACCGTCTTCCAGGTCGCCTTCGTACGTTGGGTTTCCAGCGACGATCCGCCCAACTTCGCCGACTGCGTGGCGGACGCCGCGGCCGCCCTACGCGAGCTCAGGTGACGCCCGCTCGCGCAGCACTGCCGACCACGAGGGAGCTGGCGGGTTATTTCCTCACCGCCCAGCACCCGCTGACCCGGCGCTGGGTCGACGACGCCGTACGCCTCGACCTCCTCACCGTCAACCGCGCCGAGGACACGATGTTGGCGACGGATCTGGAGTTCGCCGCTCTGCGTGCGCGACGGTTCGCACCCCACCTGCCTGCCGAGACGTTCCTGAACCGGTGGACCGTGGTCGAGGGCGACCTCGCCGCGATGATGAGCATGAGGTACGAGGGCGGCGACCCGAGCCTGCCGTTCGTCGGCGCCACCGTGGTGAGCCGGCCCTTCACTGCGGCGGACCTGCCCGCGCTGGCGAAGGCCGGCGCGGAGGCCTACCCCGAGCTGCGTCCGCGCTACCTGCGGCTATGGAGTGCGCGTCCGGCCGGCTGGTTCGCCGGCACGGACCCGGACCGACGGTTTCTAGCCGGGCCGGTGGCGAAGCTGCGCGCAGGTTTCGAACGTACGCCACCGACCGAGCTCGCGCTCGTCCCGGCGTCCACGCTGGAGCACTACGAGGACGCCGAGCAGGCCTACGCCGATGTGGATGTCAACCATCCCTTGCACCCCACGCAGGCCGCGATCGCCAGCCGGGAATCGCTGGCGAACGCTGTGGCCGCGGGGATGCTGTTCGACGTCAGGTTCGCCGGTGAGTGGGCGGGCTACGTGGCGGTGATGACGACCGGGGACACCCTCGGCATGCCGGCGTACGTCGTCCAGGAACTCATCCTGGCAACGAGATTCCGCGGGCGAGGCCTCGGGCCGCACCTCACCACACTGCTGGCCCGCGCTCTCCCCGACGACGGCCACATCCTGGTCGGCACCATCCACGCCGACAACCGAGGTGCCCAGGACGCTGCCCAGCGCGCCGGCCGGGTGGACGTCGGTGGCTGGCTCCAAGTGCCACTGGCGACGAGCTGACGGCTCCCACCACCTGGTGACTCACGAACGATCTGGTGTGTCCTGGATTCTGTTGGCGTAGCCCATGTCGCGCACGACCTCGACATCAGTGCCAGCCTTAGCTCAGCAGCGTCTCGGCGGCTACCGCGAACCGATGCCAGCGTCCCAGGTCTCGTGTCGTGACCGCCGGGTGATGACGATGGTCATGGTCACCGCTGCGGCCAACATCGTGGCGACACCCGCCGCTGGAGGGCACCTTGAAGGCCAGCATCAACATCGCGCCCGCACCCACAGGCCAAGGCACTTCGGTGTCACGCTCATCAGGTTGGCCGAGTACTGGGGTGCGGCAGAGCGTAGAGGGTGGCGCCGGGAAGGTACCGCGCCGATGGACTGACCAGCCCGGCGTGCGTGCCTGACGCCACCAATGCCAGCCCCTGGCTGGCCGCGGATGACCAGATGCCCTGTGGTGGGAGCTGAGCCGAGCCGATGTCGGTGAGTCGAGAGCCTCGATGATTAGGCCGCGTCACCTATCCGTGCAGCAGACCCGTCCGTCAAGTTTCTGGGTCGTTGCCGGATTCCGTCGGCTCCCTGTGGAAGAAGGCCTTACGTATCTCCTCGTTGGCCTGGTCCAGCGTATGAACGGTCGTCATTAGGCGGCGTTTCAGTTGGGGCTCGGCTGCGAGATCGTGACTGGTCACCAGTTGAAGTCCTGCGGCGTACAGTCTCTGGAGCACGGCGTCACCGAGCTCTCTGGCGAGCCGGTCACGTTCCTGTAGCGCGATCAACTGGTCGTGGTAGTCCTGGCTGCGACTTCGGTACAGCGCCAGCGCTGCCAGGTCGGCGAATGTTTGGACCTGCTCGGCCTCGGTGAAGGCTTCCTGCTCGTGTGGTGAGTTCCTGCGCCATCCGGCGAACAGGACACCGAGAACCTCTCCGTCGACAGCCATCGGCATCAACATGCCAAGCCCCACAGTGGCGAACTGCGACGACCACTGGGCAGGAGGGTCGTACCCGTGCTGACGGGTGTAGTCCTTGCTCACAATGGGTTCGCCCGAGTCGAGCACGGCTGCTACCAGCCCCTGCCTGGGTAGTCGGACGTCGGGCGGCGTGGCAGTTTCCAGGCCCTCGAAGATCACGGAAGCAACGTTCGTGGTGTCGCAGGCGTCTGCGATGATCACGCCGACGATGTCTGCTCCGGAGGTCTGCTGCAGCCGTTCACCTACCGTGCGCATCGCGTGGTCGCGGTCAACGTCGGTGAGCAGTAGTCGCGCCAATTGTCCTGCGGCTTCGAGCCAGAGGTCGCTTCGTGCATGTTGCTGCTGGGTGCGTACGCGTTGGAGGACGGCAGCTGCGTGGCTGGCGAACATCTGCACATCGTCGAACTCGCTCGTGGCGGCTCGTTCCGCGTCCGATCCGCGGCGCCAAACCGCCACCAGCGCGCCGAGGGCCTCGCCTGACGCGACCAGGGGGATCGCTATTCCCAGGCCGATGTCAGTCATGGCTCTGCGCCATTCGGGCGGCGGGTCGTAGCGTTCGTCCGCGGGTAGGTCTGCCACGACGAGCGGCGTCTGTGTGTCGATAGCCACGGCTAGTGCCCCGCGTGGTTAGTTGTTTGACGGTATGACAGCTGTGACGATGGCGTCATGGCGAATCGTGCTGCTCCCGCGCTGATGCTGGGTGAAGGCGACCGCGAGGATCTGAGGCGACTGAGCCGGTCCTCTTCGGTTCGGGCCGGCATCGCGCAGCGGGCTCGGATCGTGTTGCTGGCGGCGGAGGGGGCGACGAACACGGCGATCGCGGAGCAGGTCGGAGTGTCCCGTCCGACCGTGATCGCCTGGCGAAACCGCTACCAGAGCAAGGGTCTGGACGGACTCCTGGATGCCGAACGGTCCGGCCGGCCCCGCCACATCGACCGGGCGAAGGTGATCGCGGTGACGTTGACGCCGCCGCCGAAGAAGTACGGGGTGAGTCACTGGTCGAGCCGGTTGCTGGCCCGCCACCTGGGCATCTCTGACCACGCTGTTGCCACGATCTGGCGTGAGTACGGGGTGCAGCCGTGGCGGGCACGGTCGTTCCGGTTCTCCACCGACCCGCACCTGGAAGCCAAGGTCGTCGACGTGGTGGGGCTGTATCTGGATCCGCCCGACGGCGCGATCGTGTTGTCGGTGGATGAGAAGTCCCAGATCCAGGCTCTGGACCGCGCCGCGCCGGTGTTGCCGATGCGGCCGCATCTGATCGAAGCCCGTTCCCACGACTACATCCGCCACGGCACCTCGACTCTGTTCGCCGCGCTGGAAGTCGCCACCGGCAAGGTCACCGCGGCCTGCAAGCCGCGGCACCGCCACAGCGAGTTCCTCGCCTTCCTCAAACAGATCGCACGCGCCTACCCCGACACCAGCGACCGCGACGGCGACGGCACCGGTGAGGGCGCCGGCCTGCACCTGATCATGGACAACTACGCGGCACACAAACACCCCAAGGTCCGCGACTGGCTGGCCGTCAACCCCCGGATCCACGTCCACTTCACCCCCACCCACGCGTCCTGGATGAACCTGGTCGAGTGCTGGTTCTCCATGGCCGAACGCCAGGCCATCCACCGCGGCACCTACCGCAGCGTGCACGACCTCAACACCAAGCTCCGCGCCTACGTCGACGGCTGGAACGAACGCGCTCACCCCTTCACCTGGACCAAGACCGCGCAGCAGATCCTGACCAAGGCGAACCGTAAGAAGACCTCAAACGCAGAGCACTAGGAGTCCGCGCCGGGGACTGCGTACACCCACCCAGTGAGCCATGTCGATCCCGCCGACCGCTTCGCAGACAAGGGTCTTCGGGTCGCCGTGGTCGACCAGGGCGACAATCGCCGCTTCTGCACCGGAGATCGCTGCCAGACGCTCGCTGACCACGCCCATGGCCTGATGTAGGTCGACTTCGGCAAGCAGGATCTGCGCCAGTTCGTGCGCGCCGGCAAGCCAGCGTCGTCTCCGCTCGTGTGACGCCTGGCAGCCGTTGTCGTCGGACCCACCTACGCGACGAGACACCGCCAATCCCCCTAGACCGGCCGTAACCATCACATGACACACCCACGACCACGGCTTCAGCGAGATTCCAGCCTAGTCGCGCGCCGGGAGCGAGTTGTGGGGCAAGTCATGGTCGATCGTCTTGTGCGTGCTCTGCCCACCGCCGAAGGGAGGACTCCCTGGTCGGCCGCATGGCTTGATCAAGGTGGTTGATGACGTCTCCGAGCCGGCTGCAGGTCCGCTCGAGTTCTGCGCGCGATCGCTGGCGCTCGACGATGGCTACGGAGAGGAGCAGTGCGACCAGCGCGATCGAACCATTGAACAGCTGAAGGATCACCATTCTCTCGGCCATGGTGTGCCCGGCGAACGCACCGGTCCCGCGCACGGCAGTGTTGATGGCCACACTCGAAGCGAGTAGCCCGACGGGTGCGGCCCCGGGAAGCTGGAACCGCCATCCCACCCAGACGATCAACGGGAAGGTGAGGAACAGGATCCCGAACACCGCTTCGGTGATGAGGACGAGTGCGAAGGTGGCCGCGAGCAAGGCGGAGATCTCGGTCAGCTTCAGCCAGTCGACGCGCCGTCTCCATGGGAGCTTTACGAGGGTCAGTAGCAGTGGCGTGACCAGCAGGACGCCCATCGCGTCGCCGGTCCACCAGGTAAGCCACGCCGGGAGGAAGTCCCTTGCCTGTACGTCTCCCTGGAAGAGGAGCAGTGTGGTTCCGATGGTGGAACTGATGAGCATCGCTCCGAACGCCGCGAGGAACACAAGCGCGAGTGCGTCCTTCAGCCGGTCAAGGTCCGTTCGAAAGTGGATCTTGCGCAGGGCCCAGTACGCGCACAGGCAGGCGAGGGTGGTTCCGATCGCGGTGGGAACGTTCGCAATGGGAGGACTGGTGAAGACATTGGCAGCCATCGATCCCAGCATGATCCCGGGCCACATCCAAAAGCCCAGGAGTAGAAGAGCGGCCAACCCGAGCCCGGTGGGGGGCCAGATCGGACTGGCCTCGCCTGGCTCCACCCCCACGAGGAGTCCGAGTCGGGCCGTCACGAACGAGGCGGCCGCCAAGCCGAGGTTCAGTGAAGCGGCCACAAGGAAGCGTCGGAGCCTTCGGAAACCCTCCATATGACTTGACGCTAGCTCGACTACTCGGCTCACAACCCTCGCGTACGGGTCGGGTGACGACAACCGCCTTGGTAATCCAGGGACAAGACAGAGCGACAATGTCCGCTGTGTCAACCGGGGGTTTCCCACCGAGTTGTCCGGATCCGACAGGCAGGGGCCTACCCGGTCTTGTCTACGGGAGGCCGGCGACCGGTCGCACCTCTGGCATGATCACCTGTCGTGGCCGACACCCGCCTGCCGCCCATCTCCTCCCCGCCCTCACCTGAGCGGATCGAGAAGATCCTCTCGGCGACGTACGCGACGCCTGTGACCGTTCGTGCGGTCGATCGGGTGGAGCCGTGGTTCGTTCTGCGCTGTCACCTCTCCTCGCCGGTCGCGGACGTTCCACCGACTGTGGTGGTGAAGTGGCTGCGCGACACAGCAGGTGGCGTACGCACGGATCCCGTACAACTGCTCACCGAACAGGCGGCGCTGGAGTTCCTCGCCGACGTGGACCCGGACCTGGCGCCGGCCCTGGTGGCGGCGGACACGGCCGGTGCCGATCCCCGCAACGGGTTCCTCGTGTTCGAGGACGCGGCTCCGCGTGAGCCGCTTCGGTCGATCCTGCTGCGTGACGGGCCGCGCCCGGCAGCGCCACTGTTGACGGCGTTCGCGCGCTCCCTTGCACATCTGCACGCCGGGACGCTCGGCCGGGCCGACGCCTACTACGACCGCCGGCTCAGGCTGGGCCCGGTGGACCGCCAGACCGACATCGAGCGGTTCCTCGGCAAGTGGCGTACGGGTGTTGGGCACATGAGTGATGCCGGCGTCGCGATGCCTGCCGCTGCGACCCGCGAGCTGGCCGGCATCACCGCCGACATCGCCGATCCTGGTCCCTTCCTCGCCTTCTCCAACGGCGATGCGGGGGTGAACAACTACCTCGTCGACAGCCGGGCGGGCGGCGAGGCAGACGGCCGGCTCATCGACTTCGAGGCCGCGGGTTTCCGGCATGCCGTCACCGACCTGGTGAACGACCTCTACGTCCCCGGGTCGATGTGGCTCACGGTCGGCGACCCGATGACCAACGGGGTGGAGAAGGCGTATCGAGAGGCGTTGGCGCCGGCAGTCCCCGAGGTCGCCGACGACCGGTGGTTCGGCCGGACGCTCGCGGGCGCGGGCTTCGTCTTCGTGGCCTGCCGGCTGGCGAACCTGCCGAAGATCGACGATCGCCCGTTCGGCAACCACAGCCGGCTTCACCGGGTCACCACTCTGGAAGCCGCCGCCGACACCGCCGAGCGGCACCGGGTCCTGCCGCACCTGACCGGTTGGGCGCGCGCGGCTGCCGCGACACTTCGCCGGCGCTGGCCGGACACCGACATCGACCTGACCACGCTCGGGCCCTACACCGCCCGAGAGTGACGTCTGCATCACCTTCGAGACGGCCAAACTCGGCCGGTCCGAGTGACCCCGGTCCGTCAGGCCAGGAGCCAGGTGATCACGATGATCACCGGCAGCGACAGCACGGTGGAGAAGAAGATCACGTCCCGGGTGAGAACGATCCCACGTCCGTAGCGCATCGCGAACGTGAAGACGTTCTGCGCCGTCGGCAGGGCGGCGATCACCGTCACGGCAAGGAGCGCGTGCCCGCTGATCCCGACGACGTACGCCCCGATCAGGTAGGCGACCAAGGGCTGGACGAGGAGCTTCAGCGCCAGGATGGTGGCGACCTGGACCGGTGGTTCGCCGGCGCCGGGCCGGGGGCCGAGCCGCAGTGAGATGCCGTACGCCAGCAGCATCGACGGCACGGCCATTCCGCCCAGCAGGCCGAGCGGACCACTGAGGACCACCGGCAGCTTCATCCCGGAGATCGCCAGCGTCAGGCCGACCAGCGAACCGATCGCCAGCGGGTTGCGCAACGGCCTGGTCACCCGCAGCAACAGCCGGCGGCCGCGGGACATGCCGGGCTGCGGGACGTGCGTGACGGCGTCGAGCACGGTGAGCCCGCTCGGTTGGAGTACGAGCAACTGGGCGAGCAGCATCGGTGCGATCAGCGCCGCGTCTCCCAGTGCGTACGCGGCGATCGGCAAGCCCAGGTTGCCGGCGTTCACGTAGGCAGCAGAGAAGGTTCCGATCACGGTGTCGCCGGGGCTTCGCTTCCACACCAGCCGGGCCAGCAGCACGTAGATCGTGGCGACCACGAACACGCTGCCGAGCGAGGCGATCAGGTTGGCCGACAGCAGCTGGTGCACGTTGCTGCGTCCGAGAACGGTCACCATCAGTGCCGGGCTGGCGACGAAGAACGCCGTCCGGGTCAGGACCCGCTGTGCGGTCGCGTCCAGCACTTCCAGGTGGGCGAGGATGAAGCCCACCCCGATGATCATGCCGATGGTGGCGAACCCGGCCAGCACGCCAGACACTCGAAGCTCCCTCGATTTCCGGATCGCCGTACGACATCTCGCCGTGCGGCGCTGCACGGAGATCGAGCCGAGCACGGTCGAACAACGCTCGGCACTACCGCCCATTATCGGGTGGGCCAGGAAGCGGCCTAGCGGTCGGGTTCGACGACGATCCGGCCGACGGCCCCGTCAACCAGGGCCTGACACGCCTCGTTCACCTGGCTCAGCGGGTACGCCGGGCCGAGGAGTTCGTCCAGCGGAAGCCGGCCCGACTGGTAGAGCTCCAGCAGCTTCGGGACGTCAGTCACGGTGTTGGCACTGCCGTACAGGCTGCCGACCAGCCGCTTCTCCTGCTGCACCAGCTGGTTGATCGGCACCTCGAACGTCGCGCCGACCGGGCCGAGCCCGATCGCGACGAGCGTGCCGCCCTTGCGCAGGCAGGCCATCGCCTGTTCGAGGGTCGGCGCCCTGCCCACCGCCTCCAGCGCCCAGTCCACGCCGTCGGGACAGATCTCCCGGACGGCCTGCTCGAGGTCGGTCCGGCCGGAGTCGATCGTGTGGGTGGCGCCGAGCCTGGTCGCCTGCTCCAGTCGCTTCGGCACCACGTCGGCGACGATCAGCGGGTACGCACCGGCCAGCTTGCCGCCGAGCACGCAGGACAGCCCGACCCCGCCCGCGCCGACGACGAGGATGCCACTGCGCGCGGCGTCGGTGACGACGTTGAGCACCGACCCGACGCCGGTGATCACGGCGCACCCGACGAGCGAGGCGATCCGCGGCGGGATGTCGTCCGGAATCTTGATCACCGACTGTTCGGCCACCACGCAGCGTTCGGCGAAACACGAGACGCCGAGCAGGTGCCTGACCTCCTGGTCGCCGCGGCGAAGCCGGGTCGCACCGTCCAGCAGGCCGTTGGTGGTGATCTGGACGCGTGCGCTGTCGCAGAGGGCCGGACGGCCGGACGAGCAGTACGCACACCGGCCGCAGCGAGGGCGCCACATCAGTACGACGGAGTCGCCGGGCCGCACCGACGTGACGCCGGCGCCGACCTGCTCCACGATGCCGGCGCCCTCGTGCCCGGGCACGATCGGAGTCGTGCACGCGAGGTCACCCGCCATGTAGTGCAGGTCGGTGTGGCACAGGCCCGCGGCGGTGACCCGGACGAGCACCTCACCGGCCTTCGGCGGCTGCAGCGACAGCTCCTCCACCCGCAGCGGCGCACCGGGCGCGTCCAGAACCGCCGCGCGTACGGGCATCTCCTCCGTGTGGTCAGCGGGCACGGCCTGACCCTCCTCGCCTACCTGGGGGACGTCCTCGTCAGGCTGGCCATCGTCCCACCACCTTCAGGTCCTCGCCATCGCGGCGGCTCGTCCTCGGCTGGCGGGGGCAGGCACCCCGGTCCGTTCCCGGACGCCGACTCCCGCCAGGAGGCCGACATCTAGTATCACGGTGTATCTATGCCGAGCGGTCACCTCACCTCACCCAACATCCTGTTCATCTGCACCGATCAGCAGCGCTTCGACGCGCTCGGTGCGTACGGCAACGACGAGATCGAGACGCCGCACCTGGACCGGCTGGCCGAGCAGGGCGTGCTGTTCGAGAACTGCTACGTGCAGAACCCCGTGTGCGGTCCGTCGCGGGCCAGCCTGATGACCGGACGTTACGTGGCCAATCACGGCCTGTGGGCCAACGGCGTCGGCCTGCCCGACCACGAGCGACTGTTCACCAGGGACCTGGCCGACGCGGGGTACGACTGCGGGCTGGTCGGCAAGCTGCACTTGTCAGCGTGTTTCGCCGGGCGCACAGAGCGGCGGCTCGACGACGGCTTCCGGGTGTTCCGGTGGGCGCACGACCCCTACCCCGGTTCGTCGGAGAACGCGTACCACCGGTGGCTGCGAGCCGCGCATCCCGACCTGCACGCCGCCGCGCTCGACCCGGCGTCGCCGCTGACGTTCGACACGATGCCGACCCAGGCGCACTACAGCCGGTGGATCGGCCTGGAGACACAGGAGTTCCTGCGCACCGGGCGCGAACGCGACAAGCCGTTCTGCTTCGTGGCGAACTTCTTCGATCCCCACCACGGTTTCGGTGCACCGCCGGAGTACGTCGACCGCTACGACCCGCAGGCACTGTCCCGGCCGGTGACCACGCCGGAGGAGCTTGCGAGCAAGCCGGCCATCTACACCGAGGCGTCGAAGGAGTCCTATGCCGGGCACGCCAGGGGCTTCATGGACTACACCGAGGCCGAACTCCAGCAGGTGAAGGCCGCCTACTACGCCATGGTCACCCTGGTCGACGACGAGGTCGGCCGGATCCTCGACACCCTGGACGAGGAGGGCCTGGCCGACAACACCGTCGTGGTCTTCACCAGTGACCACGGCGAGCTGCTCGGTGACCACCAGCTCATGCTCAAGGGCCCGATGATGTACGACTGCTCGGTCCGGGTTCCCTTGCTGATGCGCTGGCCCGGTGTGCTGTCGGCCGGTGAACGCCGGGCCGAACTCGTGCAGTGGATCGACCTCGCCCCCACGTTGCTGGATGTGGCCGGCCTGCCGCCGCTGGCCCGCGGACAGGGCACCAGCCTGCTCCCCCTGGCCCGGGGCGACTCCGGCGCGTGGACGCGGGACTGGGCGTTGTCGCAGTACCGCAACAGCGGCCATCCGTACGACCCGCCGGTGCACACCACGATGCTGCGGCACGACCGCTGGAAGCTCGTGGTCCACCACGGTGAACCGGCCGGCACGCGCGCACGAACCGGTGAGCTCTACGACCTCGTCGCCGATTCCCGCGAGGTCACCAACCTGTGGGACGACCCAGCGCACGCCGCGGACCGGCTTGCCCTGCAGGAGAAACTGATCGACGTCCTGGTCGCCACCGAGGACCGCACCCAGCCCCGGGACGCCTTCTGGTAGGCCGAGGGAGACAGGCGCCCGCCCCCGAAACGTGTGACACCGAAAGGACCTCCGTGACCGACCCGACGACCGATCCGCCCGCCCGCTCGTCCGCCGACCCGTCCGCGCATCCCCGCCCCCAGTTCCGTCGCGAGACGTGGACCGACCTCTGCGGCGTCTGGCGCTTCGCCTTCGACGACGGCGACGCCGGGCTGGGCGAGCGGTGGTTCGAGCCCGCGTCGGCGGAGGTGTTCGACCGTGCGATCCGCGTTCCGTACCCGCCGGAGTCGAAGCTGTCGGAGGTGCACGACCCGGGCTTCCACCCGGTGGTGTGGTACGAGCGGACGTTCACGGCGGACCTGCCCACAGACGGAAACCGCGTCCTGCTTCACTTCGGCGCCGTCGACTACTCCACCACGGTGTGGGTAAACGGCCTCCGGGTCGGGGGCCACGAGGGCGGGCACACGCCGTTCACGTTCGACATCACCGAGGCACTGCGGGAAGGCGGTGAGCAGACCGTCGTCGTCCGGGCCGAGGACCAGCCCACCGACGCGAGCCAGCCGCGCGGCAAGCAGTGCCGGTCGCTGGGGCCGGAGGGGATCTTCTACGACCGGACCACCGGGATCTGGCAGCCGGTCTGGCTGGAGACCGTCTCTGCCCTCCACGTCGCCGACCTGGCGTGGGCGACCGACCTCGAGGCAGGCACTGTCCAACTGGAGTTGACGCTCAGCAGGACACCGGTCTCACCGGTCGAGCTCGACGTCCGGCTGGACCTCGCCGGCGACCTCCTCGCTCGGCAGACGGTCCGAGTGGGCGAGCAGACGTCCCGAGTCGTCCTCACAGTTCCCGACCTGCTCGGCGGCCGGGCCGGCCGGCTGCTGTGGTCGCCGGAGTCGCCGATCCTCGTCGACGCCACGTTGGCACTGCGTGGCGGAGATCGACACGGCCAACGCGACGGACGCGACCAACCGGGCGACGAGGTGTCCAGCTACCTCGGTCTGCGCAGCGTCGGCTTCCGGGACGGGCTCTTCCTGCTCAACGGCCGGCCGTACTACCTGCGGATGGTGCTCGAACAGGGCTTCTGGCCGCAGTCTCACCTCGCCGCACCAGACGCGGACGCGTTGCGCCGCGAGGTCGAGCTGATCAAGGAGCTCGGCTTCACCGGCGCCCGCATCCACCAGAAGATCGAGGATCCCCGTTTCCTCTACTGGTGCGACCGCCTCGGCCTGCTGGTGTGGGGTGAGATGGCCAACGCCTTCGAGTTCTCCACCCGGGCGGTCGACCGGCTTACCCGGGAATGGACCGAGGTCGTACGCCGGGACCGCAGCCATCCCTGCGTCGTCTGCTGGGTGCCGCTGAACGAGAGCTGGGGCGTACCCCACATCGCCACCTCCGCACAGCAGCGCAGCTTCGCCACCGCGCTCTACCACCTGACCAGGGCGATCGACCCCACCCGTCCGGTGATCTCCAACGACGGCTGGGAACACACCGACAGCGACATCTGGGGTGTGCACGACTACACGCCTCGGGGCGCCAGCATCGACGAGAGGTACGGCAGCCCGGAGTCGCTCGACCGGACGTTGTACGGCCCGGGGCCCGGCCGCCGCAAGGTGCTGCTCACCGACCCCGTGCGCGAGGGCCAGCCGGTCGTGCTCACCGAGTTCGGCGGCCTGTCCTACCTGCCCGAGGGCGAGGACAAGTGGTTCGGCTACAGCACGGTCGACTCCCCCGAGGCCCTTCGGGACCGGTTCGGCGAGCTGGTCGGCGCCATTCTGGACTCCCCCGAGTTGGCCGGGTTCTGCTACACCCAGTTGACCGACACCCAGCAGGAGCGCAACGGCCTGCTCACTGAGGACCGCACGCCGAAGCTGCCGGTCGAGCAGGTCCGTGAGATCGTGAGCGGCCCCAGCCGCGCGATCCCGGCGGAGGAGATCGACGCCTACCGCCTGGCCGCCCGGCAGGCGCAGCGGCGCCGGCCGGGCCGATCCGGGAAGGAGGCGGCACGGTGAGCGCGCCAGGGCCGAACATCCTGCTGGTGATGACCGACCAGCACCGGGCCGGCTTCACCGCCGGCGAGGGATTCGGGCTGGACACCATGCCGTTCCTGGACTCGGTGGCCGCGTCCGGGACACGCTTTCGCAACGCCTACACGACGGCGCCGGCGTGTGTGCCGGCGCGCACCAGCCTGCTGACCGGCCGCTTCCCCTCCGCCCACCGCGTACGCCAGAACAGCGCCACCAAAGAGGTACTTCGCAGTGAGGACCTGCTGGACGTGCTCGCGGCCTCGGGCTACTCGCTGCACTTCGCCGGCAAGACCCACATGTACCGCGGCGAGGGCGACTTCGACTCCTTCGCGGGACCGTACTGGCACGAGCGCGGTCCGGACTCCACCGACGAGCAGCGGGACTTCTCGGCCTGGTTGCGATCCATCGACCACGGTCCCACCGTCGAACCCACGGCGTTCCCGCTGGAGTGCCAGTATCCGTACCGCATCGTCTCCGACGCGATCGAGGCGCTGGACCGGCGCGATCCGGACCGGCCCTTCTTCGGTTGGGTTTCCTTCCCAGAGCCGCACAACCCCTACCAGGCGCCCGAGCCGTACTTCTCGATGTTCCCCGAAGAGGACGTGCCCGACCGTGCCTGCGGTCCCGAGGCGGCGCGCGCCAAGGGCGGTGCGTGGAGGTGGCTCGCCGACCTGCTGGAGGAGAAGCGGCCGGGTTACGACCGACTGTGGCGCCGCTACCGCGCCACCTACTGCGGCATGCTGCGCCTGATAGACGACCAGATCCGCCGGCTGCTCGGTCATCTCCAGCGCCAAGGCGTTCTTGACAACACCCTCGTCGTCTTCGTCGCCGATCACGGAGACTATGTCGGCGACTACGGTCTGCAGCGCAAGGGCGCCGGCATGCCGGAGGTGCTGATGCGGATCCCGTTCGTGCTGTCCGGGCCCGGCGTGGTCGCCTCGGACAACGCCGTCGATCACGTCTCCCTGGCCGACCTGTTCCCCACGCTGTGCGAAGCGGTCGGGGCGGACATCCCGTACGGCGTGCAGGGCCGCAGCCTGTGGCCGGCGCTGACCGGCGGCGACTACCCGGCCGAGGAGTTCGCAAGCGTCTACGCCGAACGCGGCTACGGCGGGATCCCCTATGACGCCGGCCAGCGGCCGCCGCTGCACTTTCCCTACGAGGGAAGGCAGTACGACGAGCTCAACAGCGTCACCCAGAGCGGCACCTCCCGCATGGTCCGGCAGGGCCGGTGGAAGCTCGTCTACGACGTGACCGGCCGCGGCGAGCTCTACGACCTGGCCGAGGACCCGATGGAGCTGACCAACCGGTGGCGCGATCCGGAGGTGGCCGAGGTCCGGGCGGCACTGACCGAGCAGCTGCTGTGGTGGTCGACCCGCGTGGTGGACGACCTGCCTCGCGCGGCGTACGAGCCACGACGCGCGCCACACAACCACCTGGCACCGTTCACCGTCAGCCGCCGGGAGTCGTGAACGAGGTCCGGGCTACCCGGCGGACTCGGGCATTCACGGACGGCAAAAACCGACATAACTCCCGCCTGGTTGCCAATCGGCTGAGTTGTATATTTATCGGTACTGCGAAGTTGGTGCCCGGTTCCGGCCGAGTAATGTGGGATAGGCCACATCGATAAAGAGTGAATTGCCGCAACAAGCAGCTCACAATACTGGCCGAAATAGGTCTTTGCCATCCATTCCGTCATTAGTGGATCATGATGGTGCGGGAGAGTACCACTTCTGCCCTGTCGGCTCGGCCCTAGCCGAATGAGGCGTTACGTCCGTATGCAAACCTCTACCCCTTCTGCGGCAAGAGAAGGGGTAGTTCCTTGAATTTCTTTCAGCGGCTCGGCGCCTTTCGATATCTTCTGACTGCGCTGGCCGTCGCTTTGGTCGCGGTCGGTGGCACCGCCGCCGTCGGCGCGGTGCGGTCCGACGGCACGCCACCCAAGAACGCCTCGGCCGACCTGGCCGCGACCGCACCCGCCAAGACGCCGAAGGTCCGGACCACCACCGCCCGGCCGACACCCACCAGGACGGCGACGAAGGCCGCCACTCCCAAGGCCACGCCCAAGGTGACCAAGCACAAGACCAAGACCCAGCCCAAGCCCAAGGCCAAGCCGTCGCCGGCGAAGACGAAGAAGGCCGAGGTCAGGAAGGTCGTCACGAGGAAGTCGGTCGTGAGGCGCAAGGCCGTCACGCACAAGGCCAAGCCGGCGCCGAAGTCGGTCGTCGACGGCAAGATCAGCCGCACCGAGGTGCTGGCGAGGGCGCGCACCTGGCTCACCGACCCGTCGATCAGCTACAACATGAACGGCAGCGCGGCCGGGCCCGGCGGCGTCGAGTACCGCACCGACTGCTCCGGCTACGCCTCGATGGCCCTGCACCTGGACGCCCCCGGCCGGAGCACCATCGACCTGCCCGACGTCGCCCACGTGCTGAGCAACAAGGACGACCTCAAGCCGGGCGACCTGCTCGGAATCATGGGTCCTGCCACCGGCGGTGCCGGTGGCCACGTGATGATCTTCGTGAAGTGGAACGACACGTCCCACTCGAGCTTCACGGTGTACGAGCACAGCGGCAACCCGGACCGTCCGCACAAGAGCGTCTACGACTGGCCGATCCAGGACTCGCGAGGCACCTACCTGCCGTACCGCTACGACAACATCGTGAACTGAGCCCGGCTCGGACGCCGACTCGGTTGGCGAACGAACCGCCGGACAACCGCAGTGGTCAACAAGCGCGCGTAAGGGCGGGCGCGGCGCTACCGTGAGAGACGATGCGTCGCGATCACACCCTGGGACCTTCGATGGAACGTCTCGCCACACCGTTGCCACTGCTCGACGAGAGTTGTTCGAAGAGCAGCCCCCAGGGCGGCCGGCACCTGCCGGCCGCCCTGCTGGAACGTCTGGGACAGGGCCTGGGTGCCGACCTGTCGGCGGTGCGGATCCACACCGGTGCCGCGGCGGACCGCTACGCCAGGCTGCTGGGGGCGGACGCGTTCACCTGCGGCAGCCACGTCTTCTTCCGTACGGGCGCCTACCGGCCCGACACCGCGGCCGGCTTCCGGTTGCTGGCGCACGAGGCCGCTCACGTCGTCCAGCAGGCACGCGCCGCGCAGCCCGGGGTGCCGTTGGCCCCCACGGCTGAGCAGGACGCCGACCGGTGCGCGGACCTGCTCGTGGCCGGGCGGCGAGCAGACGGTTCGCACAGAGATGCGTTCGCCGAGCCGACGGTCGTATGCCCGGGCCTGACGCGGGTCATCCAGCGGCACGTCTCCTTCGAGCACCGGATGCTCGGCGACGTCGCCACCGACGACCTGGTGGCGATCTCGCCCCTGCGAGCTGGGGCCGCGGTCACCGGCGGACGCAGGCAGGAGATCCTCGACCGGCAGATCCGCCTGTGCGAACTGTGGCGGCACGATCCGGACGCGGTCACCGAGGAGCAGGTCCGGAAGGTGTGCCCGTGGATCCGGACGCTGCGACTCGGCCCGGACCGCGTGCTCGCGACGTACGGAGAAGTGAACGCGCTTCCCGACTACCTGGCCAACGCCCCCGCCCTGGAGTCCCTGGACGAGGGGCACCTGCTGCCCATCCTCCAGACGATCCGCCAGGAGGGCTACAACAACCTCAGCCGGTTGCGCAGCGGCTCGGATCCGCGGGCGTTCTTCGCCCGGTCGGCCTCACCGCCGTACGACTTCGAGATGGTCACCAGGCTGGTGAAGTGGGACGAGCTCGACGAGCTGACCCGCGACCTGGGTGTGCTTCGCGAGGACCACTTCCGCGGGCTGCTGGCCCGCAACGCCTGCCACTTCGCGCCGTTCTCCTGGTATCGCTGGGAGTCCTCCCACCTCATCGCGCGCGACCTGGCGAAGCAGGCGCACGCGACCGGTGACGCCGAACTGGCCCGACGGGCGTGGACCTTCGCCGGTTACGCCGACCACTTCCTCCAGGACTCCTTCGCCGCGGGCCACCTTGTCAACAAGACGTTGATCATGCAGTGGTTCGTGGAGTGGGCCGCGGGCCAGGACCTCGTGCCCGTGGCAGATCTGGACGTCATCACGGCCATGACGGCGGACCGTCAACCCGGACTTGCCGGCTTCCAGCTGTACGACGACAACTACGCCGGGCCGTGCAACGATCCGCAGACCTCACAGGAGCTGGCCACCGCCGAGGAGCGGATGCGGGCCAGCGGCCTCGTCCTCGATCCGTCGCAGGACAGCCATGCCATCTACCAGAAGTACCTCCGCTTCCTGGCCAACGACGCCGCGCAACTGTCGTGCGCGATGGCGCACGACTACTACAACAGCCACTCCCTGTGGGTCGCCTCGCAGGCGCACCAGGAGCCGTACGAGGTGTGGGGCGACGCCACGTTGCTGAGCGGCAACGGCGGAGCCGAAGGCGTCCGCCAGACCAGTACCGCCGCCCAGCTGTCCCAGGCCGCGGTGGAGGAGATCGTGCGCACCGGCGAGATGTCGTTCGGCGCGGAGGAGATCCGCCGGCGCTTCCCCACCATGGTGCGCACCGAGGCGGGCGACCTGGAGCCGGTGGCAGCGTGGAACACCGGCCGGCGGGAGTTCTTCCAGGACAACATCTTCTCGGCGTTCCTGCCGGCCCTGCAGGACGTTCTGGTCCGGGTGTTCTCTCCCCGGCTGGGCGTGGTCTCCCAGGACCAGGACCTCGCGGAGGTGTGGGCACAGGAGCTCCACGGCGCCGACGACCGTCCGGTGGACGTCCTCGAGAGCGGCGGCCGGCTGTTCGCCGCCGCGAACGGCCACGCGTACGAGATCGAACCCACCAAGGGAAGCGTTCTGGCCACCCGCCGCGTCGTGGACGTCGGACTCGTCGGCAGCCACGACACGCGGCTGGCCACCGACGGCATCACCCTGTTCGTCGGCGTCCACGGCCGTCTGCACGGCCTGTCGCTGACCGACCTGACCCCACAGTGGGTGTTGTCGGTGCACGGACCGAACCCGTTCGACCGCGGACCTGTCAGCGTGCTGTGGGACGGGCACCGGGTGCTCGCGGGATCCTCCGGCCACGTGTACGAGATCGATCCGACGTCGGTGACCCTGTTGCGCAGACACCGGCTCGAGCACACCCTCGGCTTCGGCGGCCACGAGACGACGCTCGCCGGCGACGGGACGATGGTGTTCGCCGGCACGCCCGGCCACGTGTACGGCCTGACCTCCGCGGACCGGAAGAGCCGGTGGCGGGTCGACCTCGCCAAGGTCGGCGGACGGCCCTCGCGGCCGGTGTCGGTGCTGTGGGACGGTCGGCGGCTGCTCGCGGGCTCGGCCGGCCAGCTCTATGACATCGATCCCACAACCGGTGCGGTGCTGCACCTGCTCGCCCTGACCGACAACGCCGGTGACCACCCGATGTCGCTGTCCGCCGAGGGCGGGACGGTGGTCGCGGCGATGGACGGACGGGTGTACGCGGTCGCCCCGGACGACTGGTCCCGGGCCCGCTGGTGGGTCGACCTCGACGACGACGGGGACGAGGAGCCCGGTCCGGTCAGTGTGTCCCTGCGCGGACCCCGGCTGTTCGTGGGTTCGCGGGGCCACCTGCACCACCTGGATCCGGCCACCGGCCGGGTGCGTAACAGCCTGCCGCTGCGGCATCCGGTCAGCTTCGGTGACTTCGCCACCACCATCGCCGCGTCCGGCCGATTCCTCCACGTCGGCATGCACGGCCACGCGTACCAGGTGCTCGTCAACAACTAATGATGAACGCTGGGCGCGGGTCAAGTCGCCGTTGACGACGGTGCCAGTGCGGTGCCCGCCCTTAGCCCGGATCCGCCGATGGGCTGGGTGTGGTGAGCGGGTCGTGACGCGAGAATGCCCTTGCGTGTTGGAGGATCGGTCTTGTCGAAGGAACG
>NZ_JBEXMJ010000021.1 GCF_040610475.1 Actinopolymorpha sp. NPDC004070 | reverse complement strand
CGGGCCGCGATGCGGTTCGTGCCCTACGGGGACCGCAAGAGGGTCGCCGCCGCGCTCAAGCCGATCTACACAGCCCCGACCGTCGAGGCCGCCGAAACCGAACTGTTGGGCTTCGCCGCGTCCGAGCTCGGCGGCAAGTACCCGGCCACGGTGGCGACCTGGGAGAACGCGTGGGAGCGGTTCACTCCGTTCCTGGCGTTCCCGCCGGAAGTTCGGCGGATCATCTACACCACCAACAGCATCGAGTCCCTGAACTACCAGCTCCGCAAGATCATCAAGAACCGTGGTCACTTCCCAGGCGACGATGCGGTCATCAAGCTGTTGTGGCTGGCGATCCGCGACATCGAGGACAAGCGGGCACGCGAACGCGCCAAGGAAGCCGGCATCGCGCGAGACAAGCGCAAAGCCGCCGGCCGGCTCGTCGAAGGCGCGACCGTCCACGGCTGGAAACAAGCCCTCGGCGCCCTCGCCATCGCCTACCCCGACCGACTCGCCCCCTACATCAGCTAAAACCCAAGCCCGCTTACACAGACAACTTGACAAGCTCGATGCCGCCGACGACAGCAGCGCAGAGGACAAACGGCACCATCACACGTGCAAGGCCCCGAACGTCGTCGGCGACGCTAGCTCTGTCTCGGCTGGTTGTCTGATCCATCAGCACCTCCCCTTGCATGCACGACACCCCCAGCAGCGAGGCGGGAACGAGACGATGGCTCGGGCGCGGCCATACTGCTCTCTCTCCTTCGCTCATCCATATGCAGCCGTCGCCAAGGCAGTGAGGCGTTCCACTTCGTTGATCGGGAGCGCGAGGTCCTGCCCTGCGGCTGGGCGCCCGTGTGCGGGCCGGTAGAGCGAGGACCGCAGCCCCACCAGGCGGCCCTGCAGGTCCACCAACCCGCCACCCGAGCCGGCCCGGCGCAACGCCACGTCGCGTGCGGGCAAGGCGGTGTCGATCTGGATCGCCCGGTAGGTGGCTCGTCGTTCGTGCTCACCGGCGAAGGCGGGAGGAGGAACCGTGATCAGCCGGTGGAGCGCGGTGACTGCAACCAACCTCGTCGTTTCCTGCAAAGCCTTCGGCGAGCCCAGCGCGATCACCTCGCTGCCCACTTGCAGACGGTCGGAGTTCACCAGCGGTGCCGGGGTGAGCCCCCTGGTCTGGTCGACTTTGACCACGGCCAGGTCCGCCGCGAAGCTTGCACCCACGAACCTGGCGTGGCGGTTCTCCTGCTCCCCTGCCACCCTCACATCTATGCCACCGGCGGAGGTGGCCCGGGCGACCAGGTGAAAGTTGGTCAGCACCAACCCGCTGTCACTGGCAACGATGCCCGAACCCGTCGACATCCCGTGGGCGGACTGAGCACAGACCTCGACCACGCTCGACCTGACAGCCGAGACGATCAGCGGGACCCGCATCGCCGTCGGATCCAGCTGAAAACCCTGCCGCAACGTCTGCTCTGCGACTACCTGCTGGCCCATGGACCTGCTCTTCAAGCCCACCACAGTGACCGCGCCGACCACAGCGAGGAACACCGCCGTAAGAGCCGCCATCACCACCACACCACGCCCCCGCCTGCCACCACGAGGCGACCGGACATGGGCGGATCCGTCACACCGGGCAGGCGGACCTCGCGAACCGAATCGAGGACGCTCCCACCACGTCATACCAACAGCCCACCGGCGACCCACCACCACATCACAGGGCCAGACGGTCCAGCCACGCCGGCACTCGTACCGGCAAAGCGCTGCACCCCTTCACACCCTGACCGACAAAACAGATCCGCCGAGTTCATCCTCGAGCCGGTGAAGAGTTTCCTCACGTCTTCAAGGGTGGCCACCGCCCGCCGCGCGCCGCAGCGCCGATGATCAACCCGATGCGTAGGGTGCTCCGCGAGCACGAGGTCGACGTCCCGGAGGACATCGCGACGACCTACGACCCGCTGCACGCCCGAACCAGTCCGAGAGGCGTTGGAGATCTTCGCAGCTCCCAGTGCGGAGTGCGTCCTCATCAGTGACTCGTTGACCGACATCGATCGCCCACGCGACCAGAGTTCACAGCATCGGCTACGCCAAGTCTCCCGACCGGAAGCCAATCTCCTCGCGGCCGAGCCCGACGCCATGGTCGACAGCATCCCTGTCCTGACCACGGCCATCCGGACGATCCCTCCACTCTGGACGGCTGCGGGCCAACAGTCGCGTACTCGCCGTAGATCCGTTTGACGTCCGCGGCCGCTTCAGCGTTGACGGGTCCTGCCATAACGGTTGGCGTAGATGTCGCGCACCATGCAGATCTGCGTGCCGTGGTGGCTCACCTCGTTGAGCATTGCCGCGAGGGCGTGGTCGCCGCGCCCCCAGGGATGGCCCGGGTATTCCCGCTCGAGCATCTCGTCGGTGGTGTTCTTGAGCGCTTCCTTCAGCGCGGCCCAGCCGGCGTTGAATCGCGCCAGGCCCTCGTCGACGGTGGGGATGATCGTGTGGGCCCACATGCGCCCGTAGATCTCGCGTGTCGGGGTGGTGGGGCCGCCGACGATCTCGAGTTCGGCGAACAGGCCGGGCGCGGCGCCGAAGTGGTTGAGCAGCCAGTTGATGGTTGTCATGGGCATCACGACCGGCTTGCCGTTGAACTCGTCGGTCGCAAGGTCCCAGTCGCACTCGACGACCCACTGGCCGCTGTCATCGCCGCCGGCGTGCTTCGTACGTTGCTCACCCCGCGGGCGGATGCCCCACGCACCCGGGTGCGGCTCGAAGTCGAGCTCGTCTTGGATGAGGTCCTTCCACGCTCGGTCGAGCGTGTAACTGTCGATGAGGCCCATCCAGGTGAGGAACAGGTCGGCACGCTTGTCCGTCATGGCGGCGAGCCTGGCATGCCCTTGCCGCGTGCTGCAAGATTCCCGGAGCCGAGCGACGCCACGAACCGTGCCCCCGGAGGTGGAGCTGACCCGGTTTGACGGACATCCAAGATCAGGGCATCGGTCCTGAGGAAGGATGTCGGATCAAGTGACGATCGCGGCGTCACCGGCAGCCGCACGAAGGCGGGCTCGCTGGGCGGTCGTCGGCGTCGAATCCGTCGAGGAACTCCCTGATCGCCCGCTTGGACTTGAACACGTGCCGAGTCACGTGTTGCGCATGCTGGGCGATGATCGCGAGCTCGCCTTCGTTCGCGCGCCGGTCGCGCCAGATGGCCGGGATCAGGCGCCATTCGTCGCGCAACCGTTGCCAGCGCGAGTACTCACATCCTTCCGGCAGCTGGCCAGGCATTCTGAAGCCGCGCAGGAACGCTCGTCCCGCGCACCGCCACCACGGCGTGGCGAGGACCACCACGGTGTCGGCGCGTTCGAGACGAAGAGCGAGCGTCTCGGTGTAGTTGCCGTCGGCGATCCACGCGTCGCCCGCAAGGACGCGACGTTGCTTCTCGCCCCACTCAGCTTCCGACGGTTCGACCCAGCCGGGCTTCCAGAACTCGAGGTCGAGATGAATGAGGGGCAAGCCAGCCTTGGCCGCAAGGGCGTGCGAGAGCGTGGATTTCCCGGCCCCGGCCTGCCCGGTGACGATGATGCGGCGTCCTGGCGGCACAGTTTGAGCAGAGTCGGATACGGCTGAGGAAGTAGACGACACAAGGACCCCTTCGGGTTAGCGAGAACGAGGCCGCACTCGGCGCACGACAGCACACCGGCAGTGCAGGCCGACAAGGTTCGCCGTGCCGCAGACCAAGGGCAGCACGCGATGACAGGCCACTTGGGACCTACAACGTCAACGCGCGCTTGAACGACCGGGCATTCCTCAGCTCCTCGCGGGGTCACTCGCTGTCCGCAGCGTAGCGCCTCGTCTGGCTGGCTGACCACCTCAGGGCGGCGCAGACCTGGACCCGGCGACCCGGCGCCGTACGACCGGCAGGCCGATCTCGCCCGGGATCGGTCCAGCACGACGGGCTCAGCAGGAAGTCGCCCAGGTCGTTGTTGCCCATGTCCTGCCCCTGCTGCGTTCTCACCCCAGCTGGCGCTGCGCGTCCAGGAGATGGTGGCGCAACTGGTCCATGGTCGGCAGGCTACCCAGCGCTGCCCCGCAGCGTACGTCGACGGTCATCCACGCAGCGTCGCGCCGGCGACGTCCGCCTGGTGGTGCGGGACCGGGTGCGTGCGTTCGAGCTTCGCACCCTCGACGTCGACGTCGGGCAGGATGCGGTCCAGCCAGCGTGGGATCCACCAGGCCTTGTCCCCCAGGAGATGCATGGCGGCGGGGATGATCAGCATCCGGACCACGAAGGCGTCCAGGAGAACGCCGAACGCGAGACCGAAACCGATCGGCTTGATCGTGGTGTCGTGGGAGAAGATGAAGCCGGCGAACACCGAGATCATGATGATGGCCGCCGCGGTGACCACGCTGCGCCCGGCGTGCAGGCCACGCTGCACGGCCACCTTGGCCGGGGCGCCGTGGGCGTAGGCCTCGCGCATCCCGGAGACGAGGAACAGCTGGTAGTCCATGGCAAGTCCGAACAGGATGCCGGTCTCGATGATGGGCAGGAAGCTCAGGATCGGGCCTGGCGAGTGGACGCCGAACAGACCGGAGACCCAGCCGAGCTGGAAGATGGCGGTGATTCCGCCGAAGGCGCCCAGCAGGGACAGGACGAACCCGATCGTCGCGGTCAGGGGAACGAGCAGCGAGCGGAAGACCAGGACGAGGATCAGGAACGACAGCCCGACCACCAGCACGAGATAGACCGGCAGGGCGTCGGAGAGCTTCTGCGACACGTCGATGTTGGCGCTGGCGTTCCCGGCCACCCCGAGGGTGGCCTCGCCACCGCCGGCAGCGGCCGGTTCGAGCTCCCGCAGTCCGTGCACCAGGTTGGCGGTGGACTCACTGTTGGGCCCGCCGGTGGGGATGACCTGGAAGGCGAGCTCGGTGCCTTCTGTGGAGACAGCGATCGGTACGACAGCCTCCACGTCACCCATGTCGTGGATGGCCTGCCCGACCGCGGCCTGTTCGGCGGTCCGGGTCTTGTCGTCGACCGCCTGCGGAAGGGTGGCCACGACGAGCAGTGGGCCGTTGAAGCCGGCGCCGAACTCGTCGGCCTGAACCTCGTACCCCTGGTGGGCCTGGGAGTCCTCGGGCTGGCCGGACCCGTCCGGAAGCCCGAGCCGCATCTGCAGGGCAGGTAGCGCGACGACGGCCAGGGCCGCGACGCCGATCACCAGCCCGAGGATCGCGCGGCGAGCGCTCGTCGGCCGAACAGCGCGGGACTCGGGGGCGTCGACGCGGCGATGCTTGGGTCCCTTCGCATCGACGGTCGTGTCGTGCCGACTGACCGACGCCGTGGCCGGCCGGAGTGCGGCCCGCTCCCTCTTACGCAGCACGCGCATGCCGACCAGAGAGAGCAGGGCGGGGGTGAACGTCGTGGCGACGAGGATGGCAACGAGCACTGCTCCGGCGCCGACGGTGCCCATCAGCCCCAGGAACGGGATGCCGGTGATGTTAAGGGCCAGCAGCGCCACGATGACAGTCGTACCGGCGAAGACGACGGCGTTGCCGGACGTACCGTTGGCGAGGCCGATTGACTCGTGCAGGTCCATGCCCTGCCTGAGCTGGTTGCGGTGGCGGTTGAGGATGAACAGCGAGTAGTCGATGCCCACCGCGAGTCCGAGCATCACGCCCAGCACGGGTGTGACGGACTGGAAGTCGAACAGGCCCGAGAACGACATGGCAGCGAGGGTGGCCACACCGACGCCGAGGATCGCGCTGGCCAGCGGAAGTACGGCACCGACGGCGGTGCCCAGCATGGCGACCAGCACGATCGCCGCGACGATGACCCCGACGACCTCGCCAGGCCCGAGGACGGAGGGGACGGCCTGGGAGATGTCCTGCGAAAGCAGCACCTTGGCGCCCGTGATGCCGGCTTCGTCGACGAGCTTCTCGATCCTGGTCTTGGTCTCGGCCGGTACCTCGTTGGTCGGCCGGTCGAAGCTCACGGCCGCGACAGCGGCGGCGCGGTCCTTCGACACGAACCGGAATCCCGACGAGAGTTCCGCGACCTGGGTCGCGGACTTCAGTCCGGCGCCCTGCGCGTCGAGCTTGGCCTTCTGCTGCTGGAGTTGCTGCTTGCCCTGGTCCAGCTTGTCCTGCTGCGCCGCCAGCTGCTGCCTCACCTTGTCCGGAGCCGCGGTGCCTCCTGCCCGCTCGCGCTGAGTGTCAAGCTGCCGTTGCGCCGAGTCGAGTTCTTCCAGTCCCTGCGCGACCTTGCTCTTTCCCTGCTCGAGTTGCTGCTTGCCGGCCACGAGTTTGGCCTTGCCGGCGTCGAGTTGCGCCTGGGTGTCGAAGGGGTTGGTGACGCCCTGCACCCCGTCGACGCGCGAGATCCGGTGGAGGAGGGCCGCGATCCCGCTCTGCTGCTCCTTGCTCAACGCGGTGCCGTCGGCGGACTTGAACACCACGCTGCCGGAGCCGCCGCCGGTCCCCTCGAAGTCGGTGGCGAGCTGGTCGGTGACCTTGCTGGTCGGCGTACCCGGGATGGAGATTGCCGAGGAGATGGAGCCCGAGAACGCAAGGAACGTCCCGAGTACGACCAGCATCGCGGCCACCCAGGTCCCGACAACGGTCCAGTGGCGCCGCGCAGCGAATCGTCCTACGCGATAGAGAAGCTCAGCCATGTCGCTGCTTCGGTTCCTTTCGGTCGAGCGTGTTCGCGTGCCGGTCTCGGGCGGGCGGCCGCACGGCGGGTCGACGCCGCGCATCGGGAGGTGGCGCCGGACAGGGCCGCGCCGGTGGAATGTCGGTGAGTCGGGCGAGGTGTCGGCTCGTCGGCGGCCGGGGTCACCGAGGTCCGCGCTCGATCGCGCCTCGGTATCCGCCGGCGAGCTGATCGGTAAGGCGGGTCATGTACCCGCGCCACGCTCGCCGGGACGCCGGTGTCACCGTGGCCGCGTACTCCTTGACCCATCGGCGGGCGATGACGCCGATGCCGTTCATGAGGAACGCCACCGTCAGGCCGAGGACCAGCGCGTCGATGTCGGGAACGTGGGCCTGCACCTGTGCCACCAGCCGCCGGCCGACGTGGTCCAGGGCGGTCTGAGAGATCGCCTGCCCCCGCGGCTGTTCCTCGTGGTCCTCGCCGACGATGCTCACGATGGTGGTCATCGCGGTCGGCAGGTCCGTGTCGCGCACCGCTGCGCACAACCCGTCGACGGCAGCGACGTGCCGGCTCGCGTCCGAGGGCAGGTTCTCGAGTTCGGCGTCGATGGCTTGCAGCAACTGGTCGGTGACCTGCGCGAGAACCTGCTCACACACAGCCACGAGCAGGTTCTCGAACGTCGGGAAGTGGTTGAACACCGTACGCCGGGACACTCCGGCCGCGGCCGCGACCTCGTCCACGGTGAATCCGCCGGGACCGCTCGTCATCGCCAGTCCACGCGTCGAGGCGAGGATGGCGTCGCGGCGCTGCTCTCGCAGGACGCTGCGTCCGTCCACCCTGGCCTCGCCCACCCCACCACGGTGCCATCAACTTGCACTGGATGCAAATTGATCAGGGCGCGGGTCAGGGCGTCGGCGGGACCGGCTCCATCACGTCGAACCGCAGACGGAGCCCGGGCGGGGTCTGCAACGGCTGGCGTCGCCGTTGCGTCCACAACACCGGCGAGCCGTCCGTGGCGCGGGCAAGCATCGCGCGGCGTTCGACCCGTAGACCCTCGGACGGGACCGCGGCCGGCTCCAGCTGGTGCGTGGGATGCACGCCACCGGACGCGGGGTCGATGAGCAGGTCGCTCTCCGCTTCGGGCATGAGGACGGCGGCCGGCCCGGACAGATCCACCGCACGCCCCTGCACGAACCGGCGCCGCCCGTTCACGGACTCGATGACGTACGGGTGCCACCGCGGCGGCACCCTCGTCATCGGCCGGTACGCGAAGCCGGCCCGTCCGGACGCGTCGATGCGTGCCGGTGGCTCGGCGGGTGGGTCCGCCTCGGTGGGGACTCCGCGTCCGTGGATTCGCTGCTCGACCGCCCAGACGAGGTTCGCGTCCTCGTCGATGCCGATGACGACCTCGTCGAGCAGCGGACCGGCCAGCGGGGTGGCCGCCGTCGCCCACACCACGAGCGACCGTGAGTCCAGGCCGTGCGTGGTGAACATGCTCCAGTCCTTGGGCGGATCGAGGCTCCAGGACTCACCGAACGAGTCCTGGACGACGACCTCGTCCAGGGTGAGGACGTGGCCCGCGACCGCGTCCACCGGGAACCCGAACCAGTCGTCGGACTGGTTGACGATGAGGTCGATGAGCAGCAGGGTCGCCAGGTGCGACCGGTCGGGCGGATACCCGCCGATGTCGACCTTGGCATCCTCGATCTCCCACCACCGGGGCAGCGGAGCGCCGGGGTATCTGACGCGGCCCGGGAAGAGTTCCGTCGCCGGTGCGGGTGTGGCCGGTGGGGGCATCGGGGTGTTCGCGTCCACCGAGTACCAGTCGAGGTCCCCGCCGTCGTGGCGTTCGAGTGCGAGCGTCACCCCGCCGGCGGAGAACTCCGCCTCGTACGTCAGCTCCGCCGGGTCCCACAGGTCCACCGGCTCAGGGTCCGGCGGGCGCAGGTCGCCGAACCAGTTCTCGTCCAGGCCCAGCTCGGCGCGCCGCGCCCACAGGACGCGCCCGTCCGGGCCCGTCCCGTCGAGCAGGTCGTACGGCGCGGGCAGGCCCGACAGCAGCAGCGAGTCCTCGTCCAATGCGATGCCAGCGGCGTCGGCCTGCTCGGCGACCGCCCGGCCCACGGTGATCCGGCGGCCCGGCGTCCACGAATCTCCCGGCTCGGACTCGACGATCGCCTCGGCAGGTGTCGTACGCGGGTCCAGGTGCGGCTGCCCGGCCACCGGGTCGATGCCGGTGAGCCGCGCACGGTAGGTGAGCCGTACCGGCGACGACGCGTCCTCACCGGCGTGCTCCCCCAGCTGCCACTGGCGGCCGAGCAGCCACGCCGGGTCGGCGACCTCCGCGGTGAAGCCGCGCGCCAGGTCGGTCTGGAAGGCGTCGGCCTCCAGCCGGTGCATCGCGTCGAAGATGAGGGCCACGTCGTCAGCTCCCTGTCGGTTCCAGCGGTACGGCGATCGCCCCACTCGCCGGCAGCAGCGAGGCGGGCAGCATCCCCTGCAGGCCCCGGCCGAGGTCGACCGGCCGGGCCATGCGCGCCCGGGCGAGCAGTCGCGTGTCGGCGACGATGTCGACGACGGTCCGCTCGTCCATCGGCTTGCCGGGGTCGGGCGGAACGGCGAGCAGGATGGCCTGCGGCGCACGGGCGGCCGGGGCGTTGAAACCGAAGGCGGCGCCGGTCGTCTGCTCCTCCGCCGGGATGACCTCGGTGAACCTGTCGACAGCGGCGACAGCGACCCGGGCGGTCCCGGGAAGAGCGGTGAGGTCGAGGTCCGGCGCCGCGTACGCGACCACCAGTCGCCTCGCGTCCGGCGTTCGCTGCCACGGGTCGGCCGGCTTGTTCGACCAGCCGACGAGCGGGGTGCCGCCGATCGGGGTGCCGCTCGCCAGCTGGTGGACCTCGACGCGCGCGAGTGAGTCGCGCACGGCGGCCACCGTGGAAAGCCAGTGCCGGTCCAGGGCGGCGTCGGCCTGGGAAACCGGCAGGGCATCGGCGGTGAGCCGTCCGGTGACCGCGAGCTGGCCGGTGGGCGAGACGAGTGTGGCGAGGGCCTCGACCAGGTCGGCGCGGGAGAGCGCCGCGGCCGGCGACGGCTCGCCCGGTCCTGGTTCGACCGTGGACGGGCTGGCCGCGACGCGGGTGCCGAGTAGTTCCAGCGCTCTGGCCGCCGTCGCCACCAGGCGCCGTTCGGCCACCTCCACGGCGTCGAGCCCGTCCCAGGCCGGGTCGGCCCCCGGGTCCGGGGCGACGCCCCATGCGCGGGCGGCGACCACGAACCGGCTCAGCACGTCGGGGTCCGCGGTCCCGATCCCGCCGTCCGGTCCGGTCGCCGCGAGCTGGTCGCCGAGCTGCCCGACCAGCGTCAGCCCGGTGACTCGGACGAGGGTGTAGCGGGTGAGCAGGTCAGCGTCCACTGCCGCCTGGTCGGCAGGTGCGTCGGCCTGCTCGGATACCGCGTCCGGCCCCGCGGGGTTGCGGCCCACGAGCGCCACCAGCCGTGCGGCCTGCTCGTAGCGCACCGCCCCGTCCCCCGCGCTGACGGCGGCCTGCACGGCGTCCACGCCGAGCACCTGTGCACCCGCATGCAGGGCCAGCCTCTCCAGATCGGTACGCGTTAGTGCGAGCGCGTCCGCGGGCGACAGGCCGAGGTCGGCGAGGGTGACCGTGACCGGAACACCTACCGGCACTCCGGAGGCGTCCACCTCCGCGACCTCGAACGTCCACTGCGTGGCGTCGCCGGTCTGCTCCCGGAGCAGTGCCGCCGTCGCGGCGTCGGCGAGCGCCGCCGGGCCCACCACGGCGCGTTCCAGGTCGTCGGCGGGCAACGGGGGTTCGGCGACGTCGCGCAGGGCGAGTACGACCGACGTGCTGACCGCCCTGCCCTCGCGGGGCGTACGCAGCAGGCCCAGGTGCGGTGGCCGGGCCAGACCGGCGGCGGCGTCCAGGACCGCACCGGCCACCTCGGCTCGTCCCTCGGTGACGTGGTGGACGGCCTCGGCGACGAGCAGGTCCCCGTAGGTGTCCAGGCCGGCGCGCAGCCGCTCCAGCTCCGCGAGCCGGGCGGGGTCCAGGCCCAGGGAGGACGGCGGCGCCGCCAGCACGGCGAGCCCGTCACACGTGCGCCGGCCCTGGTGCTCGGTGCGTACCGGGAACTCCCGCCGGAGTCGCGCGACGTCGCCGGGGGCTGCGACGACGCGTTCCACCTCTCGGCCGAGCGCCTCTGCCAGGTGCGCGCCGATGCGTACGTGCTCGGCGGTCCGGTCCGCGTCCCGCACCGTGCGGGAGGTGAGGTCGAGGTCCCACCGGTTGTCGACGGGATCGTTGACGGCCCGGTCGCGCAGGACGGTCGCGGTAAGTGCCTGTCCTGGCGAGGGCGCCTGCAGGAGTCCCGCCGCGGTGGGACCCGGCTTGCCGGGGCGGGGATGGTCGACCCACCCGTACGCGCCCAGCCGCAACGCCGTACCACCGCGGTCGGTCAGGTCCTGCAGCCGGCGGGTCGGCAACCCGACCAGCCACGGGTCGATACGGACTGCCGCGGTGTCGACGGTCGCGCGCAGCAGGCGTTCGAGCCGGTCGGGCTCGACCTCGAGATCGGCCAGGGCGAGCAACCCGTCGGCGGCCCGGCGGAACCTGTCCGCCTCCTCGGTGCGCGCACGCAGGGACTCGGAGGTGGCGGCGCGGATCCACGCCTCCAGCCGGGGCGGCTCGCCCGCGTCGCGGGCCACGTCCTCCGGGTGGGGAGGAGGCTCCGGCGGGGACAACCGCATGCGGCCGACATCCCCGATCGCCACCTGCAGGGAACGGATCGCCAGCCGCAGCAGCAGGCTGTCCGGCGGGAAGCGCAGGAACTCGCGTTCGATCACCTCGGTACGCGCGAAGATGTGCGGCCCTTCGTACGCGAGCCCCACGAGCGTGCGCAGCACCTTTCCGACCGTCGTGTCCTCGGGCATCCGCTCGGGGACGACGAGGGGGATGCCGAGCCGGCGAGGCGCGCCGACGGTGCCGTACCGGCGGGACGGATGCAGTCCGAGCAGTACGGCAAGCTGATGCCGGTCGAGCCACGCCCGGTCGAGCTCCTCCCACCGCACGCCGAACGCGAGTAGCAGCAGGACCAGCCACCACAGCTCCAGCGGCCAGGCACGCCGATGCCGGAAGAGCGGAGAGGTCGGCACCTGCCCGATCAGGTCGAGCAGGTGCTCGATGGAGGCGCCGACCACCGTGCCGCGCGACTCGGCCGCGGCACGGTAGGCCTCCCGCAGCTCGAGGAGCGCCTTCCGCATCGCCTCCTCGACGGGAGGGTCGTTGGGATCGGCCACCCACCGGCCGAGCGCGGTGGCGGGCAACAGGCCGTACGGCTGGGAGCCCACTCGCAGTGTCGGGAACCCGCCTTCGGGAAACAGCGCGTGCGGTGCCCACCGCGACGCGGCATGCGTACCGTCCGGCACTGCCCACAAGTCCGCGCCGGCGAAACCCCACAGCGCGGGCCACAGCGCGCTCACCATGGCGCTGTTCAGTGCCCGGTGCGGCTCCGACGGCCCGGGCAGGTTGCCCAGCAGGTCGGGGTCGCCGGTGAGGGCGGCCGAGACGGCGCGGTCGGACTCCCCGGCCGGAGTCCGCAGTACGTCCCACCAGGTGTCCGGGTCGTTGCCCAGTGGTGCGGCGGCCTTGCCGTCGACGGAGTTGGTGGGCGTACCGGGTGGGAGGGTCGCCAGGCGACCCTCGTCGCGGTGGTCGGCGAACAACGCCGCCGGGTCGCCGTCGCCGAGCCCGGTGACGTAGAGGGCGTCGATGTCGCCGGGCTCTCCGTCGAGCGGGATCTCCGCGGCGAGCCCGGCAGCCACGGCCTCGTCCCAGTCCTCCCACCAGCGCCTGTCGCCGGGCACGTCGGGGTCGGGGAAGTCGGCCAGCAGCCGCGTCCTGTCGACCGACATCGTGGTCGCGAGGGCCGGTGCACCTCCCCCGCGTGCCAGCCAGACGTACAGCCTGTCGGGGAAGCCCTCGATGCGCGGCAGCCGTGGTTCCTCGCGGATCTCGTCCGGGTCCAGCGGTCGTAGGACCGGACGGCCGTCGGGACCGGTCACGACGAGAGTACGGAGCAGGAACACCGCTCGGGCGCCTCCGACCTGGGTCACGAGCTCGCGCCAGGCCTGGGTGCGTTCCGGCTCGGTGCCGGCCGCGTCGAGCGCGTCGAGATACCGCTGGAGCGAGTCGACCTCGCCCTGGGAGACGCGGTCGTCGTGCCGGGCGAACCACGGCTCGTCGGGGACGACGCGCAGCAGCAGCCGCCCGGGACGAAACCGCGTCTCGATGCGGACGGGCATCATCACGCCGACGGTCGTGCCCGGCTCCGGTGACGGGCCGGAAGGGTTCAGGTCGGTCACTGGGGTCCCTCCGGGTCGAGCCGGTCGCCGGCGATGAGCACGCGGACCGGGCGGGCGAACGCCTGCCTCGCCCAGGTGTGGGGTTGCGGTGCCGAGGAGACGTCGTTGGCGAACCGGTATCCGGCCGGCGGTTCCTCGAACACCAGCCAGGTGCGGGCGATGTCCTCGGGCACGAAGCCCTGGAAGCCGAAGAAGGTGACGTCGGCGCCGATGCGTCCCTGGAAGCTGGGATACACCGGGGGCGCGGCCGGGTCGGGATCGACGGTGAAGTCGGGCGCGCCACCGTGCTCGGCGGTCACGAGGTAGACGACGGTCGCCGGGTAGCGCAGGAAGAGGTGCCCGCGTACGACCACCACGAGGTCCCGCCCGGAAGCACCGGACGGACGGTGGGATGCCTCGCCGACGTCACTGGTGTCGGCCCACAGGTGAACGCCGGTGATGTCGTCGACGCGGGCTCCGGTGGCTGTGTGGGCACGGTCCCAGAACACCCGCAGTGGCGTGCACCCGGTGGCCACGGGGATGTTGCGCCAGCGCAGCTCGGACAGCAGCTGCTCGTTCATTCCGACCAGCAGCGACTCGACGAACCGTGGGTTGGTCTCGACGGCGATGACCGAGTCCTCGGCCAGGCTCCCGACGCCGGGCAGCAGCCACTCGGCGAACGCCGTCCGAACATCGGCCCACACCGGCCGGTCGAGCCCGACGCACACCTCCGGCGGCGCCAACGGCTGCGCGGGGTCCAGCCCGTCGACGGTGGACAGCACGCGCACGCGGGCGGGCGCCTCGGTGCCGGTCGGGTCGAACGCCTTGACCACGCCTTCGGCCAGCGCGTCCAGGTCGACCGGGCGGCAGGGTGGCTCGCTCGGCTCCGGCTCCTCCAAGCCGTCCAGCAGGTCGGTGAGGTCGTCTTTGGTCGCGGGACGCGGGAAGCGTTCGAGGAACAGCCGCATCGTGACCACGAGTCGCCGGGCGGTCTCGTCGTCGGTAGTGCTCGCCGCGGCGGCGAGCAGTTCCAGCGCCCGGGCCCACGGCGCGGGCGCCCCCCGGTCGACAGCCTGGGCCAGCCGGTCCACGATCGAGAAGGCGAGGTCGCGCAGCGGTTCGTACGCCTGCTCGGCCAGTTGCTTGGCGAGCTCCAGCGCGGTGCGGAGGTCCACCTCGCCGGTTTCGGCGGCCCGTCGCCGGCGCTCCTCCAGCTCCTCCAGTCCGATGCCGAGATCCTCCACCGGGAAGCCGTCGCCGGACGGTTTCGGCCTTGGCGGGCAGCGGTTCGCGGCTCGCAGCACCTCGCCGGGAGTCACCTTCGCGTCCCGCAGCAGAGCCGTACGGGCCGGGCCGGTGCGCAGCATGCGCCGCAGTGCGGTGGAGAACACACCGGCGGGCAGTGCGCGGTCGTCGGCGGTGGCGAGGTCCCCGACCGTGCCGTCGGGGGTGACCACCCGGCGCAGCGCGGGGCCGAGCAGCCAGAGCCGGTCCACCGGGTCCGACGGCAGGCGCCGCTCCCACACCGCCGCGGAGGCCCGCAGGCCGAACACCAGGTCCCGGATGCGCTGACGTGACTCGGCCAGGGCGCCGAGGTGTGCCGATGCCTCGGCGGCCAGGTCCTCCTGTAACCGGATGCCGAGCTCGAGCCCGAGGCCGGCGACACCGCGGTCGCGCGGGTCGGTGTTGAGGTTCCCGGCCCAGGTGGTCTGCTCCGGCGCGCCGGCCCGCCACGTCTCGCCGTACCGGGGCAGGCCGACGATCGGGCGTCCCTTGTCGTCGGTCGCCGGCGTGCGCAGCCCGTCCAGGTCCGATCGCACATCCGGCGGAAGAGCCGCGTCGCCCACACCGATGGGAGCGAGCGCGCCCCGCACCTGCAGGTCGCCGGCGGACGGCACCCGCGGATAGTCCAGTGGCGCCCGGCCGGTCTCCGGGTCGGCCGACCCCGGTCGCAGGCGAGCGGCGAGATCCTCGAAGCTGCCCGCCGGAGTCGCGGTGCGGAACCGCCAGTGGTCGTAGAGGGGGACGGTGACCGGCGCGGTGCCCGACCATCGCTTCTGGCCGCCCGCGTCGAAGGCGGGCACGAGTACGGCGACGTAGTCGGTGCCGGCGTCCAGGCGCCGGCCGGACAGCACCCGCGCGACCCGTCTGCCCTCGGCGTCGTCCTGGACGTGTGCCCACGGGTACGGCTGGGTGGCCGCGCCCAGCGGGTGGGCCTGCTGCACGGCCGGGTTCAGCGTCACCTGCTCACCGGCGAGCACGAGGTCGGTGCCCTCGACCCCGACGACGAGCACCAGCCACGGGTGGACCGCACCTGTGCCGGGCGCCGGGGCGGGTGCCGGGGAGTACCGCCACGGCAGCGAAGGATCGGCGAACTCCACGTGCGCGCACCGGTCCGACTCGTGGTCGCCGGCGCCCGGCGACGGGTAGCGCTTGACCACCGCAGCCCGCGCGAGGTTCACGACGTCACCGGGGCCGGCGAGCAGGAACTGCACCTGCCGCGTCTCGGCCGTGGTGGCCTGGCCGTTCGCGTCCGTACCCGACAGGGTCACCGAGGTCTGCACGAGCGGTCGGCCGTCCTGCACACCGGTCGCCGCGCCCGCGATGCGTTCGCGTACCCACGAACGAAACGTCAGTTGCTGGTCCGCCACGGCTCCCCTCCTCTCGCCGTTCCGTCAGAACGCCATCGCCGCGACGGTGTCGGTCGCCGCCACCGCCGCCACTCCCGTGCCTGCGCCACCCGCCGCGCCGACCGTTGCCAGTTGGTGCGCCTGTGCCTGCGACAACCCGTCCGCGATGACCGCACCGTCGTTGCCGTGCACGGCCCACGTCTCGTCCCGTACGCCGAGCGCGGGCTTCACCACGTCCCGCTCCACGGCGCCGAGCCGCCCGGCCGTGGCGCGCATCAGCCAGGCCGGCATCGCGAGCGCCGTCAGGAAGGACGGCGGAGCGGGCAACCGGATGACCTTGACCGTGACGGTGAGCTGCGCGTCCGGCCCGTCGGCGGTGCCGTCCTGCCCGATCCGCACTCCGCCCGCCAGCCGCTCGAACGCCCGGCGGTTGAGTGCGTCCGCGTCCTTGAGCTCGGCGAACGAGCCGGGGGCGAACCAGTCGACCTCACGGGCGGTCACCAGCGGGCCGGCCGCGGTCACGCTCTCCGGCCGGATCAGCGGCGCGCCCTCGAACCGCTGCAGCAGCAGGTCCAGCGGTGCCCGCTCCTGGCTCCAGGCCGCCTGCCCGAGCGGTGAGACGACCGGCAGCGAGGTGTCGGTCGCGGGCTCGACGGTGACGCGGGTGTCCGTACCGCCCACGGCGTGGATGTTGCCCGGCTCGGCCAGTTCGCCGGCCAGCTCGGCGACCGCCGACGCGACCGGGGTGACCGCCGGCGGCACCGACGAACCGAGCCTGAATGTCTCCTCGAAGCAGATGTCGAACCACAGGATCTCGAAGCAGACCTTGCCGCGGAACACCACCGGCCCCGGCCCGCTGAGTTCGCCGCGCAGCGTCAGCCCGCCCAGGTTGCGGCTCTTGTAGCGGACCTTGACCGAGGCGGCGATGGTGAACTGGAAGTGGAACGGCTGGAAGCGGATCAGTGCGTCGAAGCCGAGGAAGCCGCGGATGTTGAAGCTGCCGACGCTGACGACGACCTCGACGGAGGCGCCGAACTGCAGCGTGTTGGTCGTGACCGCGAAGTAGCCCTCGAACCGGAAGTAGAGGAAGTCCTGGGGCGTTCCTCGCACCATCGCCACCCGGGTGAGACTGGCCGGCAGCACCATGGGCGCGGGCGAGTACGAGGGATGGAACCCGCCGACGGAGAGGACGACGTACGGCTCGGCGCCCCACGACATGCGAAACGCAGCGCCGCCGGTGAGTTCGAGGATCTCCAGCAGGTGGCTGTCGACCAGCACCGCGTCGAACGACAGCGTCTGCGCGGCGAAGTCCACCACGCCGAGGATGTCGAGCCGGATCTGGAGGTACGGACGTCCGCCGGAGGGGTTGTCGATACCCGCCCGCGCCGAGCCGAGCAGCACCACCTTCCGCGGCCCGGGCAGCTCGATGAACACGCCGATGTCGAACCGCACCAGCTCCGCCCACGACAGTTGCAGGGTGGGCCCGACGACCACCACGCCCTGGGCCGGGGGAAAGACCGCCGCGAGGTCGGCGAGCAGCACGGGAGCGTTGCGTACCGGGTCCTCCGGGGCGAGGATCCGGCCGGCGGTTCCGGTGGCCATCCGCGAGCGCAGCGCGTCCACGTCCATCTGGCGGTTCAGCGCGACCAGGCCACCGACCGCCGACAGCGCGAACCCGAAGCCCAACTGGATGGGCGGGAACGACGCACGCATGAGCACCAGCAGCGCGAAGCCGCGCCCGCCACCGGGCATCCGGGTGTCGAGCAGCCCGACGGCCTGCACGCCGACGATGCCCAGCTTGACCTCGAACGTGCCGCCGTAACGGCCGGTGGGTTCGTCGTACCTGATGAAACCGCCGCCGCTGATCGGCCCGGCGTCGATCGCGAGGCCCAGCCCGGTGGGCGGGAGGAAGCGGAAGCCGAGGTCGAGCGGGCCGAGGTTGCCGGGCGTCAGCGCCACGTCGATCGCGGCGCCGACCCCGTCGACGGCGGCGGCGAAGGGGCCGAGGGCGATCCCTCCGGCAGCCCGCGCCTCCACTGCCAACCCGTCGTCGGTGACCACGAACCGCAGCGCCATCCGCTCGATCCGGGCCGGGCCGACGTCCAGCGCCAGTGGCACCTCGACCTCCAGCCCCGCGCCCCCGGTCGCCCGCAGCCCCTTCCCAGGATCCCAGACGGCGTTCAGGTCGAGCTCGACCTCCAGCGCGGACGGAAGCACGCTGGCGAGGAAACCGTCCGCGCCGCCGAGGGAGAGGACGAGCCGCCCGTCGCGGATCTCGGCGGTGACCTCGGGCATCGCACCGGCCTGGTTCGCCACCGGGTCCCACGAGGCGTCGAACCCGAACGTCAGCGAGACGCGGGTGGCCTCGACCCGGGTGCCACCGGCAGCACCGAGCAGCAGCATCGGCGCGCCCCCGGCGTCCGCGACGAGCCCCGCCGACACGTCCACCTCGACGGTGCCGCCCGGCGGGGTGAGCGTGACGTCGAACGGCGGACTGATCCGGCCCCGGACGTCGGCGGCGAAGGCGCCGGTCGCCTCGACCCGGATCTGCCACGGCTCCTTGAGCGGATAGGTGCGGGTGAACGTCTGGCCCGCGCCGAACCGGATGTCGGCCGTCACGCTGGGCGGCGCGGTCGCGGTGTCGACCCGAAGACCCACGATGTACGCCTCGAGCAACGGCGGCTCACCGGGCGGGCGCAGCAGCACGGCCGGCATCATCATGTCCCGTTCGATGTAGCGCTGCAGCGCCTCGAACAGCGCCACCCCGTCGAACCCGGCCTCACCCCAGCCGTACACCGCGCGGAAGTACTCGCCCGGGTCGCGCAGCAGGTCGGGCAGGCGTTCGGGGTGGAGCTCACGCCGCTCGTGGGCGGGGTGCAGCGGGTCGCCGGTGTCGTTCACCGGCGCTCGTACGACCAGGCCGAGCGCGTCCAGCGCACCCAGCGCCGCGGGGGCGCGCTGGGAGGCGTACTCGACGACCACATGGTCGAGCACCTTGCGGGGCAGAGCGGCCGCGAACGCCCGCACCTCGGCACGCTGTTCGGGAGTGAGGCCGCCGAGCGAACCGGCCGCCGCGTCGGCCGCGGCCGCGACCGCACCGACCGCACCCAGCACGTCACCGATCCTGCCGAGAAGCCGCACGCCGACGGAGACGATGGACGCGACGTCCTCCGCGTCGATGGCCGCGGTGAGGTCGACCACCAGCGGTGCGAGCTCACCGGCCAGGCGCGCGGCGTCGGAGACGGAGTTCGCGAGCCCGCTCACGGCGGTCAGCCCCTCCGGTGGCCGCAGGCCCAGCTCGGCGAAGAAGTCGTCGGCACCACCGTCGGCGAGGCGATCCTCCAGGACGCCGAGTGCCACGGCGAGCTCACGGGCAACGAGTTCGAGGGTGCCCGCCTTGGTGGCCACGCCCGCTCCCCTCAGGCGGCCGGCCGGGCGGCCCCGGCCAGCAGGTGGAGGAGGTCGACCGCACCGACCGCCAGGATCTCGGGTCGTCGCCGTCGTATCGAGTCGGCAAGGTCCGTCGAGCCGTGCCGCTCGAGCGCGTCGAGGAATGCGCCGACGCGCCGGGCGAGGTCCGCCGCGGAGACGGCTGGAAGCGCGACCCCGCCGGGTGAGCCGGCCACCTGGTGCGCGAGAGACGCGACGAGCGCCGGTCCCTGCATCCGGTGCCAGGTGACCGCGACTCGCCTGTTGTGGTTGATCAGCCCGCGTACCTCACTGAAGTGGCGGCTGACGTCCGCGGCCCACCCCTCCCCGGAGGGTACGGCCAGCAGGCGCGTGTGCAGGGCGGCCAGCAGCGGCGCCGCGATGTCCGCCGTACGGAGGGCGCGCGGTGTGCGGGGTGTGCGAGACGTGTGTGCCCAACGGGCCTTCGGCTCTCCGCCCCGGCCGTCCTCCCCCTCCTGCGCACCTCGACCGGCTCGGGCGACCGGGGCGTGCAGCTCGTGCGGATCCGGCCCGGGCGACTCGCGCTCTCGATCCTCCGGAGCGTGCACGGGCGCGCCTGGTGGCGGCACCGCTGCCACCGCGGCGGCGGCGTCCACCTTGCCGGCGCCGTAGTCGTTGTTGGGCAGGTCTGCCGGGGTGAGGCCGTCGGGAACCCGGGCGGTCTCCATGATGTGCCGGCGTACGTCCGACGCTTTCAGGCGTGGGTTCTTCTGGTACATCAGTGCCACCACTCCTGTCACGTGCGGTGCGGCCATGCTGGTGCCGTCCATGTCGACGTAGAAGTCCCGGCAGCAGTCGCAGCAGCAGTTGGGTCGTACGTTCGACTTCGCCGACTTGATGGCGACGCCGGGGGCGGAGACGTCGGGCTTGGTCCGTCCGTCCCTCGTCGCCCCACGGCTGGAGAATCCGGCGACCTTCCCGCTCCAGTTGAAGAAGAGGAAGCCGCTCTGGGAGTACGCGCCGACCGTGATGACCGAGCGCGCCGTTCCGGGGATGCTGATCGTCCCGGCCCTCGAGGCCTCTCCGCTGCCGAACACCGGCCCGCTTCCGCGTTCGAGCCACATGTGGACGGTGACCGGGACGGCGCCGGTGTTGGCGAGCCGCAACTTCCACTCCCCCGCGGGGATGTTCGCCTTCGCCGCGGGGTCCCACTCGATGTGGATCGACCTGTCGTTGTTGTCGGGGTCGGCGGTGCGGGAGTCGATGCGGACGACCGTCTGCCGGTTGGCCGGCAGGGTGGAGTCGACCGTCCAGGGCGTGGCGTTGCCGGGATCGACGGCGGGGCTCGTCGGCGGGGCACCGCGTACGGAGGGAGCGAGGACCGTGCAGCGTACCGAGCCTGCACCGGCGTACCACATCTCCGCGAACCGCGAGAAACGGTCACCTGAGGGCATGTGCACCGGCACGTCCGTGCTTGCACCGGCCGCGATCGTGACCTGGGCGTGGTGGTCGGCCTCTCCCTCGTTGCCCGCCGACTTGACCACCATGTGCCCGTCGTGGAGTAGGAGGTCCAGGTCGATCATCTGCTCGACGAGGGCGGTGCCGTCGTGCGCGCCCAGGTTGTCGCCCTGGCTGAGGTTGATGACAACGGGGCGTCCGGCCACGCCGGGGTGGTCCCAGATGAAGTCCAGGGCGTGAACGAGGTTGACCGACTCCCCGAGCGCGTCGGTCTCCGCGGTGTTGACGACGATGATGATGTCGGCCCCCGGAGCGACACCGACGTACGTGAACGCGCCCGAGCAGTTGCCGGACTGGGAGCCGTCCCCCGCGGCGATGCCCGCGACGTGGGTGCCGTGACCGTCGTCCTTGTCCTTCGTACGGACGGTTCCCGTGCCGGCGAGCGCCGCGTCGATGTGGGCCTTGGTGTACTCCACACCCATTCCGGGGAATGCGGCGGGCGCGCTCTCCCCGGCCTGGGCGACCAGCGTCTGGTCCCAGATACCGAGGATGCGGCTGGTGCCGTCCGGCTTGCGGAAGCTGTGGTGAAACCAATCGATGCCCGAGTCGATGACACCGACGACGACACCCGCGCCGGTGAACGACGGGGATCCGTCGTGGAGCTGCTTGGCTCGGATCTCGGGAACGCTCCGGTCCAGCTCGGGGCGCATCGGCCGGGACGCCTCGACCTTGACCACGTGGTCGAGGTCGTCGAGGTCGGGGAGCCGGTCGGTGGGCATGGGGCCGGCGGCGATCGTCCAGCCCTCGGTCGGGTGGGTCCTCAGGCTCAGGGGCTCGAACCCGAGCGCACGCAGGTCGTCCACGTCACCGGTGAACTTCACCATGACGTGCACCGTGTCCGGTGTCTGCCGCGGCTCGAAGGACTCCTCCTCCGCCGCTCGCGCAGCGCGTGGCCGCCTCGTCGCGTCCCGTCTGCGCGCGAGGATGCCGAGCAGGGTCGGGTCGAGCTTGCTCACTGTGGCCGCGCCGGCGGGCGAGTCGTCGGCACCGCACACAGGTTCCTACCGGCCAGTGCGGTCATCGTTCTCCCACGAAACCACCAAGGAACTGCAATGTGCCCTCGAACGGTACTACCAGGACCGGCGTCGATCCAGAGTCCGGACGCGGTTGTCGGCGCGGGGTTCAGGGCACGGCGCGGCGCATGACGCAGTTTCCGACGCCCTTGCTGCGGACGTACTCGAAACCCGCCCGTTCGAACAGTGCCCGGGTGCCGTTGTAGAGCACCGACTTCTTCGCCCCGCCGGTGTGGTGCGGGTATCCCTCGACCACTCCGCCGCCCGACACCGCGATCAGGTCGAGGGCCCCTTGCAGGGCGACCGCCGAGAGCCCACGGCGCCGGTAGCGCTTGTCCACGAAGATACAGGTGATCCGGTAGTCGGGAACGACGTCGAGTTCGGCGTCGTACTGCTTGCGGTGGTAGATGTTCGGCAGATCCGCCGGGGTTCCGAACTGGCACCATGCGACCACCTCGGCGTCGTCGTACACCAGCGCCGAATGGGCCCGTCCCTCGTCGACGAGTAGACGCTTGAGGGACCGGTTGGCCTCATAGGTGCGTTCCTTGTCGGCACTCATGGTGTGGAACCACGTGCACCAGCAGCCGCCGAACACACCGTTGTGCCGCTCCACCATCCGGGCGAACCCGTCCCAGGTGTCCGGGTCGAGCGGGCTGATCACGTACTCGCCCATGAGGGGTCCTCACGGTCTCGGTCAGGCGGTCACCGTACGCCGTGCAGAGTCGCACAGAATCCGGACGACATCGGGGTGGAACACAAACCGGGTGGTGCGAAGCCCGGGCGCGCGCGAGCATGGGCCCGTGCTGAAGGACCAGAGGCTGCCCCCACAGGGCGGGCTGCCGCCGGCCGAGGAGGTCGGCGGCGCCGTCGTGGAGATCGCCTGCGACGAGTCCGGGTTCTCCGGCACCAACCTGCTGGACACGGTCACCCCGCTGTTCACCCACGCCAGCGTGGACCTGAGGGTCGAGGAGGCCGACGACCTTCTCCGGTCGCTGCGATCGGGGTCCAGGTGGTCACTCAACGAGTTCAAGAGCGGGAGATTCCTGCGGAGTGCGCGGTCGGGTGAAGCCCTGGAATGGCTTCTGATGAAGCTGAGTGGCCGGGCCCACGTCCACCTGGTCGACAAGGAGTACTTCCTCGTTACCCGCATCGTCGACCTGTTCCTGGTCGAGCCGACCTACGCGGCGGGCACCCGGCTGAGCCAGGCGAACCGCCCGGCCGCCCTCGCGCTGTACCGGGCGGGGCGGGCAGGGCGGACGGGGGTTCGCGAGTGGAGTGCCTTCCTCACGGCCTTCGTCAACCTGGTCCGTACGAAGAGGAAGCACCAGCCCGACCGCAGCGCGATGGAAGGCTTCTTCCAGGCGCGCGACTCACTCGCCGGAGCAGGGCTCGGCGCGGACGCCGAAGCGGTCCTCGACGGGCTCACTCCCGCGCGGGTGTGGGAGATCCTGATAAGGCTGGCCCACGAGGACCGCTCGATCCCGCCGCCGCTGGAACCGATGCTGCCGGCGCTGGCCGAGACCGTCCTGTTCTGGAGTGGCGGCCGTCGACGGGTGCTGGTGATCCACGACGAGCAGAGCGCCCTCACGGCCGGACGGTTGCGGCGACTCCAGCAGATGCTTGCGTACGGGGCCGACCCGCCGGCCGCCGACGCGAGCGAGGGCGAGGAACTGTCGGCCAGGGACTCGCCGTTCGCCGGGCTGGTGACCGTCGACTCCCGCGACGATCCGCGGGTCCAGGTCGCCGACCTCCTGGCCGGGATCGCGCGGCGGACATCGGACGTCGGTGACGACCTGCTCCAGTCGTTCCTCTCCCCCACCTCACTGCGAGATCCCGAGCGCTGACGAACCTCCCGCGGGGCCGGCGTGGCCAGCGTGGTCCCAGGTGCCGGGCCAGGAACTCCTTGTCCAGCCCGACCCAGCGAATGCGGCGGTGATCGCCGGGGTTGGCGTGCAACGTCTTCTTCCCCGAGGCGAAGGCGTCGAACAACGCAAGAGCGGATTGACGGTCGACGTACTCGTCGTCCCACGGCAGCAGAAACTGGATCGGTACCGCCTCCGAAGACGGCTGCGGCGATCCTGGGTTCGGCCGCGGTCAACGGAACCCCGATCGCGGTGCCCAAGGACACGCCGCCGGCGTAGCCGATCGGTGCGTCCGGGCCGATGTCGGGCAGTTCCTGCAGCGCGTCCAGCGTCGCCTGCCCGGCCGCCGGAGGACGGATCGGGTTCGAGGAAATCTCCGCTGGTTGCGGCAGCCGGTCGTCCGGAACAGGCGATAGCTTGGCCGGCATGAACGACAGCGCACCGGCCGATACTCCTCGCGCACCGCACGTCGCGGGAGAGCCCCCGATCGACTGGCTGCTCGACTCCGACCCGGCGCTGCGCTGGCAGGTCCTGCGGGACCTGACCGCCGCGCCCGCCGACGCCGTGGCCGTGGAGCGTGCCCGGGTGGCGGAGGAGGGCTGGGGCGCGCGGTTGCTGGCCGCCCGCGACCGGGACGGCCAGTGGATGGGTGGAGCGTGCTTCCCGGGCCGCGGGCGCGGCGAGCAACCGGCGCAGGGCGGCCAACCGTGGACGGCGACCCTGCCGGCCATGATGGAGCTGTACGACTTCGGACTCGACCCGGCGTCCCGGACCGCGCGCGAGATGACCTCGCTGGTCGCCGCTCACTGCCGATGGGAGTACAACGGCGGCCCGTTCTTCGACGGTGAGGTCGAGCCGTGCATCAACGGCCGCACCGTGACCCTCGGCGCGTACTTCGGGGCCGACGTGGACCGGCTCGTCACCCGCCTGCTCACCGACCAGCTCGCCGACGGTGGGTGGAACTGCTGGACGGAGAAGGGCGCCGCCGTGTCGTCGTTCCACTCGACGATCTGCGTGCTGGAGGGACTGCTGGAGTACGAACGCGCCACCGGCGGGTCGGCCGAATCCGAGGCTGCCCGCCGCGCCGGTGAGGAGTACCTGCTCGATCGTTCACTCTTCCGCCGGAAGAGCACGGGCGAGGTGGCCGTCGACACCTGGCTGAGGTTCTCCTTCCCAACCAGATGGCGCTACGACGTCCTGCGTGGGCTCGAGTACTTCCGCTCGGCCAACGTCAGGGACCCGCGGCTCGACGAGCCGATCGAGCTCCTACGGTCCAGGCGTCAGGCCGACGGCACCTGGCTGCTGGAGAACACCCACCCCGGCGCCGTGCACTTCCGGCTGGAGGACGGCGACGGCCGCCCGAGCAGATGGAACACGCTGCGGGCGTCGCGCGTACTCCGCTGGTGGGACGCCCGCGGCTGACACGCCTCGCCTCAGCCGGGACCTGCGCGAAGTGCCGCGTCAAGGTGACGGATCAGTTCTCCGATCCGGCCACCGGCGTTCGGGGCGGGCGGATAACGCCGGAGTACGTCCACCACGACGGGGCTCGCGAGAGACCGGGCCCGCGCGAGGTGGTCGGCGACGGCAGCCGGATCGTCGCCGGCGACCAGCTCGAACGCCCGGACGGCATGGGCGGCCGACCCGAGAATGTGCTTGACCTGTGTGGCCTTCGCCAGCGGGTGGAGGAACGCCGCACCAGCCGCGGCGAGCGCCGCACGCGCGGCCTCACTCGCCGCGACCTGCCCCGCGTCCCGCGCCTCGGTCGCCGCCCGCTGGGCCGCCCAGGCATTGTCGCGCAGCACCTTGGTCCGCTCGGCTCCCTGCGCGAACGCCAGCGCCGCGTCAACCGCGGCTTGCGGCCGCTCGTCGTCGGGTCGTTCGCGTTCGAAGATCGCCAACACCGGCCGCGCACAGGCCACCGCATAGCCCACGACCGCCCGGAGGTCGGCCATACTGAGCTCGATCCTCGCGGACTCCCCCGCCATCGTCACCGGGTCCAGAAGTCCGCCGGCCGGTGGCCCGGCCGGAAACCGTAGTGCTCCACCATGGCGACGGCCTCGGGGAAGTTGTTCGCGAGCGCACGCGGCTCGTGTGCATCGCTGCCGAAGCTGACTGCCCGTCCGCCCTCCTCGCTCCACCACTGCGGGATCCACGGACGCAGCTGACCACCGACGTTCATCTCCAGCGCACGTCCACTGCCGGCCAGCGCACGCATCGCCTGCCGGAAGCCGTCCTCGAACCGCTTCGGGTCGAACGGGCCGTTCTTCTCCCTCGGCCAGTAGCGAACGGCGTAGTCGATGTGGGTGAGCACCTCGAACGTCTCCGAGCCCTCGACCATGCGGGGTACCTCCGCGAGGTACTCCCAGATCACCTTGTCCGCCGGCCACATCCGGTACAGGGTGGGTGGTTCGTGACGCCGGCCGTCGACCACCAGCGTGTGCAAGGAGCCGTTGACACGATCCAGCTTCGACACGTCGAGTACGCGCGAGGCTGCCTCCTCGTCCAGGTGCGGCTGCCCGAACTCCACTCCGGTCAGGATCTGGACGTCGGGGAAGCTGTGGCGGCAGCACTCGATCGCCTCGAGGTAGCCGTCGACGTCCAGCGGAGGAGGGACCAGCGTCCCGTCGGCGTCCATCAGCCTCCGCACCAGGTCGCTCTCGTCCCCCGGGTCCGCCTCCCAGCCGACGAAGTCGAGGTGCTCGGTGAACACGACCGCCGGAAGCCCGATCCGCGCCGCGCGTTCGCAGGTCTGCTCCATGGTTCCGGCTGCTGCCGAGTCCGGACCGCCGGTGTCCCAGGAGTACTCGCTGTGCACATGGGTGTCTGCCGGAAGCGCCATGGTCAACTATGGCACGGCCGGCCGCAGCACCGGACCAGTACGACAACCGTCCCTTGCCGATCGTCTCGGTGGGCCACCCACGCCGGTGGTGAAGTCGGTCGCCGTCACTCGGAACCGCATCACACAAGTGCCACATGTTACCGGCGCAGGGTCCGGGGGGGTGCGTCAGCGAGACGCCACACTCCGGCCGAGCAGTGCGGCCAGCCGGTCGAGCGCCGGGGCGTCCTCGGCAACCGGCTGCGACGCACCGAACGGACCGCCCGGCCCGGTCCTGGCCCTGCCGACGTTCGCCTTCGTGAACGCCAGCTCCTGCTCGACCAGAGCGTCGGGGTAGTCCGCCGGCTGCCCGGTAGCCCGGGCGAGGTCCCAACCGTGGACCAGGAGTTCGGTGGTCCGCAGGTGCACGAGAGCGGCACCGGGGACCTGGCCCACCGGCGAGGGATGGACATGCTCGAGCACTCTTGGCTGTTCGAACGCCTTGACCAGGTCGTCGACGGACTGCCGAGTGGCCGCGAGCGGATCGGTGCCGAGCCGGTCGACCTGGCCCAGCCGGGCGCGTTCCTCCGGTGCCGGGAACTCGACACCTCCCAGGACCGCCGCGGCGAGGAGGTTGCCGGCGACGACGTGGTTGAGCAGCATCCGGACGTTCCACTCCGAGCACGGGGTCGGAGCGTCCCACTGGTCCGCACCGATGCCGGCCACGATCCGGCTGGTCACCTCGCCTGCCGTCCGCAGGGACCCAAGATCTGCCGCCGGGTTCATTCGGGCTCCTTCCTGATCAGAAACGACGAGGAACGACGAGTACGACGATGTGCTCGACAATCTAGGGCAGACCCCCCGACAAGACGGTGGCTGTACGCTCCGGTCGATGGCCACGACACACCCGCTCACCGCCACATCGACCCTGCGCGCGGTCGAGGCCGCCGCGTCGGCCCACCTCGGCCGCCCCTGGGCGGCGACCGGCTTCGCCGACCTGGACGACCGTGCGTCCCATCCGTGCGGGATCTTCCGGGGCGAGCCGTTCTCGGTGTTCGTCAAGCTGGACCGTACGACCGCGGGCAGTGAGCAGTTCACCGCGGAGCTGCGTGGTCTGGAGCTGCTGCGGCGCCTTGCCGGAGTGGTCACTCCCACACCGGTCGCCGCTGGGCAAGTACGGATTGACACCGGCTCGTTGCTGTTGCTGGAAGCGATTCCGGAGGTCCTCCCGGAAGCGCGCTCGACCGAGCAGTGGCAGTCGATCGGCCGGGCACTCGCGACGGTGCACCAGGTGCACGGGCAGCGGTTCGGCCTCGCCGAGTTCGACGGGTTCTTCGGCCCGCTGCGGCAGGACAACCGTCCGGTCGGCACCGACTCAGGCACCAGCTCCTGGCCGGACTTCTACGCCGAACGCCGCGTGCTGCCCCGCCTGCGGCAGGCGGTCGACAGCGGACACCTTGCGAAGGACCTGGCCCGGGACGTCGAACGCCTCGTCGGACGGTTCCCCGCGCTGTGCGGGCCCGAGCCCAAGCCGACGCTGCTGCACGGGGACGCCCAGCAGAACAACTTCCTGACACCTGCCATCGAAGCCACAGCCGAAGCCGCGGCCGAAGCCGCGGCCGATGCCGGAGCCTTGCTGCTCGATCCCGCGCCGTCGTACGGGCACCCGGAGGTCGACCTCGCGCTGGTCGACTACTTCGCACCGGTGCCGGAGGCGGTCTTCGACGGCTACCGCGAGATCACCCCGATCGACCCGGGCTTCGCGCAGCGCCGCGAACTGTGGCGGGTCTTCGCCTACCTCGCCGTGATCACGGTCGACGGCAGCTCGGCGTTCGGGCGTGCGTTCGTCGACCGGCTGGCGTCCTCCGTACGCCGCTATCGATAGCAGCGCGCCGCTCAGTCGGCGAGCTTGAACGCCAGGTCGGTCTCCCACTTGTTCAGGTCCGGCTCGTCCGCGGGATCGGTCAGGTAGAACTCCACACGAGCGGCCCAGCGCTCACCGCCCGGCTTGTCCGCGACGTCCCAGCGAAGCCCCTGCCCGTCGGCCCACCTCAGCAGCGACCCGGTGGCGTCGACCAGTTCGTCGGGATGCCCGACATGCCGCAGGGTGGCGTACCGGCCGGCCGGAAGCACCCCGCACCGGACCCGGTCGTCACCGGCGATCTTCTCCGCCACCGGCACGCCGACCTCGATCTCCAGCTCGCGGTCCATGTCGATGACGTTGTACTTCCACAACGGCGCGCCTGCGGGAGCGATGCCGCGCGCCTCGAGCCAGCCGAAGACCTCACCGTTCAGTGGCGGGAGGGTGCTTGCCATCCGGGTCATCGGGACCGACGCCGTGATCGCGACGTAGGGCTGCGCGGCTCGTTCGACGATCGTGGGCTCACTGGTCTTCACGGTCGGACCTCCTCCGGCGACTTCCCCGAACTCTGCTGAGACCGGAAGCAAACCAGACCGACCGCTGCCGGGTCTACGATGCCGGGAAACTCTGCTGGGAGGACCCATGCCGTCGCCGGACCACGGACCCGTCGTCTCTCTCATGCTGGCCGTGCCGGACGCTCCCGCCGCCGCGCGATGGTACGCCCGGGCCGTCGGTGCCCGTGAGCTGTGGAACCTCGGCTCGGTCATCGGCCTGGAGATCGAGGGCGCGCAGTTCTTCCTCGGCGAGCCGGAGAAGAACGGCTGGGCAAGTCCCGGCGAGGTGGGCACGACGACCGTCCGGGTGGAGGTCTTCGTGGACGACCCGGACAGCTTCGTCGCCCGCGCGGTCGACGCGGGGGCGGACAACGACGATCCCGTACGCGACCACGAGATGCCGTGGGGCACGCACCGGCAGGGCGGCTTCTTCGACCCGTTCGGGCACCGGTGGCTGGTGGGCGACCGCTCTCCGCTCGGGCCGCACCCCTGCTGAGCGCCGGACAGACGTCGGAACGCGGCCGGCGTCAGATTCGCCGCGCCGTCGCCAACCGAACCGGGCGGGTCTGGTCGGTCCACGCGCCGAGCAGGGCACCGCCCTCGTCGCCACCATCGCCCTCGGGGGCGTCGCTGCCGGAGTCCACTGCCGGAAGCTCCACCACGCGAACGATCGTGAGCTCCAGTCCAGCGGTCCGCACGACCGTGCGCCCGTCCTCGGCCGAGTCGGTCAGCTCCTCGACGGCCTCCACGGCCGGGACCGCCGCGCCCCTGGTACCCGTGCCCACGACCGAGACGGTGGGGGTACGCCGCTGCGGGCCGTCCGCGCCCTTGCCCTCGACGAGTTCCTCCGCCTGCACCGCGTCCCCGAGAATCACCGCGGCCAGGGCGGACAGGTAGACCGGATCACCGCACCCGTCGTACACCCAGCGCCGGCCCAGGACCGAGTGCTCCATCGTGCCCACCAGGAACGCCTCGCCGCCGGCGAGTGGTGCGCCCCGGTAGGTCAGCGGGACCTGCATCACCTGGCCGTCAGCCGTACGGACCAGCAGCGTCTCGATGCCCACCTCGCCCCGCGGGTCGTCGAACCGGTACGCGCCCACCGAGGTCGGCGCCACGCCAGGCTCACCGGTGCACCACGACTGCTTCGGGAGCCACTCGCCGAGAAGTTCCAGCTTCGTCGGACGGATCTCGGCCCGGTGGATGACGGCCACGGCAGCTCCTTCTGTCGTACGTGCAACCTGAAACAACCGATTCGCCCCCAAGTCTGCTCCAGCGGTGTCTCCCACCGGATGGCAGACCTGGGGTGTGCTGCGAACACACCCTAGGGTCGGGGTGTGGCCAGGCTGCGCGAGCTCGCCGACCGGACGCCGGCATCGCGTGAGCGGTACGTGGATCTGCTGCGTGCGCTCGCGATCACGGCGGTGGTGCTCGGGCACTGGCTGCTCAGCGCCATCACCTACGACGCCCACGGACGGCTCACCGGCCGCTCCGCGCTGGACTCGATGACCTGGGCGTACCCGCTCACCTGGGTGGCCCAGGTGATGCCGATCTTCTTCGTGGTCGGCGGGTACGCCAACGCCGCGTCCCTGCAAACACATCGCCGGAAGGGCGAGAACGCGACCGACTGGTTGCTCGGCCGCACCGGGCGGCTGGTCGGGCCGACCACCGGGCTGCTGGTGACGCTCGCCGCCGTCGGCCTGGTGGCCAACGTGGCCGGAGTCCGATTGCTGGGTCTGTCCCCCGGGCTGGTGCGGTTCGGGGTGTGGGTGGCATCGATCCCACTGTGGTTCCTCACCGCGTACCTGCTGGTGGTCCTGCTGGCGCCGGTGATGTATCGCCTGCACCGGCGGTTCGGTATCCGGGTCGTCCTCGTCCTGGTGCTGCTCGTCGCCGTGGGCGACGTGGCGCGGCTGGAGGCCTCTGAGTGGGTGGCCGCCGGCAACTTCCTCTTCGGCTGGCTGGCGATCCACCAGTTGGGGTTCTTCTGGCGGGACGGGCAGCTGCCCGACACCCCCCGGGTGTGGATCCCCTTGCTGGTGGGCGGTCTCGGGGCACTGGCGCTGCTGACCCTGGTCGGCCCGTACGCGATCAGCATGATCGACGTGACCGGACAGCAACCACACAACGCGTCTCCGCCCACGCTCGCCCTGCTCGCCGCGGCAACCATGCAGTTCGGCATCGTTCTCATGCTGCGCGTGCCCGCCGAACGCTGGTTGCACCGGCCGAACCCGTGGCTCGCGGTGGTGGCGGTGAACTCCGTGGTGCTGACGATCTTCCTGTGGCACATGAGCGCGGTGGTGCTGCTCGTCGGCGTCCTCGCCGCTGCGGACCTCCTGCCGACTCCGGCGGTGGTCACCACCTCGTGGTGGCTGTGGCGGCTGCCGTGGCTGCTCATGCTGTCGGCCTCACTGGCCCTGCTGGTCGCGGTCTTCGGCCGGCTGGAGACCCGGGCACGCCCCCGCCCGACGGAGGTCCCGCGCGGGCTTCCGAACGGTGTGGTGCGTACGGTGAACCGCCCGGCACCGCGCCTCGTCCTCGCCGTCGGCGCGTACCTGGCGGTCATGCTCGGACTGCTCGCCAACAGCCTCGCGCCGAGCACCGGCTCCTACCTGCTCGGCATGCCCGCGGGCGGGTTCCTCTGCTACCTGCTCGGCGCCGGCATACTCCGACTGCTCCGCTCGATCCCACGCCCGGTCGCTGCCGGGGAACGCGGGAACGACCGCCCGGAGCAGAGTCCGCGGTGACTCAGCCCGTGATGTGGCCGGCCCCGCCCGCGGGCATTTCGCGGTCGAGGTGGTCGGCGTGGAAGAGGCCCTGGGTGAGCAGCCGGCGTACGTGCTCGTCGGCGGCGGTGTAGTAGACGAACGTGCCTTCGCGGCGCCCTCGCACCAGCCCGGCGAGGCGGAGCTTGGCCAGGTGCTGGCTGACCGCGGTCGGGGTGGCGTCGGCGAGTTCGGCGAGGCAGGCGACCGACGACTCACCCTGCAGAAGCGCCCACAGGATCCTGATCCGGGTCGGATCGGACAGCAACCGGAACGACTCCGCGGCCAGGTGTACCTGCTCGTCGTTGGGCATGTCGAAGTCCGGCAGCGACTCGTGCATGGCGCCCACCCTAACCCCGTACCTGCATACCTGCGTGTATGCGCAGGTATGCTGCCGCGGTGACCGTCGACCTGAACTCCTCCCCCACCGGCTCCTCCGCGGCAACCGGCTCGCACGACGTCGCGGAGGCCCGGGCGGTACGCCCGTCGTCGCGCTGGTGGCACGGCACCTGGTCGCTGCCGGAGGTGCGCTGGGCGGTGATCGCGACCGCGCTGTTCGCCGTCGGCGGGATCTGCCAGCTGGCCGGCACGCCGGCCTGGCTGTGGTGGGCGCTGTACCTCGCCTGTTACGCCGCCGGCGGCTGGGAGCCGGGCCTGGCCGGGCTCCGCGCGCTGCGGGAGAAGACCCTGGACGTCGACCTGCTGATGGTCGCCGCGGCGATCGGCGCCGCCTCGATCGGGCAGGTCTTCGACGGAGCGTTGCTGATCGTCATCTTCGCCACCTCTGGTGCGCTGGAGGCGGTGGCCACCAAGCGCACCGAGGACTCAGTACGCGGACTGCTGGACCTCACCCCCGAGCGGGCCACCCGGCTGCGGCTGCCGGAGCTCCCCGAGGACGGCGAGGGCACCGCTGCCGCGTTCGACGACGCCGTGGAGGAACAGGTCGAGGCGGCCGGGCTGGAGGTGGGCGACGTGATCCTGGTCCGCCCGGGCGAGCGGATCGGCGCGGACGGCCGGGTCGTCGCCGGCGCCAGCGCGGTCGACCAGGCGAGCATCACCGGCGAGAGCATCCCGGTGGACAAGGGTCCCGGAGACGAGGTCTTCGCCGGTACGTCGAACGGCACCGGCGCCCTGCACGTCCGCGTGGACCGGCCGGCGGCGGAGACCGTGATCGCGCGCATCGTCACGATGGTCGAGCAGGCCAGCGCCACCAAGGCGCGCACCCAGCTGTTCATCGAGAAGGTGGAGCAGCGCTACTCCGTCGCGATGGTCGCGGCCACGGTGGCGTTGTTCGCGCTGCCCCTGCTGTGGGGCGTCGCGCTGCAGGACAGCCTGCTCCGCGCGATGACGTTCATGATCGTCGCCTCACCCTGCGCGGTGGTGCTGGCCACGATGCCGCCGCTGCTGGCGGCCATCGCCACCGCCGGGCGGCACGGTGTGCTGGTGAAATCGGCGGTGGTGATGGAACAGCTCGGCACCGTCACCCGGGTCGCGTTCGACAAGACCGGAACGCTGACCGAGGGGCGTCCGCACCTGACCGACGTACGTGTTCTGCCCGGCGCCGACCTGTCCGAGGAACGCCTGCTGGCGTTGGCGGCCACTGCCGAGCAGTACTCCGAACACCCGCTGGGCACGGCCGTCGTGCGGGCCGCGCACGCGGCGAAACTCCCGTTGGGGCACCTGGCGGACTTCACCTCCGAGCCCGGTCGCGGCGTCCGCGCGCGGGTGGACGGGGTGCCGGTCGAGGTGAGCAGCCCCGCTCATCTCGCGGCCGCCGGGGAGCGATCCGGGCCCAGCGACCTGCACGCCGTCGTGACCGAACTCCAGGGCGCGGGGCACACCGCGGTGGTCGTACGCGTGAACGACGAGCCCGCCGGCGTACTCGCCCTGGCGGATCGGATGCGTCCCGGTGCGGCCGATGCGGTCAGCCGCCTCACCGAGCTGAACGGGGCAGCGCCGGTGTTGCTGACCGGCGACAACGCCCGGGCCGCGGGCCGGCTGGCCGGGGAGGTGGGAATCACCGACGTCCGCGCGGACCTGCTGCCGGCCGACAAGGTGGCCGAGGTTCGCGAGCTGCAGGCCGACGGCACCCGGATCGGTCTGGTCGGCGACGGCGTGAACGACGCACCCGCGCTGGCGACCGCGCACACGGGCATCGCGATGGGACGTAGCGGATCGGACCTCGCGCTGGACACCGCCGACGCTGTGGTCACCCGGGACGAACTCGCCGGCGTGCCCGCGGTGATCGCGTTGGCCCGGCGGGCCCGCCGGCTGGTGGTCGCCAACCTCGTCATCGCCGCGACGTTCATCGCCGTGCTGGTGGCCTGGGACCTGCTCGGCGATCTACCGCTGCCGCTCGGTGTCGCGGGCCACGAGGGATCGACCGTGATCGTCGGCCTGAACGGCCTGCGGCTGTTGCGGGGCGCCGCCTGGCAGCGTGCGCTGCGCGGCGGCGCCCAGGCGAGCTGAACGTCAGCCCTTGTTCGAGCGGCTCCAGTCGCGCACCGCGTCCCGCATCCGGTCGAACATCGCGACCGGCGGGCCGAGCACCATGTTTCCCACCGCGGACTCACCGGCCGCGGGGTGCGGACGGGTCGGCGCGATCGCCTCGGCGGCACGCACCGCTCCGGCCATCTTGCGCAGGTCCTCCTCCGACAGCACCTTGCGAAGCTGGGAGAACTCCTCCCGCTCCTCGTGGTCGGCGTGCGCGGTGACCGCCTCGGCCAGCTCGGCCAGCTTCTCGTCGAACTCCGGGTGCTCCACTCCGAGGTCGTAGAGGGCGGACAGCTCCTGCTTCGCCTCCGACTCCTCCTTCAGCCGGCCGGCGACGACCTTCTCACCGGACGGGATCTTCTCCCGAGAGGCCGGGTGGACGATCTCCTCCTCGGCGGTCTCGTGCACCGCGAGCAGCCGCACCAGGTCCAAGAACAACTCCTCCTTGCGCTTGCCGCGGGCGTTCTGCACCTTCGCGAAAAGTTCGCGGATCTGCTCGTGCTGCTCCAGCAGCAGGTCGACGACATTCTGTTGCCTGGTGTCGGTCATGGCGTTCGTCCTCATTCGTGTCGGGATCTTTGGATTGCGTACCACCGGCACCGCCGGCCAAACGGAACTCGCGGTTACTCGACCTCAGGCGACCCACACCAGGTCGGCCGGCCACGGGAACGTCTCCGGGCACCGCCCGGTCCCGCTCTTCCTCCACGCCTGCCAGCTGCGTTCGGGTGCGACCTGGACGACGGGGACGCCCTTCGGGTCGACCAGCACGTCCGACGCCGCCCGGTGCCCATGGGTATAGCGGGCGGTCTCGTTCTCCTCGTCCACGTCGATGAGGACAACCCGCCGGCCGGTCAGATGTGGCTCGGTGACCGCCGGGCGCGGCACGTCCCGGCCGCTTGCATGGTCACCAGGTCTGTCGGAAGCCGGCTCCGGAGCCGGCTCTGGATGGTTGGTGGCGGCAAGATCTGCCACAGCCGATTCCCCCGTACATCTCATCGCGGCTGCTGCTCAACCGACCCCTACATACCCACTCCGACCGGGACCAATCGCGCGGTCCCGGCGTCGACGCGCCTGGTCACGGATGGGTCGCGCGGCGCACTCGAGCGGGCCGAAGCCCGGGCGCGGCTTCAGAGTGCACACAATTGGTCACACCTACCCGGGCCGGGTGACTCCACACCCCTCGGCCGGTCGTCATCCGCTGATCTCCTGTCGCATCGGAGGAGTGCGCGCAGGCTGGAGACAGGCGTTCAACCGCTGTCGTCGGGGGGTCTCGTGAACAGTACACAGCCAGGTCAGGAACGACAGGGATTCTGGTCACGGCCGAGCGTCCGGCGGGCGGCGAGGTTCGCCGTCGTCGCCGTGATCGCGCTGGTCTTCATCTTCGAGAACACCGCCACGACGACGGTTCGCCTGCTCGTGCCGGAGGTGTCGATGCCGTTGTGGGGCGCCCTCCTCATCGCCTGGGTGCTCGGCCTGCTCGCGGGGACGGTCAGCTTTCGCCGCCGCCGCTGAACTCGCGACCGGTTCAGGGCTCCACCCGGCGCTGACCGCATACAACCTTGTCCGGAACGGACGGCCTGACTGGTTCATACCGATTGACCCCGGTATGCCGCTTCACTAGCTTCCCGAGCACCGCACGTCGCCAGACCGGCCGGCACGCGCCCGGCCGGCCACCGCTTCGGGGAGACACTCATGGACCCGCACCGTCCGTGGCGTACACGCCGGGAACTCCTGCGAGATGCCGGCCTGGTAGGCACCGGATTCGCCGCGGCGGCAGCAGGGGTGCTGCCCGCCGGACCGGCGTCGGCGGCACCGCCGGCCATCCGCAACCTGCCCCCTTCCTGGTACGACCGGCCCGGTCTGGAAGGCATGCCGCGGATCGACTACGAGTCGATGCCGGTGGAGAACGTCCGCGACCACGGAGCACGCGGTGACGGGCGTACGTCGGACCGGGCCGCGTTCGACGCCGCCGTCGACGCCCTGCAGGCGAAGGGCGGCGGCGTCGTGTACCTGCCACCGGGCCGCTACCTCTTCCAGCCGCCGCCTCCCCCGACGCCGCACTACTGGCTGCGGGACCTCACCAACATCCACTTCGTCGGCGAGGGCGAGTCGTCGGTCGTGGTGTTCGAGCAACCCGGGATCGCGGGTCCGAACGACTACGCGCCGAGGTACACCTTCACCCAGGCATGGGCGTTCCCGAACGTCGTCAACGTGTCCTTGCGGGCACTCTCGCTCACCTGGACACCGCTGTCGCAGATGCGCGACGGCCGGCCGTGGTACGCGATCGTCATGGACGGCGGTGAGGGCGCGCAGTTCCTCGGTGTGCACGTCGACGGCGGTCAGCCCGGCATCTGGATCCCCGGCGGGCGGGACAAGTGGGTGGTGGACTGCGTGGTCCGCAACACCGCCTCCGACGCGATCCACTTCCAGGGCGCCACCCGCTCGGTCGGTGCGTACAACTACGTGGAGAACGCCAACGACGACGCGCTCGCCAACTTCACCAACACCGCGGAAACCCCGGACCCCGCCAAGATCGGCGACGTGCGGTTCGCCTACAACACAGTCGTCTTCGTGGGCTGGGGACGCGGCCTGACCTTCGGCGGTTCGCGGCAGCGGATCGACCACAACTGGGTCGAGGCGCAGGTGGAGGCCGGCATCTACACCGACGTCGGCATCTTCGAGGGCGCGCCGGACGCACCGCTGTACGACGCGGCCGCACAGGACAACACCCTGGTCCGCACGAACCTCGCCCAGCGGGAGGACAATGCCTTCTACCGTTACGGAACCGGCGGCTACCAGGGTGCGATCAGCGTACGCGACGAGGTTCGCGGGATGCGCATCGAGCGGAACCGGATCGCCGGCTCCGGCGTCCACGGGATGACGTTCGGGATCGAGGGGTGGCGGCCCTTCGACGGCACCGACGTCGTGGTCGACCGCAACATCGTGGAACGACCCCTCGGCACCGGCATCCGGTTCGTCCAGACCGCGACCGCGGACCGGATTCGCCTAGCGGGGAACGAGATCCTGGACACCGGCACGGCGAGCGTGTCCGTCGAGGGAACTCTCACCCACGTCACCACCGCGGACAACGAGGTGAGCACGTCGCCTTCGGTGACCGGCACGGTCCACGGAGACTTCGACGGGTTCACCGTCGTCGAGGACCAACCTCGCTACCGCGACGCCTACCACGGCTTCCGGGTGGCCGCGGACGAGAGCGGCTGGTCACAGCCACCGAGCGGGCCCAAGGTCACGCCTGCTACGCCGGTCGCCGACGTGCGGCGGTTCGGCGCCCTCGGCAACGGCCGGGTCAACGACCTGCCCGCGTTCGAACGCGCCCTGCGCAGCCTTCCGTCCTCCGGCGGAGTGCTGCGGATACCGGCAGGCCGCTACGTCCTGCGCCCTGCGGCCGGCCGGGACGCCTACCCGGACACGCAGATCCGCCACCACCTGCTGGTCGCGGGCCGCGACGACATCCGCGTCGAGGGCGCGGGAGAGGACTCGGTGCTGGTGTTCACCAGTGCCAACCACCAGGGCATCCGGTTCGTCGACTGTGAGCGGGCCGCCCTCACCGGCGTTCGGCTCGAACTGCCCGTCCGTCCGCCGCTTCGTCACAACCGCGCCCTGGTGGAACTGTCCGCGGTCCGCGACTCGGTGGTCGAGGACGTGACGGTCGTCGGCTCCAGCGGGCCGGGTGTCCTGGTGGACTCCTCGCGTTCGGTCGCCGTACGCCGCACCCGCGTGGATCGAGCCGGAACCCACGGGATCGAGATCGCCGCCAGCCGTCAAGTGTTCGTTGACAGGTGCACCGTGACCGGAGCACGCGACCACGGAATCTTCCTCGGCTGGCTCGGCAGCATCGCGTGCGCGCCGCAGTACGTCCGGATCTCCGGCAACCAGGTGACCACCACCTCCGAAGGTGCCGGAGTGGCGCTCATCGGCGGCGACCACGTGAGCGTCGCCGACAACGTGGTGTCCCGGAGCTACCTCGCCGGGGTCTACCTCTACTCCCGCTGCGGCAACTTCCCGCCCGGACGGGTGGAGGTAACCGGCAACGACCTCTCCGACACCAGCACGGGCCGGCTCTCCCACACCCCGGGCGCGATCGCGGTGCACAGCCTGCAGCGCGGCCGTACCAGTGCGGACGTTCTCCTTGCCGGCAACACGATCCGGCGGACGCCGTACGCCGGAATCTGGGTCGGCGGACCGACGCCGATCGGGACCAAACTCGCCGACCTGGCCCGGCTGGAAGTACGCGACAACACGGTCACCGGAGCCGGCGGGCCGGCGGTGGACATCTCCGCCGGCCAGCGCGAGCACATCGACCACCTGCAGATCAGTTGACATACCCGAAAGCGCGCACGGATGCCTACCATGGAAGGAGCCGTGCGCGCACGGGTCACGTTCGGGGGAACGTCATGGATTACCCACTTCTCAACGTATTCCTCACCATGTTCTGGCTGTTCCTGTGGATCCTGTGGATCTTCCTGCTGGTGAAGGTGATCAGCGACATCTTCCGCAGCCACGACATGGGCGGCTGGGCAAAGGCGGGCTGGACGCTGTTCGTCATCGTCCTGCCGTTCCTCGGCGTGTTCGTGTATCTCATCGCGCGCGGCAGCTCGATGAACGAGCGCGAGCTGGCCCGTGCCCAGAAGCAGGAACAGGCGGTCCAGGAGTACGTACGCACGACGGCGCGGGTGCCGAGCCAGGCTGACGAGCTGAGCAAGCTCGCCCAGCTACGCGACCACGGCGACATCTCCGAGGCGGAGTTCCAGCAGGCGAAGTCGAAGATCCTCACCTGACCTGGCGCGGCGGCGGGTGATCGCAGGGTTCAGTCCGGCGGGCTTCCCCACCGGCCGCCCCCGTGTGTGTACTTGTCGGCGTTGTCGTGGGCGGGGTGTCTGTGTCTGGCCGGGCCCGCCGCGAACACCCTGAGCAGGTTGGCTGTGACACGTTCGACGAACCGCCAGGTGCGGGCGTCGAAGCGCCTGGAGCGTGCCAGCGCCGGAACCCATCGCATGGTGCCGGTGTCGAACACACCCGCTCCCGAGTCATCGGTGTAGTAGGAGGAGTTGGCCCAGGTACTTCCCTTGGTACCGCACTGGACGGGCGAGTTGGAGAGGATCTCGATCGGCCGTGGGGTCGGATAGCTGAGGTCCAGCCGGTCGGACTCCACGCCCACGAGGCTCGCGAACCGCGTTCCCTTCCGTACGCCGGTCCCGGCGAACAACCAGTTCTTCGGGTTGACGACCACGAACGCGGCGTCGGCCGGGAAACAGTCGTAGGCCAGGCCGGTGAGTTCGCTCTCCGGACGTGGGTTCGGTGGCAGCCGCCAGTCCTGGGTCGTCTCGGTCGAATCCCGGCGCCGCATCGGGTCCTCCGAGACGGACTTGTAGCAGACCACCAACCGGTTCGGACCGTGCGGCGTACTGGCGAAACGGATGTGCCGGTAGACGGCGTTCGCGCCCAGGAACGCGAGGTTGGTGCCGGCGTCACGGGCCCGGATCGCGTTGTCCCGCATCGCCTTCGACCAGTACTCGTCGTGTCCGAGGCTGATGATCGCCCGCGCACCGGCGAGCAGGCCCGGCCGCGTCGAGAGCTCCACGTCGGTGATGTAGGCGAGCGGGAGCTTCATCCGCTCCGCGAACACGACCGCGGCCCGCTCGGTGGTCAGGAAGCGCGAGATGCCGGCATCGTCGTAGGGCCGGTCGAAACTCACCGCCCGCGACCGGTCCGCGAACCCGGTCGGTCCCTGATAGAGGTCGTAGCCGCCCCACAGGTTGTAGGCCTGCCAGGTGGTGACGGCGTTGACCAGCACCGCCTTCCCGTGCGTGTCGGTGGAGCGGACCGTGACGGGGACGTAGCGCTCGTACCCCGCGGTCGAGGTCAGCTTGACCAGATAGTCGCCCTCCGGCCATCCGGTCGTCCGGACCGTCATGGACGGTGACCACGCCGCGGCGGTCACGGTGTTGAGCGGGCGCGTCACCACCGGCTTCGGTTGCCGGCGCCCTCCCATCGCCGGCGACCGCCACACCTCCCGGCCGCCGGTGCCGCCGTACCATCCGATCCTGTACGCCACGGCCCGGTAGCCGTCGGCCGTCGTGGAGACGAACAGCCGGAACGGTTCGCCCGAACGGACCGCGACCTTGTCGGCGTACCCCTCGATCGCCGCGTTCGGTCCCTTCCTGTCAAGCTTCCATTGCGTCGTGCCGCGCCGGGAGTTCTCCACCTCGACCGCGGGGCGCGCGGGGGTGGGCTTCGCCGAGGCGTTCCGGGTGAGCAACGGCGAGGCCTTCGGGGCGGCCGGGGCGCCGCCCGGTCCCGAACACCCCGTCGTCACCAGGGCGAGGGCGAGCGTCAGCCAGGCAACGGCCCGTCCGGTTCGCCGACACCGCACAGCCACCGAAGCCGCCCCCGCTCGCCAGCCACCACCCGAAGATCACTCATCGCGTCGATACCCACTCCGCGCGGTGCTCACCCGTCGGCCGAACAGGGTCAGCCAATTCGTCCGGCGAGCGTGACGAACGAGTGCGGCGGCACCTCGACCGTCACACCGACACCGAACGCGCCGGCGTCCCGGTCGGCCACGGTGAAGCCGTCGAACGTTGTCGGTACCACGGCGTCCGGCTCCCCGGGGCGGTTGTGACCGTTGAGCGCGGAGGAGGTGAGGATCCGGCCGGTCAGCTCGGCGACGGAGCCGCCCCGCAGGTCGAAGTTGACAGTGACGGACTCGGTGGCGTCGAGGTTCGTCAACGACACCAGCAGGTCGCCGTCCTTGACGCTCGCCGACACCGACACCGTCTCGAGCTCGCCCGCCGGCTCGCCCTCGCCGTACGCCCGTGACGTCCCCTCCGTCGACAGGTGTACCGGAAGGTTGTGGGCGTCCTGGTGCCCCTTGTTCATCTCGAACACGTGGTAGGTCGGAGTGCGGACGAGTTGGTTCCCGTCGGTGAGCAACATCGCCTGCAACACGTTGACGGTCTGCGCGATGTTGGCCATCACCACCCGGCGGGCGTGCTGGTGGAAGATGTCGAACGTCACGCTGGCGACCAGCGCGTCGCGCAGAGTGTTCTGCTGGAACAGGAAGCCCGGATTGGTGCCGGGCTCGACGTCCCACCAGGTGCCCCACTCGTCGACCACCAGGCCGACCTGGGCGCCCGCGTCGTAGCAGTCCATCACCCGGGAGTGCCCGGCGATGATCTCGTCCATCGCGCGGGCGGCGGCGAGCGTGCGGTAGTAGTCGTCCTCGCTGAAGTCGGTGGCGCTTCCCTTGGCGTGCCACGGCCCGGCCAGCGTGTAGTAGTGCAGCGAGACGCCCTGGTAATAACCCCGCGGCCGGTTGGTGCAGCCCAGCGGGTTGAGCGCCTTCATCAGCGCCTCGGTCCAGGCGTAGTCGCGGTCGTGGGCGCCGGCGGCGATCCGGTAGAGCTTGTTGCCGGCCTGGTCGCGGCAGTACGTGGCGTACCGGCGGGCGAGGTCGGCGTAGTGCTCGGCCCGCATGTTGCCGCCGCAACCCCAGGCCTCGTTGCCGATTCCCCAGAACGGCACCCGCCACGGGGCCTCGCGTCCGTTCTCCTTGCGCAGGCGCACCATCGGGCTGTCGCCGTCGCGGGTGAGGTACTCCACCCATTCGCTCATCTCGCGGACGGTGCCGCTGCCGACGTTGCCGTTGACGTACGGCTCCGCACCGAGCAACTCACACAGTGCCATGAACTCGTGCGTGCCGAAGTGGTTGTTCTCCTCGACGTCGCCCCAGTTGGTGTTGACCATCGCCGGCCGCTGGTCCTTGGGGCCGATGCCGTCCTTCCAGTGGTACTCGTCGGCGAAACAGCCGCCGGGCCACCGCAGGTTGGGGATGTTCAGCGCGCGCAGCGCCTCCACCACGTCGAGACGGATGCCCGCCTCGTTGGGGATGGCGGAGTCCGGCCCGACGTAGAAGCCGCCGTAGACGCAGCGGCCGAGATGCTCGGCGAAGTGCCCGTAGAGATGTCTGCTGATCTGGGGCCCGGGCAGGTCGACGTTGACAACGGCGCGGGCGGTGCGTCGCGTAGGCATGGTGCAGCCTATCGACTAGACATCTGATGATTACTCCTTGGTCGTGGCCGTCTCCGGCACCGCCGGACCGTCCTCACGCTCGCCTTCCTCGCCTGCGGGGATGGCGAGGCCGACTCCTCAGGCGCGGTCGGCCGGTCCGGCTCCGACGTCCGGTCGGCCTTCGGAGCTTCCGAACGCTGGTCCGGAAGCTCGGTCCGGCGTTCGTCCGAGCGCGGGCCCGGGCGTTCACCCGACTCTTCGCCCGAACTCATCGACACCTCCGGACCACGACCGCCCCGGACGTACGGCCGTGCCACCGCGGCACCCGCGCCGGTGTCTCCCAGTGTCCGCACCCCCGAGCCCGGGTGCGCAGAGCCGAGGGTCCGTCAGCCGACGGTGACCCGGCGTGGGAAGTCACCAGGCTCTCCGCGGTGCCGAGCAGACCGGCCTCGCACACCTCGTCAACCTCGCATTGTCAGCGAGCGGCGGCAAGCGCCGTACTCTCGACCGGGCGGAGCAGCCTCGTGAGGGTCGGCGCCTCGGCGCGTACCCACTCCTCCACCGTCGCGGCCGGGTCGGCCAGCACCGCCTCCTCGACCGCGAAGGCCCGGGTGGGTGTGCTCGCACCCAGCTCCACCAGCAGCGGACGCAGGTGGACGTCGGCGACCAGCCGGTGGATCGCGGCGCCCGCCACGGTCATCGGCACCGCCGCCACCCCACGCAGGGCGCCGCCGCCGAGGCGGTCGAGGAACGACTTGAGCAGCCCGGTGTAGCTCGCCTTGTACACGGGCGTGGCCACCACCAGCACCGAGGCGGAGGTGACCGTCGCCAGCGCCTCGTCGACCGCCGGGCCGCCGTCGAGGACCGCGCCGCCGAACTCCGCCAGGTCGACCACCTGCAGGGCCGTGCCGGGCAGGCCGAGATCCTCCACCAGCCGGGAGGCGAGGTGTTCGGTCAGCTCGCGGGTACGGGAGTTCCGGCGCGGGTTGCCGATCAGGGCGACCACGGACGCGGCTGGGTCGCGGGCCTCCACCGATGTCCGCTCCGGGAGCGGGTGGGCGGCCGGGCCGGCGACGGGTGAGGGGGTCATGGGTCCTCCGCGGTGGTCTCGGTACGAGAACAAGTCGTCTCAGGTTTCGGATACCATAGTAATCCAGTAGGAATTAGTCGCTATGGTGATTGTCATGTGGGCAGCACTCCTCCTCACCCAACGGCGTGAGATCGATCTGATGCACGTCGCCAGCGCGACCTGTCGCTGACGTCCGGACGGGTTCGCTCGGCGAGCCCTTCTCTCCCCGCACCATCGCGCACCGTCTCATCCGCGTCTCGCCTGCCCTCGCAGGCGTCCGGCACGGTGATCCCGGCCGCCCAGGACCTGTGGGCCCGTCCCGGCCGACCGTCCCGGCCGGGTGATTCATCGCCGAATCACCCCACCGCTTCCCCGCCGCGTCCGGATCCGTCGTGTCCGCGACCGGCTGGATCCCCACACCGCAAGGAGTTCTGCCATGTCCTCGCCTGTCCCGCGTACCCGCCGCACCCTGCGTGCCGGTCTCGCCCTCCTCACCGGTCTCGTCCTGCTGACCGGATGCGGCCTGAGCAAGGCCGACTCCAATGGCACCGATGACACCGGAGGCGCGAGCGGCTCCGACGGGTCCGGCAAGAAGCTGGCGCTGAACGCACCGCTGCCGACCTCGGTGCCCAAGGGGACGACGCTCACCATCGGCGACCCCACCACACAGAAGGCCCTGGAGCTGTCCGGGCAGATCGACAAGCTGCCGTTCAAGGTGAAGTGGGCCAACATCAGCGGCGGCCCGCAGACCACCGAGGCCTTCCGCGCCGGCGCCCTCGACGTCGGCTCCGTCGCCGACATCCCGCCGATCCACGCGACCTGGACCGGGCTGCACGTACGGATCGTCGCCGCGAAGTTCCGCGTGGACCCCGTTCACCACCCGATCTACCAGCTCGGCATCGCACCAGGAGTGAAGGTGCGCTCGCTGGCGGACCTACGCGGGAAGAAGATTGCCTACAGCCCCGGCCAGGCACAGGGCGCGCTGGTCCTCCGCGTCCTGCACAAGGCCGGGCTCACGAAGTCCGACGTGACCCTGGTGGAGCTGCCGAGCACCGGTGACGTCTACCCCAACGCCCTTGCCGGCAAGCAGGTCGACGTCGCGCCGATCGGCGGCGTGGCCATCAAGCGGTATCTCAGCAAGTACGCCAAGGACGGCGGCACCACGATCCCGCACGGGCTGCGCGACGATCCCGGCCACCTCTACACCCAGGTCTCAACGCTGGAGGACCCGGCGAAGGCGGCCGCGATCCGTGCGTACGTGCAGTACTGGGCCCGCGCCCAGATCTGGATGGACAAGCACCCGCAGGAGTGGATCGCCGGCTACTACGTGAAGGACCAGGGCCTGTCCGAGGAGGACGGGAGGTGGCTGGTGAAGACGTCCGGCCACCCCGACATCCCCGCCGACTGGAAGTCCGCGATCGCCCGCCAGCAACAGACCATCGACCTGCTCGCCCGCGAGACCGACAAGCCGAAGCTGAAGGCCGCGGACCTCTTCGACCAGCGGTTCGCGCCGGTCGCCGCCGACGCCATCAAGAACGAAGCGCCATGACCACCGGGACAGCCACGACATCGACGAGGGGGCTGACGAACCGATGACCACCACCGCACCGCCCGTCCGGATACCGGCGCGGGCGACCACCACCGCGCCGGTCCGGCGTGCTCGCCGGCTCGGCCCGGGACGGCCCCTCCGGTTCGGATCCGCCGTCGGCCCGCTGCTGCTGCTCGCCGTGTGGTCGGCCGGCTCGGCGACCGGCCTGATCGACCCACGGATCCTGTCCGCTCCCTGGACGGTGGTGATCACGACCATCGACCTGGTGAACGACGGCCGGCTGCCGGCCAACCTGGCCGTCTCCGCCCAGCGGGCCTTCCTCGGCCTGGCCATCGGAATCGCGGTCGGCACCGTGCTCGCGCTGGCCTCCGGCCTGAGCCGGCTGGGCGAGGCACTGATCGACGGCCCGATCCAGATCAAGCGCGCGATACCGTCGCTGGCCCTGTTGCCGCTGCTGATCCTGTGGTTCGGCATCGGGGAGACGATGAAGGTCGTCACCATCACCCTCGGCGTACTCGTTCCGGTCTACATCCACACCCACAACGGCCTGCGCACCATCGACAGCCGGTACGTCGAGCTCGCGCAGACGGTCGGCCTTGGCCGCTGGCAGTTCGTCCGCAAGGTCGTCCTCCCCGGTGCGCTCCCGGGCTTCCTGCTCGGGTTGCGCTTCGCCGTGGTGGGCGCCTGGCTGGCCCTGGTGGTCGTGGAACAGATCAACGCCACCAGCGGAATCGGCTACATGATGGAGCTGGCCCGCACCTACGGCCAGACCGACATCATCGTCGTCGGCCTGGTGGTCTACGGAATTCTCGGGCTGGCCTCCGACGGCGCCGTCCGACTCGTGCAGAGGAAGGCGCTGACATGGCGACGTACGCTGGCCGACTGACCGAGCCCGCGGTGCGCGTCGACTCACTCGTCCGGAGCTTCGACGACCGTACCATCCTCGACCACCTGGACCTGGCGATCGCGCCGGGAGAGTTCGTCGCCCTGCTGGGGCGCAGCGGCTCGGGCAAGAGCACGTTGCTCCGCGCACTGGCCGGGCTGGACCACGACGTCGAGGGCACCGGCCAGGTCGAGGTGCCACGAAACGTCTCTGTGGTCTTCCAGGACTCCCGCCTGCTGCCGTGGCAACGCGTCCTTGACAACGTGACGCTCGGCCTGTCCGGACCGGGCACCGACGACAGGGGCCGGGAGAGCCTGGCCGAGGTCGGGCTGGCCGGCCGGGAGCACGCCTGGCCCAACCAGCTGTCCGGCGGTGAACAACAGCGGGTCGCACTGGCCCGCTCACTGGTGCGCGAGCCGGAGCTGCTGCTGGCCGACGAACCGTTCGGCAGCCTGGACGCTCTCACCCGGATCCGCATGCACGGCCTGCTCCGCCAGCTGTGCGAGCGGCATCGACCCGCGGTGCTGCTGGTCACCCACGACGTCGACGAGGCAATCGCTCTCGCGGACCGGGTGCTGGTGCTCACAGAGGGCCGGGTCGACACCGAGGTCGAGGTGGCGATCGACGCGCCGCGCGACCCGTCCGACCCACGCTTCGCCGAGCTCCGTTCCCGCCTGCTCGCCCATCTGGGCATCGTCAACGGCGGCTTGCAGACCGCCCAGCCCGAGGTTTCCTCCCGCCGACCCGAAGAGGTCTCCGCATGAGTACGCCCACCCGCAAACCCCTGCACCTGAACGCGTTCTTGATGAGCACAGGCCACCACGAGGCGTCGTGGCGACTGCCGGAGAGCAACCCCTACGCCAACACCGACGTCGAGCACTACCGCGAGCTGGCCCGGATCGCCGAGCGCGGCACCTTCGACTCGGTCTTCTTCGCCGACAGCCCCGCGCTGTTCGGCGACGTGGGCCGGCGGCCGTCGGGGTCGCTGGAGCCGACCGTCCTGCTCACCGCGATCGCGGCCGCCACCGAACGCATCGGCCTGATCGCCACCGCGTCCACCACGTACAACGACCCGTACAACCTGGCCCGCAGGTTCGCCTCGGTCGACCACGTGAGCGGCGGCCGCGCGGGCTGGAACGTCGTCACCACCGCGTCGGTGGACGCCGCCCGCAACTTCGGCCTCGACGAGCTGCCGAGCCACCGCGACCGTTACGCGCGGGCGGCTGAGTTCCTGGAGGTCGCCCGGCGGCTGTGGGACAGCTGGGACGACGACGCGGCCCTCGCCGACAAGGAGAGCGGGGTGTGGGCGGACGCGTCGCGCGTCCACCGCGTCGACCACGCCGGCCCGTACTTCCGCGTACGCGGGCCGCTCAACGTGCCCCGCTCGCCGCAGGCACATCCGGTCCTCGTCCAGGCCGGGTCGTCCGAGGACGGCAAGGACCTCGCCGCGGAGTACGCCGAGGCGGTGTTCACCGCGCAGCAGACCCTCGCCGACGCGCAGGCGTTCTACGCCGACCTGAAGGCCCGGGTGGCCCGGGCCGGCCGCGACCCGGACGGGGTGAAGATCCTTCCGGGCATCGTGCCCGTGCTTGGGGCGACCGAGGCCGAGGCCCGGGCCCGGGAGGAGGAACTGGACCAGTTGATCGTGCCGGAGTACGCCCGGGCGCAGCTGGCCCGCACCCTCCGGGTCGACCCGGAGGACCTGCCGCTGGACCGGGAGCTACCCGCGGACCTGCCGGAGGAGGACGAGATCGAGGGCGCCAAGAGCCGCTACACCCTCATCGTGACCCTGGCCCGCCGGGAGCGGCTGACCGTACGGCAGCTGATCGGGCGGCTCGGCGGCGGCCGCGGGCACCGGACGTTCAGCGGTACGCCCGAACAGGTGGCCGACGCGCTCGCGGACTGGCACGCGGGCGGTGCGGCGGACGGGTTCAACGTGATGCCGGCGGTGCTGCCGAGCGGACTGTCGGAGTTCGTCGACCACGTGGTGCCCATCCTGCGCCGGCGCGGGCTCTTCCGTACCGAGTACACCGGCACGACGCTGCGCGACCACTACGGACTGGACCGCCCGGCCAGCACCTTCGCCAGGAGCGGCGACCACGTCCACCACCTCGACCTGCTCGGCGCCTGAGCCGGTGTCCACGGAGGATCTGATGACCACGTACCTGGAAGCTCTGGAAGCACCCACCGGCATCACCCCCGACCTCTACCGCGCGGTCTTCCGCCGGTACGCCGCGGGCGTCGTCATCGTCACCGCGGACGCCGGCTTCGGCCCGGTGGGCTTCACCGCGACGTCGCTGGCGTCGATCTCCCTCGACCCGCCGCTGGTGTCGTTCGCCCTGTCCACCAACGCGTCGAGCTGGCCCACCATCGCCGCGGCGGAAAGTGTGGTGGTCAACTTCGTCGGGGCGCACGACCACAGGCTCGCGGCGAGGTTCGCGACCAGCGGGATCGACCGTTTCGCCAGTCCCACAAGGTGGTCGCGGCTGCACACCGGCGAGCCGGTGCTGGACGAGGCCGCGGGCCACCTGCGCGGGCGGATCGACTACCGCTACCCGGTCGGGGACCACCACCTCGTGGTCGCCGAGGTCACCGCGGCGGCCACCAGGCAGCACGCGCCGCTGGTCTACCACGCCGGGACGTACGCCACGGTGGGGCCGACGACAACGACGTCCGCTCCAGGCTGAGACACCTTCGGAGCACCCGAACGCCCCGCCCGTGGCCGACCACGGGCGGGGCGCAGGTGCGCAGGTGTCCGGCTCTCAGGAGGCCTTCTGAACCGCCTTCTGCAGTTGGGCCCTGGTCATCTTCGACCGGCCCTCGATGCCGAGCTTGGTGGCCCGGTCGTACAGGTCCTGCTTGCTGAGCTCGGCGACGTCGGCCGACCTGGAGCGCCCACCCGAGCCGTTGCCCGCCGCCTTCCGCGTACCCGAGCCGCCGGCACCGGACTTCGCGGCCTTCCTGGCACCGGCCGACTTGGCGGTCTTCTTCGCACCGGCCGACTTCGCGGCCTTCTTCGCCGTCGACGACTTCGCGGCACCAGACTTCGCGGCCTTCTTCGCAGCCCCGCCCGAGCCTCCGGAGCCCGCGCGCCCGGACCGGCCGCTCCTGGCCTCCTCGACGCTGCGGCGCAACGCGTCCATCAGGTCGACGACGTTACTCTCCTCCGGCTCGTACTCCTCGACCTCGATCTCCTTGCCCTTGGCCTTGTCCTTCACGATGGACAGCAGGCGTTCGCGGTAGGAGTCGTGGTACTGCTCCGGCTTCCACGGCGTGGTGAGCTGCTCGATCAGGTTGACGGCGGCCTTGACCTCGCGCGAGTTGCCGCGGCTGCTCGAGGGCAGGGTGCCGACCACCTCCTGCGGGTCGCGCACCTCGTCGGCGAACAGCAACGTCTCCAGCACCAGCACCTGCTTCCAGGGCCGGATCACCGCGAGGTACTCCTTGCCGCGCATCACGAACGAGCCCACCCCGGCCAGGCCGGACTGCTCCATCGCGTCGCGCAGCAGGGCGTACGCCTCGTGCGCGCTCTCCTCCCGTGGCGCGAGGTAGTAGCTCTTCTCGTAGTAGACGGGGTCGATCTCGGCGAGGTCGACGAAGTCGGAGATCTCCAGCGACCGGGACCTGCCCAGGCTGGCCGAGTCGACCTCCTCCTGGGTCAGCGTGACGAACTTGTCCCCGGGCAGCTCGTACCCCTTCACCACGTCCTTGTACTCGACCTCGCGGTCGGTGCCCTCCGCCACGCGCTTGTAGCGCACCCGGGCGTTCGAGCCGGCCTCTCGCTGGTGGAAGGACACGTCCTTCTGTTCGGTCGCGCTCAGCAGCCTCACCGGGACGTTTACCAGCCCGAAGCTCAGCGATCCGTTCCAAATCGGACGTGCCATGTCGTTCACCTCACGTGCTGCGTGGAGTTCGAGGTCGGATGTCGGGGTGGGATGTCGGGGTGGGATGTCGGGTCGGGATGTCGGGTCGGGATGTCGGGGCGGGATGTCGGGTCGATGGTCGTGTACCCCTGGGTGCGGGCGCTATCCCCCGGGTGCGGGCGCCCAGGGCTGCCGCTCGGTGCGTACGGTCTCGCCGGTGCGTACGGCTTGGGCGATCATCATGCCGAGGTAGTGGTCCTGGCAGGCCTCGGCGAGCCCGTAGAAGCCCGGGCCGCCGGCCGCGTGCTCGGCCATCCTCGCCAGGCAGGTCGCGATGGCGATCTCGTCGTCGTACAGCCTGGCCGGCGCGAACGGGTTCTGGTAGACCCAACGGTCGCCGGCCATGATGCCCTGCAGGAAGTAGCCCTCGGCGTTCTCCCACTCCCCACGGTTGACCCGGGTTAGCTCGAAGTCCAGCGGCGTTCCGGACGGCTCCTGGACGCGGACCCGCCGGTCGAAGATCTCACCGCGGTGGCCCCGCACCGACACGTGATTGGACCTGATCCAGGATCGGTGCTGGTTGGCGGTGAAGTCGTAGCAGCCGAGCCGGTCCCCGAAGTCCAGCCAGGCGAGGTCGCGTTCGGAGGTGACCAGGACGTCCTCGCGCGGCGGTCCCTCGCGGGTCGGCCCGGCCACCCACGGCGACTCGAACCGCATGCCGCGGATCACCGCGTCGTCGTACCCCGCGCGGAGGAAGAGCCGCAGCAGGCTGACGGCGTGGTACAGGTGCGAGAACGACACCGTGGCCTGGGTGACCGGGCCCAGCCGCCCCTCCTCGATCAACGCCGACCGCGCCTGGTTGACCGGGTGCAGGTGGTACTGCTCGGCCACCTGGACCCGGGCGCCGGAGCCGGCGAGGTCGGCGTACAACCGGCGCAGCCCGTCGAGGTCGGGAGCGGGCGGGGTCTCGGCCAGGACGGGTACGCCGCGGCCGGCGAGGTCGCGGATGTAGTCGGCACCGGCGGCCGCGGGCACCGACACCACCATGAAGTCGGGGAGCTCCGGCCGCGTGTGGGCCAGGAACTCGTCGAGGGTACGAAACGTCGGGACGTCCCAGCGGCGCTCCATCTCCCGGCCGCGGTCGGGGTCGCGCACGACCAGCCCGGCCACCCGGAACCGCTCGGGCAGTGCCTGCGCGATGCGCAGGAAGTACTGCGCCCGGAAGCCGGCGCCGCCGACGACCCCGAACGTCGCCGCACCGGTCATCGCCTGCTCCCTTTCGTCAGCGCAACCCACTGCCGGGCGAGAGCGAAACCGGCGAAACCCCTCGAAACCCGGTCCGGGCGCCCGACACGGGGCAGATTACCCGCGTCCCACCGGTGTCGCCGACGCGCCGACGCGGAGGTTGCGTGGGCGCTTTGATGGAGCCATGCGCGCGGAGTCGTTCCTGCAGGCACACCGCACCTGGGTCGGCGTCGTGGCCGCCGTGCTTCCGCTGGTCGCCTGCGCGGCGCTGGCGCCGTTCCGGGAGAGCGTGGCCAACACCGACGTCGCCCTGGCCCTGGTGCTGCTGATCGTGGCCGCGGCCTCCACCGGCGTCCGCTGGGCCGGGGTCGTCGCCGCGGTCTCCAGCGCCGTGTGGTTCGACTTCTTCCTCACCCGGCCGTACCACCAGCTCACGATCGCCAACCGGGAGGACGTGGAGACCGCCGTGCTCCTGGTCATCGTCGGCGTCGCGGTCTCCGAGATCGCCCACTGGGGACGCCGCCAGCAGGCGCGCGCCAGCCGGCAGGAGGGGTACCTGTCCGGTGTGGTCCGTACGTCCGCGGCGGTCGCCGCCGGACGGGAGTCGCCGGACACGCTCACCTCGCACGTCGCCGACCAGATCACCGAGGTCCTGCGGATCGACGACTGCCGCTTCGACCGAACCGGTGCCAACGGCGCGAACGGCGGCGACGGCCTGGCGACGATGGACAGCGACGGTCACGTGACCCGGCACGGCCGCCCGGTGGACGTGGACAGGTACGGCCTGCCCACCGACGCCGAGACCGCGCTCGTCGTCCGCAGCGGCGGGGTCGTGCACGGTCGGTTCCTGCTCGTCGCGGCCACCGAGGTGGTGCATCCGACGCTGGAACAGCGCCAGGTGGCGGCCACCCTCGCCAGCCAGCTCGGTGCGGCGCTGTCCAAGCCCAGCGCCCAATCGTGACGCAAACCTCTGGACACCGCCCGGCGTAACCCGCGGCGTCCACCGTCCACGGGCACAGTTGGAGACCTGTAGAACAATTTCCCTTCGCCGGCATTGTCCGGATCAGGTAGCTGGGGGTCGTCCAGACGATCTCTCGACCGTCCGGGCCTCTCAGCCCTCTCGGGCTCCCTCGCTTGCTCCACAGGCCTTGATGCCAACCTCTCGCACGTGCCCGGTGGCCACGTAGGGCAGAAGGTCCCCACTGGCCCGTACGCCGGACATCCCGCCGACCGGGCCGTCCGGCCGGGCCGTTCGCCCCTGGCTCGCCGGGGCACGGTCGTCGAGCGTGGAGGGATACCACCTTCCACTGCCGGCACGTTTCCCCGGAGGCGACGATGACGATCCGCCCACACGCCCTGGCCCGTGCGGAGAACACCACCCATGCCTGGCTGCACACGGTGGCGCAGGAGCTGGGCAGTGACGACCCGGAGTTCACCTTCCGCGCGGTGCGAACGTGGCTGCACTGTCTGCGGGACCGGCTCACGGTGGAAAGTGCCGCTCACCTGGCCGCCCAGCTGCCGGAACTGCTGCGTGGCGTCTTCTACGACGGGTGGTCGCCCAGCAGGGTGCCGACCAGGGCGGACGCGGAGGAGACCGCCGAACGCTTCGCGCACGAGGGGATGATCCCGCTCGCCGACGTGCACCAGGTGGCCGCCGCGGTCACCGTGGCGATGCGCGAGCAGTTCTCCCCCGGCCAGCTGGACACGACCTTCGCCAACCTGCCGGTCCGCCTGCGGGCGTTGTTCGAACCCGACCCCGACCGCGCGCCCGGTGGTGACGGACGGGCACACGGACAGGCACCCGACCGGGGCGAGCAGGGGGGCGAACGCGTTCCCAGCCAGCGCAACCGTGCCGACGCCGCTGTCAACGACAGGTTGGCAGACCTCGAAGGCCACCTGCAGGCACTCACCGAGGCGGTCCGGGCGCTCGCCGTCGGGATGGAGGAGGTTCCCGTCGACGAGCCGTCCTCCCACCGGGCCGCGCGGGCCGCGCGCCGGGCGCACCAGCTGCTGCTCGCCGCCGGCCGGGAGGTGTGACACCCGCGGCCGGTCAGCGTACGACGAACGGCCGCATCATCTCGTTGTCCTCGTGCTCGACGATGTGGCAGTGCCAGACGTACCTGCCCGGCAGGTCGAAGTGTGCCCTGATCCGGGTGAGGTCCCCGGGAAGCGCGATCACCGTGTCCATGTAGCCGCTCTCGGCCCGAGACGGCGGGACGGTGCCGTCCGGTCCGCGCCCGACGACCTGGAACTGCACCTGGTGAAGGTGGATGGGGTGGGCGTCTTCGGTGTCGTTGCGGAACTCCCAGATCTCGGTCGTCCCGAGCTTCGGCGTCTCGGTCACCGGAGCCGACCATCGCTGCGGGATCGGCGTGCCGTCCGGGCCGGTGGTTCCGAGCAGAGCGGTGACCGGCCCGTCGTCGGGCAGCTCGGACTCCTGTTCGAGGAGCGCGAGCGGGCGCACCTTCACCGCCGGCCCGAGCGGTGGGCACGGCGGCAGCACGAGGTCCTCGGGCGGCACGCTGGTGTCCCTGCCCACCCGCGCCCGGACGACGAACTTCATCACCTGGCCGGTGGTCTCCGGGTCCGCCGGTTCGAAGTCCGATCCGGGCGGGCCGCCCCGGTACGGCTCATCGGGTCCGTCGTTGCGCAGGTACAGAACAGTACCCTCCGGTACGTCGCAGAAGTCGACGATGACGTCCCGGCGCTGAGCAGGGGCCATGAGGAGGTGCTCGTAGACCACCGGCCGGGGCAGGAAGCCACCGTCGGTGCCGATCAGCCACAGCGGCAGTGCCACGTCGTCCGAACCGCTGGCGCGGCGGCACCCGATCCGCAGGATCAGAGTTCGCGACCCGCACGCGTTCAGCAGCCGCAGGCGATACCTGCGGCGCTCCACCTCGAGCACCGGCCAGGTGCGGCCGTTCGCGACGATCGTGTCACCGAACACCTCCGGGTTCCAGATCGGCGGGATGTTCGTCACCGGGATGTACGGCCCGGGGTAGCCGTCGAAGTCGAACCGGCTCGTGGGGTAGGCCAGCGCGCCGTCGGCGGCGAACGAGCGGTCCTGCACCACGATCGGGATCTCGTGGTACGCCGTGCCCGGCCGGTCTCCGAGCGCGGGCGACGGGCCCGGCAGCACACCCGGCGGCAGGTCGGACTCGCCGCCACGCAACAGGTAGAAGCCCGCCGGGCCGGCGTAGACGTTCACCCGGGTCATGCCTAGGGCGTGGTCGTGGAACCACAACGCGGCCGCCCGCTGGTCGTTGGCGTACCGGAACGTCGCGGTGCCGGGACGCCACCTGACGCCGTACCGTTCCTCGAAGCTGTCGCGGTACTGCCGGTAGAACGTACCCACTCCGGCGAAACCGGCCGGGATGTCACGCGCGACCGGCAGGTACCACGCCTCCGGATAGCCGTCGCTGTCCGGCCGGGTGTGCCCGCCGTGCAGGTGCGTCACGATCGCTACCGGCCCCTCGTAGGGGCCCGGCGTGGACTCGAACTCGGGCATGGAGTCGCGACCGGCCACGCCGCCGGGAGGATTCGCCCAGTGCAACGTCGGGTCGACCGCCAGCAGGTGGGGCAGATACCTGCCGCCGCGGCCGACGAGCTGGTTGACCCAGGTGACCTGCACCGGCCGGTCGACCCGGGCGTTGATGGTGTACGACGGGTAGTTGAACGTCCGCGGGTCCCGGACCGAGCCGTAGCCCCACACCGTGGTGGACGGCAGGCACGGCGGCAGGACATGCTGGCGGAACTGCCGGACACCGATCAGGTAGTGGTCCACGCCGTCCGGCCGCCGCGGTGTGACGGTGGGCATCGCGGGCGGAATCACCAACGACGTCGTGTACTTCGGTATCGACAGTGGATCCAGCGGCGGCGCGGGACACGGCTGACCACCCCGTTCGGCCGCCCTGTTCGTCAACCTGGGAAGGAAGACCGACGCACCTGCGGCCGCACCGTTGGCCAGCAGACGCCTACGCGTGACCATGCCGGGAATGTGCCCGCGGACACGCTCCCGGCAAACGGGCGGTCAGGTTCGACGCGCCCTGGAATCTCGGCCTACCGAGTGGTCAGCTCGGCTTGATGTAGTACTGGCAGGGATTCGTCGGTGCGGGTGACATGTAGACCCAGGCGCCCTCGGTGGTGAACTTCGGCCAGTTGCCGATCTTGTTCGCCACCGTGCCGTAGCCGTTGGGGAGCGCCGCGATCCCGATGGCGTGGAAGCGCTGCTTGGCGATCGCCAGGATCTCCTTCATCAGCCGGGCCTGCTGGTCCATGTCCGAGGTCGCGTTCACCTTGTCGTACAACGCCATCTGCTGCCGGACGTCGGCCGGCGGGCGTTCGCCGGTCTTGCCCTTCGTGTTGTACCACTCCGCCCACTTCACGCCGAAGAACGAGTACGGGTTGAGCAACGGCAGGTAGTTGTAGGGGTTCAGCAGGACCACGCCGTCCAGCCCGCCCTCGCCCGCCCACACCGAGAAGTCGTGCTTGTTGGCCGAGCCGCGCTCGACCACGATCTCCGGGCTGCCGGAGTTGACGTGGGCGTCGATGCCGACCTTCTGCCAGAAGCCGACCACCAGCGACAGCACGTCCGCCCACGTGGGGACGATCGTGGCCACGTCGACGAGGAACGAGATGGGCTTGCCGTCCGGCCCCAGGCGTACTCCCCTGGCGTCCTTCTTCGGGTATTCCTTGTCCAGGATCTCGTTGGCCGTCGCCACGTCGTACTCGGTGTACTGCTTGGCCATCTCCTTGTCGAGGTAGGTCGACTCCTTGCGCGGTGCCACCTGCCAGGGTTCGCCCTGCCGCTGGAACACCGCCGTGATGATCTCCTGCCGGTTGATCGCGTGCGACAGCCCGACCCGGAAGTTGCGGTTGTTGAAGATCTCCCGCTTGACCGGGTCGTCGTGGGTGAGGTTGGGGTAGATGCAGGCGACGTTCATCGCCTCGGGCACGACGTCGAACAACCGGAAGTCGCCGCGTTCGCGGTACTTCGCCACGACCGGCTTGTCCTTCAGCTGCGGCGTGGACACGTCGATCTCGCCGTTGAGCGTCTTGAGCAGCGCGGCCTCGTCGTCTCCCACCACCGAGAAGACGATCCGGTCGATGTAGGGCAGCTGGCTGCCCTCCGGGTCGACCTTCCAGTAGTACGGGTTGCGTTCCACCACCACCTGGGACTTCTGGTCGGAAGAGGTGGTGAGCACCCACGCGTACAACGTCGGCTTGTCCGGGTTGCGGCCGAAGCTCCACGTCCCGCCGACGTCCTGCAGCAAGGTGATGCCGTCCTTGAAGCCGATCTTCTTGGCCTCCGCGGCGTGCTGGGGGTTGTACTTCGGGTGGAACTTCTCGAGGTAGTGGCGGGGGTAGTCGGTCAGCGCCGCACCCCGCCGGGTGGCGAGGTAGTTGACGAACGTGCCGTTGGGCTTGGTGAAGGTGACCTTGACGGTGTGGTCGTCCACCTTGGCGGCCTTCATGTCACCGAACGGCGGGATCGAGGTGATGCGCTTGTCCATCAGGATGTCCTGGACGGCGAAGACCACGTCGTCGGGACCGAACGGCTTGCCGTCCGACCAGCGCATGCCCTCCCGGAGCACGAAGACATACTCTGTGCTGTCGGCGTTGACCTGGTAGCTGGTGGCGATGTCCGGGACGACCTTCTTGAACGTCGGGTCCCAGCGCACGAGGTTCTCGTATCCGGCGAAGGAGTAGATCGTCGCGGCGTCGCCGTAGGCCTCACCCTTGAGCCGCAGGTGCCAGGCCCCGCCGTACCGTCCCATCTTCTCGTTCGGCTTCACCACCAGCGGTTTGGCCGGCAACCTGTCCTTGACAGCCGGCAGCTTCCCGGCCTTGACCTTCGCGGCCAGCGCGGGTGGTTCCTTGGTCTTCTTCGCCGAACCGGCGTCTGCGTCGCTGCCACTGGGCTTGGTGGACAGGAAGCTGCACGCGCTTCCGGTCACCGCGACCGTCACGGCGACACCACCCACCCGCAGGACGTCCCGCCGGGTCACCGCTTCTGCCATGTCCGCCTCCTAGGCTCCGGCTCACACCACCCCCGCACACACGTGCGTTCACACTCCCCTTGGATCGACCGGCCTCCGCCGCCGGTCGGGTCCGCGACGCGGCCCGCGTCAGGGGCTACCAGCGATCCAGGCCCAGCAGGCGCCGGCCCAGGGACGTGAGCGCGGCCGGCCGGCCGCGCGCCGCCTCGATGCCCCGCGGGTCGCCGGGAAACGCACGGTGGTGCGCGAGCGGGCGGTTCTCCTGCCAGGCGGCGATGCGTGCCTGCCTGGTCTGCTCGTCGTTCTCCCGTGCGGGGTTCATCGAGATGTACTGCGCCAGCCGGGGCCGGTCGGTGTGGTTGTCGCCGTTGCCATGTGCCAGCAACGAGGTCCAGATGACCATGTCACCGGCCCGCAGCGGCACCTGCACCGGAGAGTGTTCGGTCAGGTCGGCCTGCCGGGACCGGCCGTACTTCTCCAGGTAGGCGGGGAGGTTCTGGTAGATGCTCGGGACGCACTGGAAGCCACCCATGTCCTCGGTGGTGTCGGCCAGGGCAAGCACGCCCTGCACTCCGAACGGGATGTCCGGATACCGTTCCAGATCGGTGTCCCAGTGCAGGAAACCGCGATGGTGGTAGTCGGGATACTCCGGGACCGACGGCGGCTTGAGGTTCGTACGGTCGATGCTCACCCACAGCCGTTCGCTGCCGAAGATCTCCGCGAACACCTCGTGCACCCGCTCGTCCTGACGGGTGTCCCACATCGACTGGTAGTGATACATCTCCACCATGCCGGCCGGTCCGATCCGGTCCGGGGCGTACCACGTGGTCCGGTCGTTCGGGTCGGCGCCGGTGTGCCGCCAGATGTCGGCCACGACGGCGTCCACGTTCTTCCTGGGGACCACGCCCGGGACCACGACGTAACCCTGTTCGTCGATGCGGCGACGAAGTTTCGACATGCGGATCTCCTCGGCCGGAGCACTGCACGCACAAAGACGACTTCTGCCTAACAGGCGGGGTGGGGGCCGTCAAACAACTGACCGCCCACGGTCAGCAATCAACCGACGCCGGACCCGTTTGGCGTCCGCGTCCGGGTTGGGAAACCAGCAGTTGGCAGCACGAGAACCCGCGAGCGCACCGCGCCACATGGGTTCGCCGGCTGCGCCGGACACAAACCGTCCGGACACGAGGCGGCCGGACACAAAGGGCCGACGGCCAGATCCAGGAGGGGACTCGGTGGCTGCAGTGCGGTCCGTCGCGGAGCTGGTCTGCTCGGCCGTCGCTGTGGCCGGTGGCCTTCTCCTGCTGTGGGCCGGCCTCGGCCACGCCCGGGCCTTCGACCGGCTCCGGGCCACTCTTCTGGTGCACGGTCTGCTGCCCGGCCGAGGACGTCGTGCCGGCGCGGTCGCGCTGGTGGTGGCCGAAGTCGGCGTGGGCGGGGCCGTCGTCGGTGGTGCGCTGTCGTCGTTGCGTACGACCTCGGCACTGCCGAGCAGGCTCGTCCTGCCTGCGATGGTGGGCGAGGCGGTTGTCTACACAGGGTTTCTGACGTACCTGACGGCGTTGCGCCGCACCCGTCCGGACGCACCGTGTGGGTGCCTGCGCGGCGACGGGCCGCTCCGGTTACCTGTGCTGGTGCGGGCCGGAGGGTTCGCCGTCGCGGCCGCGGTCGCCGCGAGTCTTTCCACCGGTCCCACACCTTTCGTCGAAAGCCTTACCGGGACTGGCCGGCTCGCGTCGGTGTCCGTCCTCGTACCGGCACTCGTCCTCGCCGTTCTCACGGCGTTGGTGCCCGCCTCGTTCCGTACGACGCAGGCGGTCCTTGCGCACCCTTCGACTCCGGCGACTGCACCCGCGAAACACCGGTGCGCCCAGCCGTCGTCTCCAACCACCTCGTTCCGGAGGAACTGATGCAAGCTCTTGTCGGCGCGGTCGTCCTCGCCTGGTTGGCGTTGGCGCTCCTCGCCTTCGCGATGGCCGGGATGCTGCGCCAGCTTCGCGACCTGCAGGCCGGCGTGGCCGCAGCGGTCGGCGTGACCGTCGCGGCGGACGGCGGGGCGGGCAGTGTGGGAACGATCCCGCACACCCCGGAGACCCCGCTGTCGGTGCGCCCACGAGACGACGCGATGTGCGCCGTCGTCCTGCTGGTCGACGACAACTGCCCGGTGTGCGCGGAGGTCGCGCCGTACTTCGACGACCGGGCGAACGGATCGTCGGCGGCGCTGGACTTCGTGGTGCTAGCCCGTACGCAGGTGGCGAAGTTCGCCGGACTCACCGGCGCGAGGTTCGTCGCGGACCCGGCCGCCTGCCACCTGCTGGATCCGGGGTGGCGGCCGGCGATCGTGGTCCTGGACCGGGCCGGCGCCATGGTGACCCGGGAGCCGGCCGGCTCGAAGAAGGTCGTCGACGCGGTGGTCACCGACGCCGAGGCGCTGGCCGAGGCCTCCGCGACGTCCAACCCCGGCCAGAACGGCTGACGACACATGTCGATCCGGGCAGACACCGTGGGCGGGACCCGCTCGCCCCGCTCTCGCCGGCACCTCACCCATCCGCTGGCACCCGCTGCCGCGCTGCTCCTGGCCGCCCTGGCCGTGCCGGCGCTGGCCCGGTGGTGGGCGTTCGCCACCGCCCCGGTCCTGCTCGCCTGGGTCGTGCTGGCACTGGCCGCGGGGTACTCCATCTCGGGCTCGGTATGAAGCCACAATTCGGCGATGCTGGTCTCGTCAGTCTGGCGAGAACGTTCCCGGTGGTGGTTCAGTGCCGGCCTGCTGGCCGGTGGCCTCACCAGCGCGGTGGTCGCGGTGGCGCTCGGCCTGCTGGTGCGGCCGGTCGTACGCCCGGTCCCGGCCGCGGTCGCGGTCGTGGCGGTCGCCGTCCTGGTCGGCCTGAACGAGTTCGGCCTCCTGCGGCTGCGGCTGCCGCAGAACGGCAGGCAGGTTCCGGAGTCGATCGGCGACGACGGACCTCGCTACGGCGCCCTGCACTTCGGCTTCGAGATGGGCACCGGTGTGCGTACGTACATGACCACGGGCCTTCCCCACGTGCTGGTACTGGCCGTGGCGTTGTGCGCGACCTGGCCGCAGGGACTGGCCGCGGGCCTGGCGTTCGGTGCCGGCCGGGCCGCCATGGTGCTGGCCCGGCATGCCCATCGAGACGACGGCCACTGGGACGGCCGACTCGCGGCGTACGACCGGACCCTGCGCCTGCTGCTGACGTTCGCCTGCTGCTGCGTCCTCGCCGTGGTCCTGCTGGCCGCCACCGGAACCGGCTGACCGCCAGACCGGCCGGCTGACCGACCGGCCCCACCAACCCGCCCGATCACCACACGACGACAGGAGCCACGGTGCACGACGACCAGCACGCCTCCGCACGTACGCACTTCCGGTCCGCGGACGGCGGCCGGGTGACGCTGTGCGCGCCCGGATACGACCTGACCGAGCCGTGGTCGGCCTCGGTCCGCATCACGACCAACCGGCCCTACGCGGGTACGCCGGAAGGCCTCGACCTGCGCCAGCTGCACATCGCCAGGGCCGGCAACTACGACCACGTCCTCGAACGCGTCATCGACGGGCACTGGAGCAACGTCGTCCAGATGCAGGGCGGCCAGTGCATGATCGGCCACAGCGACCAGGCCGACCAGGGACTCGCGGTGTGGCGGGGGCCCTGGCACGAGGCGGCGACCTGGCTGCCGGACCCGAAGATGCCGGGTTCGCACGTACTCCGCTACTTCGCCGGGCTCGGCTTCCACGACAGCCCGGAGGGCCTGCGGGTGACCGCGGGCCGGCCGGCCGCGCACAACGTCGAGGTGCTCGAGGTCAGCAAGCGGATCCCCGGGGTCGGCCACCTCGACATCCGTCAACCCGCCCTTGCGCACCGGCTGGTGCCGGTGTGGTCGGGCGCGGCGGTTCCCACCGGTGAGGTGTGGGCCGAGGAGGTCTCCCCCGCGGACCAGGGGTCCTCGGACATGGTGGTCATCCACGCCACCCCGTCCACCGTCACGACCCTCGCCGGCGAACGCGACCACAAACACCTCTGTGAGCGGCGGGTGGAGTTCCTGCACCGGGTCACCGAACTGTGCTGGCCACGCGAGGACACCGGAAAGAGCACCGGAAAGAAGGCATGGTCATGACCACTGACACCACCCCGATCCCGATCCCGAGTGCGAGCTCGCCGCCCGCCAACGCCACACCGAGCGCGGTGCGCAAGCTGATCGAACGCGACCACATCAACCGCCGCAGCCTGCTCAAGGGGGTCCTGACCACCGGCATGGTGCTCGGCCTGAGCGCCCTGGACCTGCTGCCCGGCGGTCGCGAGGCGCAGGCCAGCCGGCACGGCGGCGACCCGTGGGAGTACTGGAACAACTGCCACGACTACAGCACCAGCTCTCGGCGTACCGACTGGCGGTGGTGCAACCCCGACGCCGCTCGGGTCAGCCAGCGCTACTGCAAGCCCAACATCAGGCGCCACCGCACGGCCGTCGACGGCAGGTGGCACGACGAGTGCGAGTACGAGGACTACCGGATCGACTTCCGGTGCTGGAACCTGGCCGACACCGAGGTCATCAACGCCTGGGTCTGGCGGCGCGGACAGTCCGGCGGCGACCTGCCGAGCGTGATCTGTTCGGACGGCAAGACCTACGTGACGAACGACTGCGGGCCGGACTACCACTACAAGTCCGCGTGCCGGGAGTTCCTCGACGACTAGGGCAGCCCAGCTCGAACGGCACCCGTCGGGATTGGCCCGGGCGGTGTCGGGAAACCCTGCAGGATGCAGACGTTCCTGCCGTACGCCGACTTCGCCGCCTCCGCCCGGGTCCTCGACCAGCGCCGGCTGGGCAAGCAGCGGGTCGAGACCCTGCAGGTGCTGCGCGGGCTCACCGTCCCCGGCCACGGCTGGCGGCACCACCCGGTGGTGCGGATGTGGACCGGCTACCCCGAGGCGCTGGTGAGGTACGGGCTGGAGGTCTGCCGGGTCTGGACGGGCACCGGCCGCCGGGACACCTGCGCCGCCACCATGCGGGCCGACCTCGCCCAGGCCACCGGGCGGGAGGAGATCCGCGAACAGTCCGCCCTCGCCGACGCCGGCGAGCTGCCGCCGTGGCTGGGCGACCCGGACTTCCACCGCAGTCACCAGTCCGCGCTGGTCCGCAAGGACAGCGCGACGTACGCCGGCCTCTTCCCCGGCGTACCTCCCGATCTGCCCTACGTCTGGCCTGCGTCCGACCGCTGAGGTTGGAGTGCGACCGCTGAGGCTCAGGACCGGTCGCTGGCCAGCAGCCGCTCGATGCGGTCCAGCATGTCCTCCAGGGACAGCTCGAACTCCAGGTCGGTGTGGTCCTGGGACAGCAGCGTCTCCAGCCGCTGGATGTGGGGGTAGCCGTCCAGTGGCACCGGTGAGGCCGGTGGGGACTTGGCCACCTCGGTCAGCGAGTCCTCGGCGACGGTGCGGCCGCTCAGCGTGGACACCTCCAGCAGGAGGTAGCCGAGCAGGTAGCTGGTGAACGCGCGGTAGGCCATCACGGCGTCCTCCATGGTGAACCCGCGGTCGACGAGGGTGGCCAGGAAGTCCTCGACCACGTCCAGGCTGCGCAGCGGCGGCCGCAGCCAGGGCGCAGCCGGGTGCCGGGTGGCGATCAGCGGGAACAGCTGCGGATGCTGGCGGGCCAGCCGGCGGACGGCGTGCGCGAGCCACTGGAGGTAGGCCTGCCAGCCGGGGCCGGCGAGGAGTTCGCGCCGGGCGCGGTCCACGTGCAGGCCGTCCACCATCCGGCGGACGATCTCCTCCAGCAGGTCCTCCCGGCCGTTCACGTAGCGGTAGAGCGACATCGCCTCCACGCCCAGGTGCTCGCCGAGGCGGCGCATGGTGAGCATCGCCAGCCCGTGCTCGTCGACGTACTCGATGGCCGCGGAGACGATCAGCTCGCGGTTGAGGCCGCCGCGCCCGGGGGCCGAGTTGTCGTGGGTGCGCGTCGAGCCGGTCGACCGGGTCGATCTGTCACCGCCTGAAGGTTGCGGTGTCCCGGGTGCATTCATGGGGACGCTCCTGTCTCGCCGTGGCGCCGGCCTGGGCGTGTCCACCCCCCTGCGTACCACGTCGGAGTCCGACGCGTGCTTTGCGCAGGGCCGCTTACAACGTAAGGTTGGCGCAACGGCGTCGCTTACACCGTAAGCCCACCGTGAGCCCATGTCAGGGGACGAAGGGGCTCGAGCAAGGCGCGAGAACGCGGGGGTGAGCGCGGGAGGCCGGCACAAGCCGGACGAAAGCAGCGGAATGGGGTTCTCGCATGGCACGACGGCGTGCTGCCGTCCCGGGCGGCCGGAGGAAGCCGATGCCCGCCCGGTCGCGGGCGTGGCACCACGAGGCTGCCTGCGTCCGTGCACCTGACGGGCTGTTCTACGGACCGGAGGGCGAGAAACCTCCGCAGCGACTGACCCGCGAGGCCCGGGCGCTGGAGTTCTGCGCGGCCTGCCCCGTTCTCGAACCCTGCCGTTCCCACGCGCTGGGACTGCCGGAGACCTACGGCGTGTGGGGTGGCACCACCGAGGCCAACCGCAACGCCGTACGACGCGGGCGGATCACCGCCTCCGCCCTGCCGGTGCCCGCGCCGGTACGGACGAGGGCCGCCGCGTCCGCCACCCCGAACGGCACGCCCGTGCTGGTCCAGGCGTCGTCACTGTCCCATCGCGGCGAGCAGGGTGGCGACGTTGACGGTGGCGAAGCCGACCCGGGTGTCGCTTGCGCCGTAGGGCAACCACAGTGTTCCTGCGTGTAACACGCCGCCGCAGGAGTAGACGACGTTCGGCACGTACCCCTCGCTCTCCTCGTCCTGGGGCGCGAGGAGCACTCCGGGCAGCTGGGCGATCACCCGCTCGGGCCGGTGCAGGTCGAGCAGCAGCGCGCTGATGGCGTACCTCCGCATCGGCCCGACCCCGTGGGTGAGCACCAGCCAGCCCGCCTCGGTCTCCAGCGGTGAACCGCAGTTGCCGACCTGGGTGAGCTCCCAGCCGAGGCGGGGGACGTACAGCGGCACCGGCTGCTGCCAGCGGTTCTGCCGGTCCAGCGCACTCAGCCCGATGGTCTCCCCGTCGGAGCGGCACAGGGCGAAGTGGCGGCCACCGACGGTACGCGGGAACAACGCCATCCCCTTGTTGCGCGCGGCCGGCCCCCGCACCGGTGTCACCTCGAAGTTGCGCAGATCCGCGGTGCTCAGCATGCGCACGCTGATGTGCCTGCCGTCGTACGTCGTGTAGGTCGCGTGGTAGGCCGCCTCACCGTCGTCGGCCACGAACCGCACGAACCGCGCGTCCTCCATGCCGTTGCTCTCGGTGGCGGTCAGCGGCCACAGCACCCGCTGGCTCAGCGGCACCTCCTCGGGGAAGGTGACGGCGTAGCTGGCCGAGGCGGCCCACCGGAGCCGGTCCACCGCGGCCGCCTCCTCCTCGCCGGCCAGCAGGTCCGCCGGCAGGTGGGACAGCGCGCGGTCGAAGTCCTCGTCGTCGAACCCCTCCGGCAGGGAGGCGAGGACGGCCGCGGACACCTTGTCGTTCCAGCCGTCCTCCTCCAGCCCCGAGGCGAACAGGTCCCGGCGGTGCCGGGTGCCGGCCCGCCGGCCGGCCAGCAGCGGACCCCGCCGGTCGGCCACGTCGAGGCGGCCACGACCGGGGTCGATCACGCCGGTGGCGAACCCGATCGAGGACAGGTGCCCCTCGCCGATCTGGCGCAGGCTCAGCGCCACCCGCAACTGGCCGGCGGACAGGCCGGACTGGTCCGGGTGGGGCACCATCGACGGGTTGCACAGCGCAGCCGCCTCGACGGCGAACTCCTGACTGCAGTACGCACCGACCAGCAGCCGGGCCGTGGGTGACAGCTCGGCGTGCCGGTCGATGCGCGGGCGTACGAGGTCGTAGTGGTGCAGGAACGTCATCTCCAGGTCGTGGTGACGTTCCCCGAAGTGCAGCAGCGTCTGCTGCAGGAGCCGCCCGGTCTCGTCGTCGTCGAGGCGGACGACCCGCTCGACCAGTGCGGAGATCCGGGCGCGGACGAGGTCGTCGTCCTCCCCCGGCACGAACGGCCGGATGATCACCCGACGGGAGTCGGGGGCCAGCACCAGGTCCAGCCGGGAGGCCAGGCCCGGTGCCGTCACGACAGGCGCCTGGCGTGCTGCAGGGTGGACACGAGCGCGAGGGTCGACTCCGCGCCCTGGTTGGGGTTGGGACCGGTCGGGGTGAGCCCGTCGTAGCTGCCACCGGTGGTGGAGTCCCACATGGGCGTGCCCAGGTCGTTGTCGCCGAGGAACCACGCCACCGCCTGGCTGATCCCGTCGTCCCAGGACTCGTCGCCGGTCGCCTCGGCCGCCGTGGCGCACGCGTCGGCGAAGCTGGCCACCTCGATCGGCTGCTGGTCGTGGCGGTTCCGGGGACCGTTGCGGCGGTATCCGCCCACCGCGATCACCGACAGCCGGTCGCCGTTGCGCTGGACGTCGTGCAGCCAGGCGAGCATCCGCAGCCCCGACTCGAGCACCCGCTGGTCACCGCCCAGCTTTCCGGCGGCGATGACCACCTCGGCCAGCGAGGCGTTGGCATAGGTGAGGTGCTCCTGCGGCCACGGCCAGTCGGGGTCCTCGCCCGGGCCGCCCACGGCCTTGGCGGCGTCCGCGAGCAGCGCCGCCGCACCCTTGTGGTCAGGGTGGGCGCGGAGCACCTCGGCCGCGCCGAGTCCGGCGAACGCCATGGCGCGCACCGCCCAGGACCGCTTGGTGGCCCCGAGGTCGAAGGCGATCATGGCCTCCTTGCGGATCCATGGAGCGGGGTTGCGGGCCGCGGCGGTGCCGAGACCCCACAATGCCCGCCCCCACCAGTCTCCGAGGGCCGGCCGGTCGCTCCACCGCCGGTCGTGACCCAGCCGGTTGCGGAACGCGCCGGTGTGGTCCTGGGCGTGGGTGAGGAACGTGAGGTAGATCTCCGCCAGCCGGACCACCTCCTCCGAGGGGTCCGGCTCGCGGCTGGTGACGACGAGCCCGCGGGACACGTCGTCGGTGCAGTAACCGTGCTCACGGCGCACGATGGCGTTGCGAGAATGCTCGAACAGCCCGGTGTCGTCCGACATCCGGATGACGTGGCTGAACGAGGGCGCGGGCGCGATCACGGACATCACGACGGCAGCGCCGCCGCGGTGTAACGCCGCGCGGCCAGGAGACGGTTGGCCAGGGTGTCGTACCGTTCGGCCACCGCCGGCCAGCTCAGCGTCGAGGTGGTGCTCGCGCCGACCATCCCGCCGGCCAGTCCGGGCTCGGTGAGGATCCGCCGGACGGCCGCCGCCAGGGCCACGGGGTCCTGGTGCGGAACCACCAGGCCGGCGCCGTCGGCGAGCAGTTCCACCGCGTGCGGGAAGCTCGTCGCCACCACGGGGATGCCCGCCGCGACCGCCTCGATGAGTACGCCGGAGGTGACCTGCTCGCGGGAGTCGTAGGGCAGCACCACCACGTCGGCGGACCGGATCAGCCGGTTCAGCGACTCGGTGTCGCGGTAGACCGCGTCGAAAGTGACGGTGTCGGCCACGCCGAGCTCCTCGCCCAGCCGCTGCAGGCCGCGGCGGTAGGCCTCGCCGTCGCGTTCCAGGATCTTCGGGTGGGTGCGGCCGGCCACGGTGTAGGTCGGCCGCGGGTCGAGGTCGCGCAGGTGTGGCAGCGCTTGCAACGCCCACTCGATGCCCTTGCCGGGCCCGATGAGGCCCCAGGTGAGCAGGTGTGGTGCCGTCCGGGCCTCGGTCGGCCGGGTGACGTACTCGGGCGCGCCGTGCGGGATGACCGTCACCTTCGCCGGGTCCACGGCGTACCCCGCCACCAGGCGGTCGCGTGCGGCCTGCGTCATGGTGACCACCGCGTCGGCCATCGAACCGATCTGCTCGAGCAGGATCCGCTGCCGGAAGCTCGGGTTGGTCAGGACGCTGTGCAGCACCACGATGCTCGGAACCCGCAGTCGTCGCAGCAGCGGCAGAACGTCCTGGCCGTCGGGGCCGGGGTAGATGCCGTACTCGTGCTGGATCACCGCCACGTCGAACTGGTTCAGTGCCGAGGCAGCACCCAGCCAGCCGGTGGCGTGGGCGGCCGACCAGGTGTGTACGACACCCGGCGAGGCGCGACGATCGTCACCCTCCGTGAGAACCCGCACGATCCCACCGCCGACGCCACCCGCTGTGAGCTGGGCGGCGAGTGAGCAGTTGAAGGTCGCCAGACCGCACTGCGTCGGGGGGTGGGTACTGAGGAAGCCAAAGCTGGTAGCCATACCGTGCCTTCTGCTCATGCGCCCGGGCGGCAATTACTGCCACACGGGGGAAGGCGCCAGCCGGCCCGGGCTTTCTCGAGGCCAACAAAAACGGGTTCAGCGGGGCGCCTTCCTACGAAATCGGCCTCCGCGAACCTGCACCGGACCCGGTCGGGTCTCTTCGGCGCCTGTGAATTTACCAAGGGCTCAACTCGGTTGAGGCGATATCGCGGTAGACACGCACGTATTCGTCGACCATCCGGTCCACTCCGAAGCGTTCTTCCACATGTTTACGGCAGGCCGCCCGGTCCAGCGCGCCGACCACGCCCACCGCCCGGACGGCCTCCTCGACGGTGTGCACCAGAAAGCCGGTCACCCCGTCGTCGACGACCTCCGGCATCGAGCCCCGGCGGAACGCCACCACGGGAGTTCCGCAGGCCATCGCCTCCACGACCGACAGTCCGAACGGCTCGTCGAAGGAGATCGGATGCAGCAGCGCGAGGCTGTTGCCGAGGATCTCCGCCCGGTCCTTCGGTCCCACCGAACCGAGGTAGCGCACCCGGTCGCCGTCGATGTGCGGACGGACGCGTTCGATGAAATAACTCTCATCCTGAACAATCCCGCAGATCGTCAACGGCAGGTCGGCGCGGCGAGCGACGTCGATCGCCTCGGCGGTTCCCTTGTCCGGATGGATCCGGCCGAACGCGACCAGGCCGGTGCCACCGTCGGGTGAGTACGGGAGTTCGGTCAGGTTGATGCCGTGGTGGATGGTGGCCACGTAGTCGAGCTCGGGCGCGCGGTCGGCGTCGGAGATCGAGACGTACGACGACCGGGCACGGGCGTAGGCGGGCAGGATGCCGCGGCCGGAGAAGCCGTGCACGGTGGTGAGCAGCGGCGCCCGGCAGTGGGCGGAGAACGCCAGCGGCAGCCAGTCCAGGTGGCTGTGCACGAGGTCGAACTCTCCCGAGCGTTCGAGGGCGTACGCGATGTGCATCGCCTCCCACACCCGGCCGTCGAGCCCGGGGTCCTCCGCGTACCCGTTCGGGCAGATCCCGTCCAGCGTGGCGGTGGTCTGCGAGTCGAGGGTGGCGAACAACGTGACGTCGAGCCCGCGGGCGACCAGCCCCTCGGTGAGCAGGCTGGTGACGAGTTCCCAGGGACCGTAATGACGCGGCGGTGTCCGCCATGCCACCGGGCCGAGAACGGCGACCTTCAACGGGCGCTGGTGAAGGTGAGGCTGAAGAGGCATAGCGGACAGAATACGTACGCCGCGATCCCTCACCGCGGAATTCCCGGCTGCGTCAAGCGGTCTTTCCCTGGGTTCAGGGCAGTGCCCCGAGGCGGGTTCCACAAAAGCCGTGACGGTGCCCGGCAATCACAATTCAAAAATTCGGCCGAACGTGGATTGGACATCGGTACCGCAGGGCACAAACAATGGTTCGGCTGTGCGCGGCGCCAGCCTCGGCCGAGCGGCGACGGTGACACCTCGTGACATCGGCCAGGTCGGCTGGCCCGCTCGGAAGCTGATTTCCGGAGCGCGCTGATTGAGGACAGGAAGTGGCCGGTGGGGCTCCTACCGTGGGATCAAACGCCACCGAAGAAGGGATCGCCGCCATGACCGCCTCGACCACCAGCCAGCCCTCCGCCTCCAGCTCCGCCTCCACCTCTGCCTCCGACGCTGTATCCGCCGCTGCGGCAGCCGCCTCCGCCGCCTCCGCCGCGTCCGTCACCGGCGAGCGGGCCGACCTGCTGGCCGCCCTGGCCCAGGCCCGGCACTTCCTGCGCTACACCACCCGCGACCTCACCGACGAGCAGGCAGCCACGCGGACCACCGCGAGCGTGCTGTGCCTCGGCGGCCTGATCAAGCACGTGGCCTCGTCGGAGGCGAACTGGACACGGTTCATCGTCGAGGGTCCGGCGAGCATGCAGTACAGCGAGGAGGTCATCGCGCAGTGGTCTGAGGAGTTCCGGATGCAGCCCGGTGAGACGCTGGCCGGCGTGCTCGACCACTACGCGGAGATCGCCCGTCGTACCGACGAACTGATCGCGACACTGCCGGACCTGGACGCCTCGCACCCACTGCCGGAGGCGCCGTGGTTCGCGCCGGGCGCCCGGTGGTCCGCACGTAGGGCGCTGCTCGCCATCGTCGCCGAGACGACCCAGCACGCGGGACACGCCGACATCATCCGGGAGTCCCTGGACGGCGCGAAGAGCATGGGCTGACCGCGGGCTTCAGTCGAACAACTCGCGCACCAGACGGTGCAGGTCGGCCTTGCCCTCGATGCCCACGCCCGGGCGGTCGCTCGGCCGGACCCGGCCGCCGGCAACCGGCGCGTCGTCGGCGAAGCCGCCGAACGGCTCGAAGACCCGCGGGTACGACTCGCACCCGCCGAGGCCGAAGGCCGCCGCCACGGCGAGGTTGTACAGGTGGCCGCCGTGCGGCACGCAGCGCGTCGGCGGCCACCCGGCACCGTCCAGACAGGAGAGCATCGCGGCGTACTCCGGTACGCCGTAGCTCAGCGACGGGTCCATCTGCAGCACGTCACGGTCGGCGCGCAGGCCGGCGTGGCGGGCGAGGTTGCGGACCTCCGGCACCGCGAAGAGGTTCTCGCCGGTGGCCAGCGAGCCCGGGTAGGCCTCGGCGAGCACGGCGTGGCCGAGGTAGTCCAAGGGGTCCAGCGGCTCCTCGTACCAGTTCAGGTCGTACGCCGACAGCGCCTCGGCGTAGGCCAGCGCCGTCGGCAGGTCGAACCTCCCGTTGGCGTCCACGGCCAGCCGGCAACCGTCGGGCAGCAGGTCGAGCACCGCCTCGACACGTTCGACGTCTTCGGCGAGCGAGGCACCGCCGATCTTGATCTTGACGTCGCGGTAGCCGAGCTCGAGGTAGCGCCGGATCTCCTCCCGGAGGGAGCCGACCGTGCCGTCGGGGTAGTAGTAGCCGCCGGCGGCATAGACCCAGACCGAATCGTCCTCCGGAGTGGGCAGGCCGTAGCGGCTCCGCAGCAACCGGTGCAGCGGCTGACCGGCCGCCTTCGCCGCGGCGTCCCACAGCGCCATGTCCAAGATGCCGACCGCGACGGCCCGGTCACCGTGCCCGCCGGGCTTCTCGTTCGTCCGCATCACCGCGTTCGCGGCGGCTGGGTCCAGCAGCCCGGTGCCGGCGTCGACCAGCCGCTCGGGTAGGCACGCGCGCAGGCGCGGAAGCAACCGCCCGGTGAGGATGCCGGTCTGGGCGTAACGGCCGTTGGAGTTGAATCCGTAGCCGACCACGCGTTCGCCGTCGACCACCCGGTCGGTTTCCACGGCCACCACCGAGACGGTCATCGAGGAGAAGTCGATGACGGCGTTGGAGAAGCCGGAACCGATCGGTGCCTCGGCGACCCGGACGTCGGTGATCCTCACGGTGCTTCCCTGGTGGCTGTCTCGCCGTCGCGAGTCCCGCCCGCAAGCCGCGCTTGCGCCGTCTCTCGCAGCTCGCGGATTCCGGCCCGGAGCGCATCCTGGTAGATCCACAGGTCACCGCTGTAGGCGAACATCGAGAAGCCGCGTTCGGCCAGCATCGCCGCCTCGGCAGGGCTTCCGGCCATGAAGCCCGCCACCTTGCCGTGGTTGCGGGCCGCCGCGGCGACGCGATCCAGAGCCGCCAGGTAGTCGGGGTGACCGAACTCCCCCGGGATGCCCATGCTGGTGGTCAGGTCGTACTGCCCGACCCACAGGACGTCCACGCCCTCGACGGCGGCGATCTCCTCCACGGCCGCCAGACCGGCGGCGGTCTCGATCTGTGTCAACACGAGGTTGTCGGCGTTGGACCGGCGCATGTAGGCGGCGCCGTCACCGCGTACGTAGTCGTCGTGGGCCAGGCCGAACGCCGCACCGCGCTGCCCCACCGGGGGGTACTTCGCCCAGGCCACGATGGTGCTCGCCTGGTCGGCGGACTCCACCATCGGGACCATCACGCCCCGGGCGCCGACGTCCAGCGCCCGGGAGATCTCCGACCGGTCGGTGGTGGGCACCCGGACGTAGCTGTCGGCGCCGGTGCCCCGCGTCGTGGCCACCAGCCTGCCGATGGTCTCCCAGGTCCACCCGGTGTGCTCGGTGTCGTAGATGACGAACGACGCGCCGGCGCCGGCCGCCAGCCGCCCGATGCCCGCAGTGGCGAACTCGAACACGAAGGTGCCCACCACGAGTTCCCCCGCGCGGACCGCCCGGTGCACGCCGGTCTCGGACTGCGCCCCGGTCTCATGCTGCTGGGTGTGCTCGGACTGGTTCAACGGCCGGCTCCTTCGCTCGGGGCGGGCGGCGCCCACGCCTGCGGGTTGACCACGTAGGTGGGACGGCGACCGGCTGCCACGTCGAGGATCGCCTGCACCGCGCTGCGGCCGTTGCCGAGCGCGAGCTCGTCGGTCCAGGCGATCGCGTGCGGAGCCAGCAGGACGTTGTCCAGCGCGAGCAGCGCGTCGTCGGGCGAGGGTGGCTCGGGGTCGAACACGTCCAGGGCGGCGCCGGCGATCCGCCGCTCCGCGAGCGCCCGCGTCAACGCCGGCTGGTCGACGACCGGCCCGCGAGCGACGTTGACCAGGAACGCCGACGGCTTCATCCTCGCCAGGCGTTCGGCGTCGATCAGGCCGCGCGTGTGCTGCGTCAGGGCGCAGGTGAGGATCACGAAGTCGGAGTGGTCCAGAAGCTCGTCCAGGTCGACGAGTTCGACGCCGGCCCGAACCGCTGCCGCCGCGTCGGCGTACGGGTCGGCCGCGAGTCGGCGCATGCCCAGCGGGGAGCAGACCCGGGACACCTCCTGGCCGATGTTGCCCCAGCCGACGACGCCGAGGGTGCGGCCGGTGACGCCGACCCCGAGGTGGTCGAGCTTGTCCTCCCAGCGCCCCGTGCGCACCAGTTGGTCTTTTACCCGGACCCGATGCGTCAACGCCAGCAGGAGAGTGAGCGCGGAGACCGCCACCGGACGGCGTACTCCGTCAGGGGTGATGGTGACCACGACGCCTGCGTCGGTGCACGCGGCCACGTCCACGTTGTCGTAGCCGACACCGAACCGCGCCACGATCCGCAGCCGGTTTGCGCCGGTCAACGACGCGGCGGTCACCCGCGGGGTGAGGACCAGCAGGGCGTCGTACGCCGCCACCACCTCGGCCGGGAGTTCGTCGAGCCCGTCGGTCTCGGTGGGCAGGAACTCCCACTCCACGCCGGGCACCTGTTCCAGCGCCGACAGCCCGATGTCACCCCAGCCGATGCTCCCGTCGGGTGCGCGGAAGTCGCGGGTGATTCCGACCCGGAACGCCATCGCCCGTCCCCTTCTCTCGTGCTCCCGTGACCTCCCGTGGCACGACCGCCTCGCGCCGAGCGGTCAGCCGGTCGGCTCGGCCAGGATCAGCACGCCACGGTGTGGCACCGGCACCTCACCCTCGTACGTCCGCCCGGTGAGCAGATCGGTGTGCACGCCCGGACGCAACCGCACGTTGCCGGCGGTCGCGCCGTGGTTGAGCAGGTAGAGCACACCCTCTCCGGACGGACCGACCCGGCGGGTCACCTCCACCCCGGCCGGTGGCGGGGCGCCGCCGGCGAGTGGGGAGCCGATACCGACCTCGGTGCACAGCGCGGTGAGGAGACGCCGCAGGCCGTCGCCGGTGAGCAGCGTGGGCAGGTAGTACGCCTGGCCCTGGCCGTAGGAGTTGCGGGTGAGAGCGGGCTCGCCGGCGTAGAAGTCGCGGGTGTACTCCCCGACCGGTTTCGCGCCCTCCAGGAACACCCGCTCGCACAGGATCCCGGCGGGTAGCTCGGTGCCGGCCGGCAACGTTTCCACATCGGCGCCGAGCCGGACCGCGTTCGTCCGGTCCGGCGGGAGCGCGTCGGTCTCCTCCACGGTCAGTCCGAGAACGTCCCGTAGCGGACCGGGCGCGCCGCCGGGGTGAACGAGCTCGTGCTCGTCGACCAGCCCGGTGAACGCCGTGGCCACGAAGGTCGCCCCGGCGCGTACCCGGTCGGCGATCGCGGTGGCGACCGGCTCCTCGACCATGGTGAGCACCGGCGCCACGATCAGGTCGTACGCCGAGAGGTCGGCGTCCGGTGCGAGCACGTCGGCCTGCACGCCGAGCTGGTGCAGGGCGGTGTAGGCCGACCGGCACTGCTCGAGGTAGTCCAGGTCGACGCTCGGGCCGCTGGAGAACCGCAGACTCCACCAGGTCGGCCAGTCGAACAGCACCGCGGCCCGGGCGGCGACCCGCCCGCCGGTCGTGCGAGTGCCGAGGGCCTCCAGCTCCCGGCCGATCTCGGCCACCTCGCGGAAGACCCGGGCGTCGGAGCGGCCGTGGTGCTCGACCACGGCGCCGTGCAGCTTCTCGATGCCGCCGCGGGAACGCCGCCACTGGAAGTACATCACCGAGTCCGCGCCCTGGGCGACCGCCTGGTAGGACTGCAGCCGCAGCAGGCCCGGCGGCTTGATCCAGTTGTAGGGCTGCCAGTTCTGCTGGGACGGGCTCTGCTCCATCAACAGGAACGGCTGCCCCTCCCGCAGGCCGCGCATCAGCGCGTGGTTGAACGCCACCGTCTCCGGCGGGTCGTTCGGGCGCGGGTAGTTGTCCCACGACACGATGTCGAGCTCGCGCGCCCAGCGGTGGTAGTCGAGCGGGAAGAACGCACCCATCAGGTTGGTGGTCACCGGAACGTCCGGAGTCACCTCACGGATCACCGCGACCTCGGCGCGCAGGCAGTTCAGCAGAGCGTCCGAGGCGAACCGGTGCCAGTCGATGCGCAACGCCTGAACGGCGCGTTCGCCCTTGCTGACAGGGGGTTCGACCTGCGACCAGTCGGTGAAGGTGTGCCCCCAGAAAGCGGTGTTCCAGTTGTGGTTGAGCTGGTCGAGACTGCCGTGCCGCTCGCGCAGCCATGCGCGGAAGGCTTCCGCGCACAGGCCGCAGTAGCACAACGTGCCGTACTCGTTGCCGATGTGCCACAGCTGCAGGGCCGGGTGGTCGGCGTACCGCGTGGCGATCTCGCGGACGAGAGCAGTGGACAACCGGCGGAAGTTCGGCGAGGACGGGCAGAACGTGTGCCGGTTGCCGTGCCGACGGCGGACGCCGTCCTCGTCCATGACCAGCACGTCGGGGTAGCGGCGGGTCACCCAGGCCGGGACCGACGCGGTCGCGGTGGCGAGATTGGCCCGCACTCCCTGCGCATCGAGCTTGTCCAGCACGCGGTCCAGCCACTCGAAGGTGAACGTCTCCTCGTCCGGCTGCAGCGACACCCAGCCGAAGACCGGCACGCTCACCGTGGTGACGTGTGCCTCTCGCATCAGCCGGACGTCCTCGTCCCAGACGTCGTCCGGCCACTGCTCGGGGTTGTAGTCGGCGCCGTAGAGGACCTGACCGAAGTTCACGTCCACGTGGCCGTCGTCCTGCGCCATTCCTGCCATCCCTTCGCCGTGGAGCCGATCGCGGTCATCCTCCCATCCCCGCCTCGTACGACGGAAAGACCGCGATCGGCCGGTGGACGTCAACCTTCGGTTGCTCCGGCTTCTGTGGGCGGCGAAACCTCAACCCGCGCAGGGGAACGGTGCTCAGCTCCGGGGAGTCCCGATCTGGTGGCCGCCTTCGGACAGCACCCGCTCCGTCTCACCTGCCGTCTCCACCACCCGCCCCGACCAGCTCCTCGACCAGACGGAGGTACCGCCGGACGGCCGAGCTCACGTCCTCGGGAAGAACCACGTCACGCTCGTCCAGGCGCGGGGCGAGTGCGTCCATCCGGTCGGCGAGCAGCCACAGTGACCTGGCCTGTGCCCGAAGCCGCTCGCCGACCGCGGCCGCGGAGAGGCCGGTGGTGGCGCTGGGCGCGGTGGGCGGCGTGACACCGGCGAACCGGGTCACCACGTCCAGCGACCGAACGGCGTACGCCAGCAGGGTCGCGCAGCCGTCCGGATCGGCGCGTGCGGCGTACTTGCCGGCCCACATCAGCATCGCCCAGAACGAGCAGTACTCCGCGACCGCCGTCTCCAGGGGCGACCGTGGCGCCGGTCCTGGGGTCAGCTCGTGGGAGCCGCGTTCCGACCGGCTCGGGGACTCCGGCGCCGTCGTGCCGCGCCGGTCGAGCAGGAGCAGCGTGTTCTCCGGCTGTGCCGCGGTGGACCGGGGAATCCATTCCCCGTCGATTCCGTGCGGGCCGTACTCCCCGGAGAAGAACGACGACAGGAACGCACCGCCGGCCGGCGCGTTCTGCGGCGCCTCGGTCAGCAGCGTTGGCTGTCCCAGGCCGGCCACGAACCGGCCACGCGGGGAGGTTCGCACCTGCTCGTAGGTCGTGGGCCGGCCGGGACCTCCGGTGGTCGCCACCATCGCATCGTCGGCCACCACGACGGTGACGTCCAGATCGCTCAGCCCGTCGGCCTCGCCACGCCCGACGGAGCCGTGCAGCCAACCGGCGAGCACCCGCTGGTCGTCGGCCAGGAGCCGGGTCAACCGGTCCGTCAGCCGCGTCCGCTCCTGCTCGCGCCGAGCCATTGCCTCGCGTACGTTCACGAACGCAGCCTCCCACTCTCCTCGCGGTGCGGTCCACACGATCTCGGGCATCCTCTTCGGGCCTCCGCGCCGGTGCGCAGAATCACGTTGGCTGTAAGGGGTTCTCGTGAGCGAACGAAGAAGCGTTGTCGGTGGTGGCCGATAGCATTCGATCGTGTCTTCGAGTGAGTGGGGTGCCTGGACCGGTGGCGGTGCCGCCGATCGGATCCTGGCTGCGCTCGACTCGGTGGACCCGTTCCTGGATGAGGCGTGGGTGGTCCCGAAGGGCTCTTTGACTGCGGAGGAGTGCGGGTTGGTGCTCGCCAGGGCGAGGGCGAAGAAGGCCCGCTTCGAAGCACTGGAGTTGGCCCTGGTCCGCCAGGGCGAAGCCTGTGACATCGGGAAGCTGACCGGCTCGCCGAACGCCACGGTCTACCTGCGCACCGCACAGCGGTACGCACAAAGCGAAGCATCCGCTGCCGTGGGGCTGGCCCGGGTCCTGGACAAGGAGGCCCGGCTGACCGGTGAGGCTCTTGCGGCGGGGGTGGTGTCGGCCCGGCAGGCCGGTGTGATCGCCGAAGCGATCAAGAAACTCCCCGGATACGTCGGTGCCGATGAACGGGACCGGGGTGAGGAGTTCCTGATCGAGGCGGCCCGGACCCACAACCCCGACGAGCTGCGAAGGCTGGGCGAGTCTCTGCTGGAACGGATCGCGCCCGAAGAGGCCGAGCGGCTGCTGGGAGAGGAGCTGGAGCGTAAGGACCGCAAGGCCGAACAGAAACGCTCCCTTCGCTACGTCCCGAACGGGATCGCGCAGTCGGAGTCGGTGCGGATCACGCTGCCGGTGTGGGAGATGGAACTGCTCCGCAAGATCATCGAACCCCTCGCCGAACCCAAGAAAGGCCCAGAACCCGACACACGCCCCATCGAACAGCGCCGCGGGGACGCGTTCGCCGAAGCGCTCGGCCTGCTCGCCGCCGCCTCCACCGCACCCGTCCGCGGCGGCAGACCACCCCAGATCGCGGTCACCATCCCCCTCGACACCCTCCTGAAGGGCACGGGTGCGGGGACCATCGACGACACCGCCACCCCCATCCGCCCCAGACCCTGCACCTGCCCCTGCACCGACCCCAAATACGGAACCCCCAAGACCAACGAGACAAGAACCGCCAAGAGCGCGGCCAAGAACCCCGGCCACGCCGGTGAACCGACACAGCGGGAGGCAGCAGGCCAAGACGAAGGCCCAGGAGGACAAGCAGGTAAGCCGAAACGGCCATCACCCGACACAGGTTCGCTCGGGGACGGGATACCACCACCCCGAACACCAGGCCAAAGCCCACAACCGAATATCGACCCGCACGACGGGTGCCCGAAATGCGGAGGCGGCGGATCAGCCCGCTACCTCGGCACCGACGGCACACCCATCTCCGCCGCCACCGTGCG